>NZ_CP014544.1:3132500-3489786 GCF_001586255.1 Zhongshania aliphaticivorans
CGTATTAAAGCGCGCCAGACGTAAAGCCGCGCAGGCCACATAGATAAAGGCCACAGCCCAACCGAATTTACCTAAATCGACCAGCGCCCAGCTAAACACCACCAACGCCGGCGCCACACCAAAGGACACCATATCAGACAGACTGTCGTATTCTGCGCCAAATTTACTTTGCGCGTTCATCAGTCGCGCGACCCGGCCATCCAAACCGTCAAATATCATGGCGGCAAAAATAGCGATAGCGGCATTTTCAAAATTGCCGTGCATGCCAGAGATGATCGCGAAGAACCCGGCAAACAGTGCCGCGGTGGTAAAAAGATTGGGCAGCAAGTAAATACCACGCTTACGCTCGGTCTTACCATTCACCGAGACCTCTTCCTCATGGTCGTCAATCAGCAGCAAGGCTTCCGTGTCAAACGGCGATTTCGGCTTGTCGTTGCCCTGTTGTTCTGTCATAGCATTCCCGATTAGTTAAATATGTCTATAAAAGAGGCATCATAAATTAAATGCGCTAACTGTACGATGACCTAGCGCAATCCCAAAACGCTTTGACCAGCGGATTGGACAATCGTTGCTGCAAGACCACCACCCCAATTTCCATCATTGGCAAAGCTGGCTCCACTGGAATCACCCGCACCCGCTCCCGTAAAAAGCTCGTTGCCAAAACCAGTTCTGGCACCACACCAATCCCCAGCCCGAGCGCCACAGTACTTACTATCGCCTCATGGCCGCTGACCTGAGCGTAAACACTGGGTTTAATTTGCATCTGCCGAAACCACTGCTCGATTAAAGTCCGCGCCACCCCGCGCTCCGGCAGTATAAAGGGCAGCGTCGCCAAGATCTGCGGCGACAACACCTCACCCGCCGCAGCGATCTGCTCATTTACCGCGCAGGGAATATTAGGCACTAACAAACGCAGTGGCGAGCGCGTTAACTCTTGATACTGCAAACGCGGCGACAACTGCTTTGGCTTGGCGGTAATACCCAGATCCTCGCCACCCTCGGCAATTCGCTCTATAGCATCTGCTTGGTCACCTGTATGCAGTTTCAATTCTATAGCAGGATACCGTTGCCGAAACACCTCAAGAATATTACTAAGCACACTATAAGAAGCCGTAACCGAACAAAATAAGCCCAACTCTCCCTGCAGGGCTTCACTGTGCACGTGCAGGCGCTGAATAATCGACTGCCAATTCACCACCGCCTGTTCAGCATAGCGCAGAAATTCTCGCCCTGCGGCGGTCAACTGTACGCGGCGATTATCGCGCTCAAATAAGGACACGCCAACCTGTTCCTCTAAACGCATCACCGAGCGGCTTACCGCCGAAGCACTAAGATGCATAGCGTCGCCGGTGCGGCCAAAGTGCAGGGATTGGCTGAGGTGGATGAAGGTTTGGAGTTCTTTGAGATTCATAGAAGCAAGTCTGACGTCGGATGTCGGGCGTCGGATGCAAAACCGACATGAGCAAGCCTGCGCGTCCGACGTCCGACACCAGACCTCCGACTAAATGCTAAAAACGCAACACTACATCAACTATATATCATTTTACGCAACAAACAAGCAGTGCTAAAGTGGCCGCCATTGTGGGATCGCACCTGCCCGCAGACCAATTTTACATACCTATTAGGAGAGAATCATGGGCCAGAATTACTTCAATAGCCTGCCGCTGCGTCTTCAGCTGCAAGAGCTCGGCAAATGCCGTTTTATGGATCGCAGTGAGTTCGCAGATGGCTGCGAATACCTGAAAGGCAAGAAAATTGTCATTATCGGTTGTGGTTCACAGGGTCTTAACCAGGGCTTGAACCTGCGCGACTCTGGCTTAGATGTGTCTTACACACTCCGCGCTGAAGCCATTGCCGAGAAGCGTCAAAGCTGGAAAAACGCGACTGAGAATGGTTTTGCCGTTGGCACTTACGAAGAACTGATCCCCACTGCTGACGTGGTGATGAACCTTACACCAGACAAGCAGCACACTCCTGTTGTTAACGCCGTTATGCCGTTAATGAAAGAAGGCGCTTGCTTAGATTACGCCCACGGCTTCAACTTGGTTGAAGAAGGCATGCAAATCCGTAAAGACATCACCGTTGTGATGATGTGCCCAAAATGCCCCGGCACTGAAGTGCGCGAAGAATATAAGCGCGGCTTTGGTGTACCAACACTGATCGCTGTTCACCGTGAAAACGATCCTAAAGGCGAAGGCATGGCAATTGCCAAGGCACTGGCCTCTGGTACTGGCGGCGACCGCGCCGGTGTTCTGGAATCTTCACCAATTGCTGAAGTTAAGTCTGACCTCATGGGCGAACAGACCATTCTTTGCGGCATGCTGCAAACTGGCGCCATTCTGTGCTTCGACAAAATGGTTGAGCAAGGCATCGACGCAGGCTACGCGTCTAAACTCATTCAGTACGGCTGGGAAACAGTAACAGAAGGCCTAAAGCACGGCGGCATCACCAATATGATGGACCGTCTTAGCAACCCTGCCAAAATCAAAGCCTTTGATTTGGCCGAAGAGCTGAAAGACATCATGCGCCCGCTGTACGAAAAGCACCAAGACGACATCATCAGCGGCCACTTCTCTAAGACCATGATGGAAGACTGGGCGAACGACGACAAAAACCTGCACGCTTGGCGCGCTGCCACCGCAGAAACAGCCTTTGAAAAGACCCCTGCCGGCGATGTTAAAATCAGCGAGCAAGAGTACTACGACCACGGTATTTTGCTGGTTGCTATGTGTAAAGCTGGTGTAGAACTCGCGTTTGAGTGCATGGTTGCTGCCGGTATGGAGCCAGAGTCTGCTTACTACGAGTCGCTGCACGAAACGCCACTGATCGCTAACACCATTGCCCGTCGCAAGCTGTATGAAATGAACGTGGTTATTTCAGACACCGCTGAATACGGCTGCTACCTGTTCGATCACGCTTGTCGTCCACTGCTAGCAGACTTCATGAGCAAGGTGTCTACCGACATCATCGGTAAAGGCCTGAACACCAAAGACCTCGGTGTAGACAACCAAGAGCTGATCACCGTTAACGCGGCGATTCGCAACCACCCAGTTGAAGTTGTTGGCCGCAGACTGCGCGGTTACATGACTGCAATGAAGAAAATCGTTTAAAAAACGCATTTTCAGCACAGCGAAGGGGCCTCACAAGGGCCCCTTTTTTTATGCCTAATTTTGTTCAAAAATCGACCAATAGATATTGCCTAACAAATAGACTGCGAATATGATGCGCGCCCAGTGGCATCCTGCCACTTTCCGACCGGCCGGCGCGCCCCGCACGAGGTGGCAATATGCCATTTTGCAATTCAACAATCAGCGTTATCAACCTAGGTGACGCATTCCAAATACCAGAGCTTGAAAGTGCCGCCCTTGCGCCCTATGAGTTCACCCGCTATCGCGACGCCTATCATGTACCCACCGTGTCTGGCGAAGCTTGGCTGTTTCAATACGGTATAGTGGTATTTTGGGCCGTGTCTGACGACGACCAACAGCTACTCATAAAACGCGTGACACCTTATATTCTGCTGGAATCAACCAAACGCGGCCGCGAGCTATTTCAGTTCACCTTGAACGCCGAGCAGCTCAGCGTTCGCGGCGACCAAATATCGCTACCTGGCGACGACCATCTGCTTAGACTGGCGGTATCTCACGCACTGGCACAATCTACCCAGCTGATCGTGTTTGAAACCATGGTCTTGGACAATATCAAAGCCACCGCGCATATACCGGCAACCTTGGCAGAAAAGGGTAAAATTCCCCTGCGGCGCAAAGAACTGGCCAAAATTCGCGGCCGCCTGTTCGCGGCCAAAAGCGATATTATTTTGCATTATGGCTTGCTCGATACCCCAGAGTTTTTCTGGGAGCATCCAAACCTAGAATCAACCTATATGCAGCTTGCTCGCTACCTCGACATTAAGCCGCGGGTTGACGTCTTATCCCAAAAGCTGGGCACCATACACGAGCTTTTAGAAATACTGGCCGACGAGCAAAACCACAGTCACAGTGCTTTTCTCGAATGGATCGTCATCCTGCTGATTGGCTTTGAAGTTGTGATGGCGGCGTTTCACTAAGCTAATACTAGGTCACTGGCGCCCGGCTCCAAATCCCTATGATTGGCGTACCATGCGCGCGGAGTATCGGCTCAATTTCGCGATGCAGCGCGTGATAGCGATAGAAGGGAACCCGAGGAAATAGGTGGTGAACTGAGTGAATATTTTGGCCTAACCAAAACCATTCCAACGGACGCATCCACGGGGGCATAATGAGGCTACTCGTATTCTGGTAGCGCTCAGTATTGTCATACGGATAATGCGGCCGATACGCAAACCAATAAGCCGTAAAGAGACCGCCAAAGAAATACCCCACCAAAACAACAATAGAGATGCCAGGCTGATCAATAAGCAAGATAGCAAGTAGACGCCACCCCAGCGAGAAACACAGTTCAGCACTGTAAACAACACGCTCTTTTAAATCGGCAGAGTGCCAATTATTTTCCGCGAAGAAACTATTCTGAGCATAGAAGAACTTTAGGGTCGTCAGCAACACACTAAAAGGCCCCTTACCCATCTCGCTAATCAAATAATCCGGGTCCTTTCCTTTAATGTTGGTATAACGGTGATGAGTAAAATGCTCGTGACGATGGGAGGCAAACGGAACACCGATAATGGGCGCAACCAGATAGCCACAAACATCGTTCACCCACCGCATCCTCGACCTACTACCATGAATATTTCCGTGGACAGCTTCGTGCAAGGGCGTATACGCCATATAGGTTAGGACACTAACAAGCGGTGTAGCCAACCAAACGGTTATCACATCATTTGCAAAAAGCACTATACATAGTACGAATAGACTACATACAAGAAATGTAAGCGCTATCGTCGGCCAAGCAACTTTACCCATATAACTTATCGCGGCACCTAAAGCCTTCTTATTTAAGTCCTTTAGCTCTTCCTGCATTGTCATTACCATGTAATAATTGAAAATTGAATTATTTAACAGTACTCAATGTACAGCGGCGCCTTTAAAAGTAACATGACACTTATGTCCTTTCGCGCGGTACTTATGGCCACAAATTAGCGCCACCCAACTCAGGCTTTTCACATGGGAAATACCCAGAGCACCCGTCGTCCCGTCGCTATAAGCAAAGTGATGATAAATTTTGCGAAAAATCACGGTGTAGATACGGAAACCTGCTTATTTGGGACCGACATTTCAGAGCACAGCCTTAACGACGGCGCGGTACTCATAGAGCGTGAACAGGAAATGCGGCTCATTGAAAACATCATGCTCGCACTACCCAATATACCCGCACTAGGCTTTAAAATTGGCCTTTGCTACAACATCGCCACTTTCGGGATTTGGGGTTTCTCATTGCGAACCTGTCGAACCCTCAGGGACGCCCTCAACACCGCACTGCGTTTTCTACCTTTAAGCACCGCTTATTGCGAGATTAACGCCTTTGAGGAAGGCGGCTATTTTGGTTTGCTCATGAACCCACAGTCCATACCCAGCCATCTCCGTGCTTTCTTGTTAGAACGAGATATGGCCGCCAGCATAATAATCATCAAGGAGCTTAGCCTAAATGAAATTCAGACTATGCAGACCGAATTTAATACCTTGGATACCACAAACTCAGCCTACATAGAGTCGGTCTGCGGGGTTAAACCACTTTATCAAAGCAGGCGCAACGCCATTCGCGTTCCTATTAAATATATTGATAAACTACAGCCTACTTACGATGCCAACCTAGCGAGACTATTAAGCGATCAATGCACAAGGCAATTGCGCCAGCGACAAACTGGCGGAATTCGCGATAGCGTTAGGAATCAAATTTTAGGCGACTTAGGGCTAATGGCATCGCTAGACGATGTTGCGTCGGCAATAAACTTATCTAGCCGCACACTCCGGCGCAGATTAGATCATGAAAACACTAGTTTTCGCGCTCTGGTAGAGGAGGAGCGAAAACAAATGGCGTTCCAACTTCTAGTAAGTAGCGACATGAAAATAGATGAATTGGCTGCGCATTTAGGCTACACCGACACAAGTAGTTTTACTCGAGCCTTTCGACGCTGGAGCGACTGCTCGCCGAGAGATTACCGACAGACCCAAAACGGTGGGTAAGTAGCAAAAAAGCCTACACTAAGAGCTGACTGTAACAACGTTATGCTCATCACCCTTTGTTAGGAAGCTTTTAACTATTTCCCATTGCTGTCCCATAAATATTCACATCAAGCATAGTTGCGGATGAATGTTGTTGTCGATTGGCTCCGGTGGATCACCTCTTAGCAAAGGCAGCAACTCTCTGCGCTCAAATAAATTGAGCTGCAAAAGGCGAATCATTTGCTGCAGGCTGCGATCAATTTGGCTACTGAACTTAATCCAAGCCAGCAGTAGATAGGCGCACATAGCAATCCAAATCTGGGTCATGACCGCGTTCTTGGACGTGCCGACAAAGGATTTGATTTTCAGGTTTTGCTTGATGCATTTGAAGAACAATTCAATTTTCCAGCGGGATTTGTAGATATCAGCAATGGTCTTGGCGGCAAGATGGAAGTTGTTGGTCAGAAACACATAGTGCTTGCCGGTTTCAGCATCACGGAAGCCGATCCGGCGCAAAGGAATTGGGCAAGTCTTTGCCTTTGCCCCGGTGATCAGTATGGTCTGATCACATGTCAGGCCTTTGGATTTAATGACCTCGCGGCGTTCGATAATACGGTACGTGGCATTACGTTTTTGTCGAGTAACGAAAAATATTCCTTTGTCATTCAGGGCCTTAAACCATGTGTAATCGGTATAGGCACGATCCATTACCACAATGCTATCAGCAGGGAATTCAAGGACGCGACCGACAGTGACATCGTGCTTTTTGCCATCGCTAATGCTGACAAAGCTGGGAAGTAGTCCGTCATGATCTAGGCCAATATGCACTTTTACTGCTCCTTTGGCACGACGGAATTTTGCCCAAGGGAACACGGAAAGACACAGGTCAATAGTTGTGGAATCGAGAGAATACAGTTTGTTCCCAAAGCGAAATCCATGTTTGGGCGCGACGCCTTGGCAGCGAGAAAGCAGTTTATGAAACAGCGCTTCGTAAAGCGTATAGGGCTGACTTTCATTCACGCGGGAAAGAGTGCTTCTCGACACATTACCGGTACCGAGGTGGTAAAGCCTGGCCGCTTGGGCAGACAGATTGCTGACGATATCGCGTAAGCTGGATCGGCCAGAAAATTGCGCCAAACTCAGCGCGACGAACTGAGACCAGCGCGACATTTTGCGCAGTTTTTGACCCTCGTGATGCTGTTTGGCGAGATTCTCAAATTCATGTCTCGATACGAGTTTTAACAATTGAGAAAATACCGTGTTATGATGTGCCAAGGCTTGAATCTCCCTGTTTTTACAGTGTTTGGTCGCACATCCATTGTAACAACTTGTTGGGATTCAAGCCCTTTTTATGTCAGATTTATGGGACAGCAATGACTATTTCCATAACCTTTCTCGGGTCTTCATGGTGCGGGACATGAGCTACTCCGTCCATAATAACGGCCAAAGAGTGTCCTGACACAGAGCCGGCAATGAAATTGGGAAACGCGACTGATCCGTATTCATCATTGTCTCCGTGAATTGCCAACACCGGACACTGCACCTCCTTTAGATGGCAAACCAGATTCCAACCTCTAAACTCAGGATCAAGCCAAGTTTCAGTCCACGCAGCCAAGACCCAGCGAGCTTTATTACCATGGTATTTGGTAAGTTTTTCCATATTGATCGGATTACGGAAGTACTGCTTCGCAGCTTCGATCCCGCTTATTGTTTGTTCTTCAATAAATGGCTGCGCAGACTCGGCAATAAGACTAGAGCAGAGCTTCGCTCGGGAGTGAATAGCAGCAACTGCTATCGCCATACCACCGCCGACACTATGACCAAATGGAACCACCGCCGACACTATGACCAAATGGAACCACCGCCTCCAAGCCTAGAGACGCACAAAGTGATGGGAAAACAATTTCCGCTTCTTCGTCAATGAATCTGCGCGACGGTCGTTCTAGGCGTTCGCTGGACCTGCCAAGCCCCAACCGGTCATAGGCGACAACTGTGCGACCAAGGCTAAGGGAAAGCTGAGCCGGGAACTCTCGCCACAGAGCTACGCAGCCTAACGAATCGTGCAACAGGACGATTGGAGGTGACAGTGACGGCTCTACTGGATGCCAAACCCGGACATAAATACTTCCACCCGGAACATCAACATATTTTTCTTCTGTTTTTCCGCGCCACATAAATTATACCGCCCCTATTAGCTTGAAGATGGCACGACAAGCATTGGGAAAATAGCATTCAGCGTTATCAAGGAAAAGTATCGCGATCATCCAGAATATCTCATTGTCGGTTAATGAACAAAATATCGCCTTCAAGGAAATTCTGCCGCAGACGTTTAACGCAATTGACGGCAACCTAGAAAGTCGGCGCTAGCTACAATTAAGAACATGAATAAACGAGGATAAGCACTACAAAATAGACGATTATTTAACTATATATGTACTATATACGTAAAATTATTTCATAAAAAGGCCCCCGAAGGGGCAAGGGCATCGTCAATTACTCAGCTATAAACGCCGAGAAAACCAGAATATTAATTCTAATAAATTTAATTTAAATACAGTACAAGGGAAAGCTAATACACATTGGCACCAAGCTCACCCGTATTACTAACACTACTCTAAACTACTTCGATGTAAGTTTAACCATCATCTTCGAATAGCCTTTTACAAAGTTAGACTGCACATACTCGGGCTCGCCAACTACTTCGATTTTATCGAATCTCGCTAACAATTCTTCCCACAGTATACGCAACTGCAACTCAGCAAGACGATTGCCCATACAGCGATGCACGCCAAAGCCAAAGGAAAGGTGGTTACGCGCGCCTTTACGATCCACGATAAACTCATCAGGCCGCTCAATCGCGCGCTCGTCTCTGTTGCCAGAGGCATACCACATTACGACCTTGTCACCCTTTTTGATGGTTTTGCCATTTAGCTCCACATCCTGCTTCGCGATACGACGCATATACGCCAGCGGCGTTTGCCAGCGGATAATTTCTGACACCATGTTCGGAATCAAGCTAGGATCGCTCTTCAGCTTAGCAAACTCGTCAGGGAAGCGATTCAAGGCAAGAACACCACCGGACATCGAGTTACGGGTGGTGTCATTACCACCAACAATTAAGAGAACTAAATTACCAAGGAACTCCATCGGCTTATTAATCAGATCCTTAGTATCTGGATTATTCTGTAACATACCGATCAGATCAAAACCTACTTCGCCACCAGCAGCAATCTTTTCCTCTTTAACGCGCCAAAGTTGAGAAAAATGCTTGGCCATATCCCTCATGCCCTCGAACAGCTCGTCGGTATTGGTCGAGCCGCCAGTCATCTCGGCACCGCCGCCAGCCAAATCTGACCAATAAACAAGTTTTCGACGCTCCTCGTAAGGGAAGTCCAGCAGTGTTGCTAGCATTCTGGCAGTCAGCTCGATAGAGACATCCTCTACCCAGTCAAACGGCGTATCTAGCGGCAGCTGATCTAGGACCTCTTGAGTACGACTGCGAATCAGACCCTCCATTTCTTTGAGATTCTTCGGTGCCACAACACCCTGCACAGCTTGACGCTGCACATCGTGCTTAGGTGGATCCATCGCGATAAACATCTCAAGTGCGAGCTCTTTCGGCGTAGCGCCAATAATGATAAACGGTTCGGCAGAAAAGAGGTCGTGATGTTTATCTACGTAGACAATGTCTTCATAGCGCGTAATTGACCAGAACGGACCGAATGGACTTTTTTTCTGATAATGAACGGGGCATTCATCGCGCAACCGCTTGAAATACGACTCCCAACGATTTTGCTTAAACAGAAATGGATTACTAACGTCAATATCGTCGATCGCCAGCGTTGACACTTCAGGAACAGGTGCTTCTACAAACTCCGGGAATTTAGTGTACATACCTAGCTTATTTTTAGCCTTGTACAGCATATGACCGGCTTTAATTTGTAAGTGCATCGGGACGCTTGCGGCGCCCTTTTCAGCAACCAAATCAACAATTTTCATAGTCTTTCCACCTTTTCGCATTATTCGTTGAGTATTATTCTTGTACTTTTTTACATCTGAAATTCAGGCAAGCGAGCAACCATGCCATCCATCCCGTCAGTGGTGATAATCTGGCAAGCAAGCCTGGAGGTTTCACTACGCTCGGGAGTCAGATCTAACATTTGTAATTCATCCTCGGTCGCGCCGCCGGTAATATTGACAGCACCACCTTCAATAATTACATGACAGGTACCGCAGGCGCACACGCCACCGCAATCAGCGTCAATACCTGGAATTCCATTATCCAAGGCAATTTGCATCAAGGACTTCCCAGCCTCAAAATCTACTATGTGTTCAGTGCCATTGTGCTCAATAAAAGTAATACTTCCCATAGCGTTCTCCTTCGTAAAGCTGTTTGGCCGCATTAACCACTTGTACCCCAACCTTGTCGCACAAGTAGAAAATGCCCCAAGCAATATTTACGACTTAAATTTTATTAAATAATGTGACCGTAAAATAATTATTTATAACGAAATTGCTCATTAAAATTTATAGGTCGCATCCACACCAAAGGTACGCGGCGGACCTGCCTGGAAATAGTCGAACCCAAACCCAGCCTGAAGATTGATCGCATAACCATCATACTCTTCGTCTGTAAGGTTTTTCGCCCAGATTGAAACCGAGTAATCTTCATTAATTCCTCGCCAGGTCATACGAGTATTCACCAATGCATAGGCATCTTGTTTGATATTTTCATATCCGCCTTTATCGTTATAAGCGCTATACCACTGCTTATCCTGATAATTAGCATTAACATTCCAACTGAGATAGCCGCGATCGCCATTGTAAAGCTCGTAATCAATTGAGATATTACCGCTGACTTTAGGAGCCGAAATCAGCTCATTACCAGCTAAGTCAACTTCGTCATCTGGGTTGTTAAGGGTTTGGGTGTCTGACAAGGTCAGCTCGGTATACTCGGTATCAAGATAGCCAAGCCCCATCATCAACATTAACTTTTCTGTAGCGGCAAACATAATCTCAGCTTCTAAGCCTGCAATAGTAGAGCCACCGGCATTTTCCAAAAAGTTGGATACACCAACAACGTTGATAAACTGCTGATCTTTATAATCGTATAAAAAGGCTGCGGCATTAACACGAGCACGCTGATCATAAAAATCAGATTTAAAACCTACTTCATAAGCATCTATGTACTCAGGTCTCGCATAGGCATCTTCGAAATCGCGCTCACGATAATAAACACCGCCATTAAAATTACCGGAACGGAAGCCCTTGCTATAACTTGCGTACATCATGAAGTCGTCATTGAAACGATAATCTAAACCAAGCTTACCGGTAAATTCTTGTTCCTTTGCCGACATTGGCGTCGAGGAGTCTGTGGTATACGGTCCGTGGGTATAACCAACCTCACCCGTTGCAACTAAATCCTCGACCGTTGTTTCTCCACTAAGTAAATTTTCTAGAAACACATCGATTTCAGCAATACCGGCATCGCCACCAAGGTTCAGCGGTACAAAGGGCTCGTCATATCGACTAGTATTACCAGGAACATATGTACCGCGCGGGCTACCATCGTAACCTTCTCTAGATATATTAAGGTAGGCAAGGTCAATTTCGTCGACGGTATAGCGAATACCAAAGTCGATTCCAAAGTCTGCGGTTACGTCAAAACGAAGCTGCGTATAAGCGGCGTAACTTGTTTTATCGGTGATCATTTTCTGGTCTAGCTGACCAAAATCAAGCAGGTATGGATAGAACCCGGTCGCACCGGGATACGTTACCGCAACCCGAACATCGGGCGGTGTGCCGTAAATTGCGTATTCATTATGCATATCCATTTCTTCTTCGGCGTAATATAAACCGCCAATGAAATTGAACATGCCGTCGTAATTACTCGAAATTCGCAAGTCCTGACTAAACGCCGTAGTGTCTACCGCCCAACGTATCTCAAGCAGCTCTTCGGGTGAGCCGTCAGTATTCTGCTGCTGAGCGTAGTCAGAAATGCTAATTGACGAGATACTTGTGAGGGTGTGGCTATCGCCAATAAACTCTAGTTTGTTTACCAACATATCCGAATTAACTATTAACGGACCGGTAAAGTTATCTTCAACCTCATGATGCCCGAGGTTTTGCGACGACGCCGAATAACCCGTGTTATCCATATAACCACTACTGTCGTCACCTTGGGCCAGAGAGCCCGTCACAATACCGCCTACGCCAAGTAAGCCATCACCACCATCAAGATTTCCACGTGGTTCGTTTCTCGATGCATTGGCTAGTGAATCATTTTGCCCATGGGTTAATTTAAGAACGTTATTTAAATTCTCAGATATCTGCCAATTTAGCGTTAAACGCAAGGCCTGAAAATCAATAGAGGATAAATTTGGACCGCCTAACCGATTCTCTGTATAACCACTATTTCGGGAGAAGGAATATGCAAGGCGAGCAGCCAAGGTCTCGTCAATTAGCGTTCCCTCGACACCTAAATCGCCCACTCGAGAATCATAATTTCCCGCGCCCAACTTAAGATTTACATGCGTTCCGTCATCAATCATTGGGGTTTTTGTTATGATGTTTATAGCTCCACCCGTAGTGTTTTTGCCGTATAGGGTGCCTTGGGGGCCGCGCAATACCTCAAGACGCTCAACATCAAAAAAGTTCATACCATGGGTATACACGGCGCCCATATACGACTCGTCGGAGTAGACACCAATTGGGCTAGCCTGATTAGAGCTGTAGTCAGACATACTGACTCCGCGAATAGCGAAGATCGGTTGTACTTCACCAAAAGGCCCGCTAACCTGCATATTCGGTACTTGTGCAGAAATATCATTTGCACTCGCGAAACCGAATTTTTCTAACGAATCAGAAGTCATACCGGTAATCGCAACAGGAGTATCCTGCGTACTCTCCGAGCGCTTCTGCCCCGTAACAATCACTTCCTCGAGCATTGGCGCGGCCAACGAAGTCATTGGTATATAACTTAGACTAGCTAAAGATGCACCTAACGTGATCTTTTTTAAGTAACTCTGAGATATGCGCATTTAATTATTATCCCCTCTAACACTATCGATTAAGTGCACATAATCCACCAAAAGCAATCTCACGTCTTTTCCGATGCGGACAACTTTTTGGCAAATTAGGACAGCCGCATTGGCAATGCTCAAATGACAAAAAAACGTCCTAAAAAGCCAATACCAATCAACACTAAACATCAATAATCAGTTCAAACAAATAAACAAATAAACAAATAAACAAATAAACAAATAAATAAATAAATAAATAAAACATTTATATCCATACAGACCAACATCAAGGACATTAAATGAACAACGCCCATGAATTACCGCTTTATCATCACATCATTAACGGCGATATAGTAAAGCCAAACTCTGGTCACTATATTGACGTGCATTGTCCTGCCACAGGCAATCTAATAGCGAAAACCGCCGATGGCGATGCGACCGATGTAGACCTCGCGGTAAACGCAGCCAGCCGTGCATTGAAAAGTACAGATTGGCGCAATATTAGCGTAACCGCGCGTTCCAAATTGCTGTATCAAATCGGTAACACGGTATTAGCGAATGCCCAAGAGCTAGCTATTCTAGAGGTTCAAGCCTCCGGCGGAACGATCAAGCGGGTAATGGGACTAGATATCTTGGCCATCGCCGATTTATTTTTCACTCTTGCCGAGTCCATCAAAAACTACCCATTTATCGAAAACCTTTCACCAAAGATTTTGCCAGAACAAGTTCACACCATGGTCGTCAAAGAACCTGTTGGCGTCTGCGGCATTATTACCGCGTGGAACTTTCCGCTTCTTTTACTTTCTTGGAAAATAGCCCCAGCCTTAGCTGCAGGTAACACCGTGGTCGTAAAAGCATCAGAATTAACGCCAACATCGACATTTCGCTTAATTGAGCTAATTAATCAATTTTTACCGGCTGGTGTATTGAATCTAGTAAGTGGTACGGGGGTAAAAGTGGGTGACGCCCTAGTCAAACACCCCAAAGTAAATAAAATATCTTTTACAGGTTCCACTCAAACAGGTAGAAATATTCAAGTTGCTGCAGCTGCCACGCTAAAGCGAGTCACGCTAGAGCTCGGTGGCAAAGGCGCGGCTATCGTAATGCCTGACGCCAATATCGACTTGGTCGCGCATGGCGCACTGTTCGGCATCATGATGAACTCTGGGCAGGCTTGTGAATCAGCTAGTCGATTAATTGTCCATGTCGATATCCACGATGAACTCATCGCCAAAATGAAGACCTTGGCAGAAAAAATAGTCGTAGGTAATCCACTCGATCCTGCAACTGGCATGGGCCCTATTGTTTCGGAGCAGCAGTTTAATCGGATTGAGGCCTATCTTAAATCGGCTCAAGAGCAAGGCGCCCACATCGTTACCGGAGGAAAACGCAAGATTGTGTCAGGCTTCGAAAATGGCTATTTCCTCGAACCGACTATTATCACCAATTGCCAGAATGATATGAAACACACCTGCGAAGAAATATTCGGCCCAGTTGTGTCTATTATAAAATTTACCGAGCTAGACGAAGCCATAAACATCGTAAACGATTCAATATACGGACTGTCGGCCGGCATCTGGACCGAGGACATCATTGGCGCCCAAGCCGTTGCTCGCCAACTCGAAGCTGGCTCAGTTTGGATAAATGACTGGCACATGATGCGTACAGACGCACCCTTTGGCGGAATGAAGCAAAGCGGCTATGGTCGGGAGATGAGTCATAACAGCCTAAACTCGTATACAGAATTGAAATCGATTTCGACAGCGTTTGAACGCGACCCAAGTAAAAAATCAACTTACCACTTGGTCCATACGTTTTAAGGTTCGCGACCCAGCTAATTGAACGCTAATTATTAATAGGATACCAGCATGTCTAGCTCACATTACTATCAGTACAATATGCGCAGCACGATTCATTGCGCCGCAGGCTCAGTTATTCGCATACCCGCGCTATTTGAAGGCATGGGTGCCAAAAGAGTGGTGCTATTTAGCGATATTGGTCTCGAACAGGCCGGCATCGTAGACCAAATAAAGGCAGTATTCGCCAGCTGCTCTAGCAATAAAGCCGTGCTAGTAGGCGTTTATACCGGCATAAGCCAAGACGCAGCCTGCCAATCCGTAAACGCTGCAACTGCTTATGCTAGGTCCGTGGCGGCCGATGCCATTCTGGCAGTGGGTGGCGGCAGTGTTCTAGATGCCTCAAAAGGTGTCAAATACTCCCTTCAACACGGGGCAACAGATATCGCCGACTTACTTCAGAGTGGGATTAAAATTGATGCCTGGCCAAGCTGCCAGCACTCGGGGATCCCTCATATCGGCGTACCTACCACTGCTGGCACAGGAGCAGAGGTTTCACCAGTAGCGGTGTTCTACAATGAAGCCTTAGGTATTAAAACCAACCTTGTCGCGCCTTTTCTAGAGCCCGACATGGCGGTACTAGACGGGAATCTGTGCTTAGGACTACCGGACTTCCTCACCGCTGCAACAGGAATGGATGCTCTAACACACGCACTGGAGGCTGTCGCCTCGCCAACTGCGAATGCCATGACGGACGCTCACGCATTTCATGCCGCACAAATGATTGTCGAAAATTTGCCCAAGGTGATCGATAATGGCAAGGACGTTGTCGCGCGCTCAAATATGTTACAAGCGAGCAGCCTAGCAATCGACGCCTTCGGCGGTAGCCTAAACGCAATCCCCATTCACAACTGCGCCCACGCATTCGGCGGCATGTTCCACATCCCCCACGGCGACGCCAATGCCGCGCTCCTTCCCGTCGTGATGGAAGCATGCCCTGAATTTTATGCAGGCAAAGGGCAGCGGCTCGCCAAAGCACTCAATCTTTCTCAAAATGGTAGTGACCAAGAACTATTGGGCAATTGCATTAAATTCTTAATAGACTTCCAACAGCGCATAGGCTGTACAACCAACTTTAAACGCTGGGAGGTCAACCAAGATAAGCAAGATGCTATTTACCATGCGATTGCATCTGACCCTGCCGCAATGTTTTACAATATACCCCCTGCAGCGATGGCTAAAATTGTTCAAGCGGTATGCTGAGAGGAGCGAATTAAAGCAGCGTAATACTGGATGTATTAGCTTACTCAAAGAGCATGGACGCTCGTATAACCCCGTCACTTTTATATACCGGAGAAAATAATGTTAAAAAAACTACTTCCGTACTCAACTTTAACCGCAGCATTAATGACTGGCCCATCACTTGTCAACGCCCAAAGCTTAGGTCCGCTTCAGGGTATTACCGACACATTGGGGAGCCTAAGCGGGGGATTAGTGGTGACGCTAGTTGACCCACTCCAAGCAACCACCGCAGCCATTGGGTTAAATTCGTCACCGCTATTCAATATACTGCCAAATAATCCATTACTAATCACTTATGATGTTCTATTAAAAGGGCCGGAAAATACTACCGTTATCAGCGATCTACTACAGGGCAACCTAATCATAAATAACGTTCTCTCCGGATTACCTGGTGGCGATGTAATACAGGCGACTTACAGTGAAAATTTAAAGCCATTTATTCCAACCCTTCCCCTAATCGATGGGCTGATTAATTCACAACTTTAAAACACCTTTCACCGCTCGCCCTTAAATGCGGGCGAGTGTTCCCGCGCTATATTTAGTTCGTCATACAGTAGCCCCCCGAAACCAATATAAACAAACAGCACCAAAGCAGCCGTGCAGACAATGGGTAGCTCCCCCGCCTACACCGAAGTGCCACTCATTCCCTGAGTAGGAAACTCTGCATATTCTTGCTATGCTCCGAGCAGATCAAAAACGTACCCACAACGATAACAATACCTATATACCTGTGAGACTCAATGACTGCACGCGTACGGGCCAGCTGCCTAAATAATTTTGTATCCCTAATTGAGGAGCTACAAGGTAATGCTGAGGATTTATGCCTCAAAGCAGGTATAGATTACAGTCAACTAGATCAGGAAGACTATTTTTTCCCATATCAAAGCTTTATCGACCTACTTGAGTTAAGTGCCACAAGCCTAAATCTACCCAATATTGGCTTACAACTTGCTATGCGACAGGATCACTCTATTCTTGGTCCAGTTGCTTTTTTAGCACTATCTGCGCACGATGTCAGGTCAGCATTAACAAGTGTAGGAAAATTTCTGTACCATTTCACCCCCGCCATTTCACTCACATTGAGAGAGAGTGAGGACCAACCAAGCCATGTCTGCTTAGATCTCATTAATGTCAACGCCAATCACAGTCGACAGGCAGTTGAGCACGCTGTCGCTTGCACGCTTCACATTATTCACTTGCTTACCGAAGGAAAATTTAAGGCGCGGGCCGTTCATTTCCGTCATTCAAAAATCGGTCCAGAAAGGCATTATCAAAGCGCGTTCAATTGCCCAACGGTATTTAATCAAAAATATGATTCAATAGAGCTCGACACCGACTTTTTAGATATCGAATTGAGCTCCCACAACCCTCAGCTTCACGGTTTGGTATCCAGCTATCTCTCTATGGTAGAAATAGATTCCAATTCCACAAGTAAACCGAATTTATCGACCAGCAAGCAAGCTCGTCATTTAATTCAAAAACTGCTACCGACCGGCCAACTGTCACGCCCGGTAATTGCAGAAAACATGAAGCTTCATGAACGTGCGCTGCACCGGAAATTGCAATCAGAGGGATACACCTTTGAAGCACTTGTTGACGAAGTTAGAATTACCGAAGCTAAAAAACTTCTTGCGCACGACGCCATACCCATGTCACAAATAGCGGGTTTATTGGGGTACAACGAACAAAGCTCATTTAATAGAGCGTTTAAACGCTGGTTTAATATGACGCCAAAACAATATTTGCAAAGCAAACCTTAGGCTAAATTAAAGTTTCACTCTTTAACCAAAAACTGCGCCCTAGCCATTGCTATAGGCGCAGCTTCATCTTCCTGCCACGCACTTATACTCACGTTAATCATTCGCCTACCGAGATAGATCAACTTGCAGCGCGAATGTGTAGCCACATACTTGCCTGCACGCACATAGTCCACCGCGAAATCGACCACCTTGGGAAATTTTTCACTGTTGCTATGCCGCAAGACATACATCATTGCCGACAACTCCATAAAACCAGCAATTGCCCCACCATGTAACGCTGGCAGTGTCGGGTTGCCGATATTGCTCTTTTTGGTCGGTAACAAAAAGCAATCGTTCTCCCCTCCCACTTGTATACCAAGCGTTTGCGCATAAGGAACTCGGTTAATAAGTTGATGCAATTCCAAATCATTCATTGTCGCTACCACGGGACTTCTGCCCTGATTGTTTCAATTTTTGCGCTGCACGAAACTCACGACGCATATCGGTAAACAACGCGAGCTCCATTCGGAAGAAATTACCAACAGCGGCTGCAATTGCCTGACCAGCATCCCCGTGGTGAGCAATGGCTCTGGTGAAAATTACACTTTCAGATACGCGATACACCTCAGCGTCGGCATATACCGTAAGGCTTGGCGTCGCAGCGCGCATATAATCAATACGCAAATCGATAGTCGGCACCATGGCCAAATCATCTAATGCGGTCGCCGCAGCAAAGCCACAACAGCTATCCAACAAAGCGGTGATTGCTCCACCGTGAATAACCCCAGTGTCTGGGTCGCCAATCAGCGCGTCGCTGTATGGCATCGACATGCCAACTCGGTGCAACTCAACATATTCTGAACGAATTCCTAATGTCGTAAAATGATCACCGTCATTCGCTTTCAGCACAGTATTAACAAAGCGATGTAGCTCTTCTAAATCCAATGCCATTACTTACCTCGATATAACTCAGTTACGCATCATAAAACGCTAATCGTCCTCATATTAACCAGCTCACCTACAAAAAGGTAGGATTCCGCGCAACCCACACAAAAAAAACCGCCACCAAAATCGGCAGCGTTTAAATAGGCCTAGGTATTTTTTAGTGGCCTGCGGCTAAACCCGAAGGCTAAAACGCCTTGCAGGAAAAGCTTCGCCCAAGTTACGTGTTGGCGGCTAGCGCCGCATCGTACGATAAGCCTCGTAATGATGAACTGCGAAGCCATTGTAGCTTCGATTATTAGCAGGCAATTGGCTGTGTACTCTTTGTAATACATATTCCATATTTGCGCTCCCCTCTTCACAAAAGGTAATCAACGTTGGGGGAATACACATGGTCTCAACGCCAAGCACTACCTGCTTATTTTGTGTTGATGCATAGCGCAACTCCTCATCAGCATCATTAATAATCCGCTGCTCGGTGTCACGATAATCCATCAGCGCTACCCGATCAGTCGCGTCAATAAACCACTGGTGCAATGGTCTAGAAGCCCCGTAACGACTCACCGCAAAGCTATCCCACCACACTGGCATATCGGCAACCAGTGGCAAGCCAACGACTGCCGCACGACTGCGCGCCTCGGCCAGCAAGTCTAATAATTGATTAGCGACCCAGTCGCGCTGATCTTGCCACTGTGAAACCAAGTGCGCTTCTATGTCTAGGTGAATCGCCGTCGGTCGTGCATCTGGGTAGCGGCGACTGTATTCAACCGCCTGATCGACCAAACTCAACAGCTCGTGGTGATGGTCACGCAGCGCCCATTCCGGCTTGCCAAACATAAGCTCAACGGCAATACCCCGGGACTGAAAAGTTCGAATAAACTCCGAGAGCATATAATGATTATTGAGGACGGGTATTCTGGCGTCGATATAGGCGGTATTCAGCCCCTTATTAAGCATAAAGCTCAGTAATTCAGTGCGTTTTTCTATGTCTAGCACTGGATCAGCCCGCCAAACCCACAGCCCTTTTTGCGGTATTATCGCACTGGGGCTAGCGCCACTCGCCGGTCTATCACTAATATCTGGTGCAGAAAAATACACTCTATCCAAATTCGTTTGCCCGCTAAAATACGGACTGCCATTTTGCCCTGCAATACCTAAGTGCACGCTGGTGACATTTTCGGCGTTATAGCCAATGCTAATACGATACCAACCGTCACCAATCGGCATCACTTCGGGATTATGTTCTGCACTCGCCTGTCCAATATTGCCACTTAGCAAATCAAAATAACTACGGTGAATCACACCGCTTTTTCGGGTAGCCAAATACACCCAGCGGCGACCAGTATCTTTAAAGTAAGCAGACAACACTTTGCTACCGCCACGCTGATCTGGTGCAATATCCTGAACCCTATCATGTGCACCGCTATTATAGGCGCGCAGGGAGTAATATCGGCCAATAGGGCCGTCGTCTCCCGCGACAACAGACTCAATCTGAAAGGATTTCAAATTATTGAGCGGCGCCGCCAAGAGCATGCTAGGCGACAGAAAAATCAGAACAAACAATAACGCTTGTTTAAACATTGTGTCACGGACCTCGATTCAAATACATGTCTGCGTTGCCCATTATTTTTCACTCAAACGCATAACAGTAAATTGCAATGTCGAGAACATGAAATTTGAGAATCAACAAGACGGAGAAGTTTATTTACATATGATTCCGCAGCTCCATCTGCAATGCGTGAAACACTAAGGCCTAGAAACTAATCGATCAAGTGCTAATTTAATTTTTTTATTATAATTAATAAAAAATATTTATTTTTATTAATAACTGTTACCTAACGGCGACACTATTAGGCCAGCAGAGACCGACACAGCTAAGTAAATGCCAGTTTAACGACAACGTATTAAAAAATTTCAACAACCATTCAGTATTTAAAAAATTAAGTTTTCAATCCATAAAAAAGCCGCTAACAAAAATTGCTAGCGGCTTTGGCGTCTTACTCAAATAACTTAATGAACCTGAGCTTCACCCGATCCCTGTGGGTAGCGAATACTCTCTACCATATCCTGCACGTCTTGTGGAGGTGCTGGCGTAAAGTGACAAACCACACCGGCAACCACAAAGTTCACCAGCATGCCCAGGGTGCCAATGCCTTCTGGTGACACACCAAACCACCAGTTGGCAGGCACGCTTGCCGCAGGGTTGATAAATTTGAAGTACACGATATATGTAGCGGTAAACACAATGCCACTAACCATGCCTGAAATTGCGCCGTATTTATTCATGCGCTTATAGAAGATGCCAAGGATAATCGCCGGGAAGAAACTCGATGCCGCCAAACCAAAGGCAAAGGCCACCACCTGCGCCACAAAGCCCGGCGGATTAATGCCTAAATACCCAGCGATGCACACTGCAACGGCTGCAGCCCCACGAGCGTAGCGTAGCTCTAACTTATCCGAGATATTCGGCATTAAATTACGCTTCAGCAAATCGTGAGAGATCGACGTTGATATAACCAGTAGCAAGCCTGCCGAAGTAGACAGCGCTGCGGCTACACCACCCGCTGCAACAAGGGCAATAACCCAGGCTGGCAGATTGGCAATTTCAGGATTGGCCAAGACCATAATGTCGCGATCTATGTGCATTTCATTGCGCTCGTCACCTGAGTAGAACATACGACCATCGTCGTTTTTATCTTCCCAGCCAATCAAGCCAGTTTGTTCCCAGTTGGTTACCCACGTCGGCGCTTTGCTGTACTCAGTACCCTGACTATCAGCGCCGTTGATGGTATTGATCATATTCAGGCGAGCAAAACCAGCAACCGCAGGTGCAGTGGTATACAGAACCGCGATAAAAATCAGCGCCCAGCCCGCAGATTTACGTGCGTCTTTTACCTTAGGAACCGTGAAGAAACGCACAATTACATGGGGCAAGCCCGCCGTGCCAACCATTAAGGCAGCAGTAATAAACAAGACATCCATCGTCGACTTAGTGCCACTGGTATAGGCGGCAAAACCGAGCTCCGCCGACAAGCCATCGAGCTTATCAAGCAAACTTATCCCCGAGCCGTCTGCCAAGGTTGCACCAAAGCCGAATTGGGGAATCACATGCCCAGTGATCATGATCGAGATAAAGATCGCGGGCACTAAATAAGCCATCATTAGTACGCAGTACTGAGCAACCTGTGTATAGGTGATACCCTTCATGCCGCCCAATACGGCGTAGAAGAATACAATGGCCATACCCAATATCACCCCGGTGGTAATATCTACCTCCAGAAAGCGACTGAACACGACCCCGACCCCTCGCATTTGCCCAGCCACATAGGTGAAGGACACAAAAATCGCGCAGACCACAGCCACAGTTCGCGCCGTTTGCGAGTAGTAGCGGTCACCAATAAAGTCCGGCACGGTAAATTTGCCAAACTTACGCAAGTAAGGCGCCAAGCAGAGCGCTAGCAAAACATAGCCCCCAGTCCAGCCCATTAAATAGA
The DNA here is from genome assembly GCF_001586255.1 of Zhongshania aliphaticivorans. Lineage (NCBI taxonomy): Bacteria > Pseudomonadati > Pseudomonadota > Gammaproteobacteria > Cellvibrionales > Spongiibacteraceae > Zhongshania > Zhongshania aliphaticivorans. Next base: position 3,154,894 of record NZ_CP014544.1, read on the forward strand.
CTGCGCCGTCGTAGCCCATAAAGGAAATAAGACCGGCCATTGAGATAAACGAGGCCGCACTCATCCAGTCTGCTGCCGTCGCCATGCCGTTAACAACGGGGTGAACACCGCCCCCGGCCACGTAAAATTCTTTGGTGGTACCGGCCCGACAGTAAATCGCTATGGCGATATACAATACAAAACTCAAACCAACAATTAAAAACGTCCAGATTCTAATATCCATCATTCACCCCTAGTCTTCTTGGACATCGTATTTTTCGTCGAGGCGATTCATTTTGTATACATACACAAAAATCAGTACCACAAAGGTGTATATCGAGCCCTGCTGAGCAAACCAAAACCCCAGCTTAAAACCAAAAAACTGGATTTGGTTAAGCGCATCAACAAACACAATTCCAAAGCCAAACGACACTAGCGCCCATACAAAGAGCAAGCTGAGTAAGAGCTTCACGTTTTCTCGCCAATAGGCTTTCGCCAGTTCTTTCGAATGAAATGCCATTATTGTGTTCTCCTGTTTTATTTCGTCTTATAGCCAAAGCATTGCAGTTAATTCGCTCACTCACCATTCGACCTTAGTCGAGCAGCCGTTAAAACGTGTATTTCGCACTAAATTGTAGACGATCAACATCGCCGCTATCGTCACTATTCACCGGTCGCTCGTTATTTTTAGTCGCGCGAATATATTCAACGCCAAAATTGAGCCCTGCGATTGGCGCGTAAATGAGATTGGCGTGGGCACTTTGATAAGAGGCCGCCGTAGTGGCTGCAACCGTATTAGGGTTATCGGCAGAGCTGGCCGACAACACCAAACTACTACGCCATTTTGGCGCCCAAAAATGCCGGTAGGCAATATAGCCTCCCACGGTATCAATTAAGTCGATATCGCCATTGTCGGCAATAACGCCGTCCCGATAAGTTTGCAAACCAAGATAACGCCCTAGGGCATTACCGGCACTGATCTGCAGCCGAACATCATCTGCGCCGAATTGCCAAATACCTGCAAAGCTCAAGCCGTAGCCATACACACTGTCGTCACCGCGTATCGCCTGTGCCTGACTGTTAGTAAAATTTTGCTTATAGGCAAGCTCCCGTAGCAACGCCGCAAAGCTATAACTAAAATCACCTGACTTTGCGTTATAGCGTAGCACCGTATCGGGCAGGGCATTATTATCGTAAGCGCTAGCTCCTGCGGCAGAGCCATCTTCACCGTATAAGCCACTCGAGGGGTTTTCCACTGCCAGCATCAGCGAACTTGTCGCACTCAACGCACGGGTCCAGCGCAATTGCGCCTGACGCTCAAACAAGGTACCCACGGGGCCAACAAAGTCGAGGATATCGGGTAAGCTGCCCACATTAAAAAACGTGCTCCACGTCTGACCAGCCAGTATTGAACTGTCGGCATCGTACTGCCAGTTTAAATACGCGTGTCGAATACGCGATGCGGCGGAGTTGCTGATACGCTCATCGCCAATTTGATTCACGCCAAAATCCATCTCAATATAACTGCCCACGGTACCAAGCTCGGTAGCAGTAGTGGTTTTAAACCAAATGCGCGAATGCTTGGCATGCATATCAAGATGGGTGTCGCCAGACTCCCCCCCCACCGGAATCACTGAGGCGACGAGAAAATCATCTCCCACCCCCGCCAAGGCCCGCTCGCCATCGCTATATTGGCTGGCAATGACATCCAGTTTTATATACCCGCCGAAGGCATATTCAGTAGCGCCTTTAACTTGCTGTGTCTTGGATGTTGCGTCTTTTTCAGCAAGTACTTTCTCTAAATCTGCAACTCGCTGCTCTAGCGTCTCTAAATACGGTGTCGCGGAAGCCGCAGCGTCTGCAACAACCGGCAGGGGTAGCACGGCAAAAGCCAAGCACGCAATCAAGCTTGACGGCGACGCTTGGCCAGTCAAGTTAGCCAGAGTCCATTTTTTATTCATTATCATAGTGAGCCGTCTCGTATCGGAAATGACACGAAATTTATAGGCTCTCGGATACCCAAGGGGTATTAGCCTTTAGTCATGCCTAGACCAAAGTCTAAGCATGACTCCATTCGCCGTGACCCCAGACCCTAGACCCTAGACCAAGGTCTAATTTTAGCGGCGCGTTATTACTGAGATAGTGGGGCTATTCCTACGGGTCTTTGCCCTGCAATGCGGGGCATTTTTCTATACACTGTGCCACAGTAATTAAATAAAAAAGGCATCAGATGGACACACTGCGATTTATCATTGCCGACGATCACCCCTTGTTTCGCGCGGCACTTAAAGCAAGCCTCAGCATTAGTTTTGAGAACTGCCTTGTTGTTGAAGTAGCATCTATTGCAGAGTTACAAAGTGTTTTAGCGACTGACACGAATAGCGATCTAATCTTACTCGATTTACATATGCCAGACGCGCAGGGCTTTAGCGGTCTCATACACCTGCAAGCCCACTACCCTGAAATCCCCGTATTAGTGGTCTCGGCCAGCGAGAGCCCTGAGGTCATGTGCCGTGCCATTGACCACGGCGCCGCCGGTTTTTTGCCCAAAAGCAGTCAAGCAGAAACAATCAGCCTCGCTATTAAAGCCGTGCTTAGTGGCGACCGCTGGCTACCTGAAGGGATTCAATTTCAAACTGGGCAAAATAGCAAAGAGCAAAAAATGGCCAGCGATATTGCCAGTCTCACACCTCAGCAATTTCGCGTAGCCAGCCTGTTAGTACAAGGCCTGCTCAACAAGCAAATTGCCTATGAACTCGACATCACCGAAGCGACCATAAAAGCCCACGTCACTGAAATTTTTCGCAAGCTCGGCGTTCATTCCCGCACCCAAGCGGCGCTGGCATTCAGCCAATTAGATGTCAGCCCGCCAGACCTTCCCTAAACGAGCTATGCGCGCAATACCAGTTGCCGAATTAGCCCACGCAGTGCCGCAGGCTTTACTGGTTTCGCCAAAAACTGATAGCCACTATCCTCCACTTGGCCACGTATTTCTGCACTGTTATCTGCGCTGATCACCACCGCGGGCAAACGGGTATGCCAGTGATAATTCAGTGCCTGCAACAGCTCTAAGCCGGTTTCACCGCCATCCAAATGAAAGTCCGCCAAAACAATATCCGGCGCCGTATCTAAGCGCCACTGCGCCAAAACTTCACCGAGATTGGCGCCGGTAAACACCTTGCACCCCCACTGACTGAGCAAGGCATGCATACCCGCGCGAATAGCGACCTCATTGTCGATACACAGCACACTGATTCCCGCCAATTCCGATTGCAAACGAGGAGTATCAGCAATAAATCGGCGCTCCTGCCGCTGACCCAGTGGCACTCGGATAGCAAAGACACTACCGCGGCCTTCAATGGAATGCAGCGACACTTCATGGCCCAGCAAGCGACTAATTCGTTGCACAATAGAAAGCCCGAGACCAAGGCCCTTTTCAGCATCATTGTGATCAAGCCGCTGACCGCGTTCAAACTCATCAAACACCCGCTGCTGATCCAGCAGCGATATACCTGGCCCGGTATCCCATACCTGAATTAAGACGCTATCGCCTCGACGCCGACAGCCCAGCAACACACCGCCAGTTCGGGTATAGCGCAGGGCGTTAGACAGAAAGTTTTGCACAACCCGCCGCAATAATTGCTGGTCGCTGTATACCCACACATTGCTCGGTCTAAAATGCAGAGCCAAACCATTTTGCTCGGCAAGCAAGCCGCACTCCCGCGCCAATGGCTCAAGCAGGTCGCTTAAACAAAAGTCGCGGCGATCTAGCCGTATATTTCCCGAGTCTAAACGGGCGACTTCCCGCAAGGAGGTAATCAGGCTTTCGGCGCCGGTCAATGCCGCGTCAATATGCCCCACCTCTGCAGCCAACTCAGTCGCTGCGGTGCGGTGAGCCAATGCCGCAGTAAACAAGCGTGCCGCACTAATCGGCTGCAATAAATCGTGACTGGCCGCCGCCAGAAAACGGCTTTTACTGGCGTAAACGGTATTTAATTCCCGTTCAATTTTGGCCCGCGCCTGATTTTCATGGGCCAGTGAGTCATTCGCAGCGCTCAATGCGGCGGTGCGCTCAATTACACGGCGCTCTAACTGGTTTTTGGTTTCATCCAGTTCATTGAACATACGGCGATATTCACTAATATCGGTGTAGGTCGTTACATAGCCGCCGTTGGCCATTGGCGTTCCGCATATTTCAATCACTAAGCCATTGGGCAAGCTCCGCTCTAGCCGATAGGATTTGCCGTCGCTGAGTAGCGCCAAGCGCCGCGCAATCGCCGCATCCACATCGGTATCGGCATTTTGCAAATAGCCCCGCTCAGCATTGAATTGATAAACCCGCGCAATGGGGCAACCGATATACAGTAAGCGTTCCGGAAACCCAAATAACTCCATATAGCGGCTATTCCACGCCACCAAGTCCAAATTAGCGTCAACCACACTAATGCCCTGAGGAACGGTTTCGAGGGTAATTTGCAGCAAATCCTGACCAAACTGCAATTGTTTAGAGCTATCACCAATGAGAAGCACAAACTCATCTAGCTCTAAAGGCTTCTTACGTTGTAACAAATCCAAGGTGCGGTGTGCTGACACGGCACCCACAATCGCCGCCAGGGCCGACTCAACTTCCTTCACAACAAAGCTCGGCACCGGATCATTCGGCAATAAACGCTGCCCCAGGCGATGCTCAAAACGCTGCCATAATTGCTGACTGCGCTCGCGCCCTAATAGCGGCGTTAGCATGCGTTGCAATTGCCAGCTTTCAATTTTAGTCAGGGCAAAATCGGCTTTTTGGTAGGCCCAATCCCGCTGCAATTGGGTAAAGGCCCGCGCCTGACGCAATTCAATTGCCCGAAACCGACTAAACCCCGACACCAGCGCCAAACTCAGACAGTTAAGCAGTAAGCTCCAAAACACACCGTGACTCAGTGGGTCCAGAAAATCTACCCCAAATAACGCCTCCGGGCGCAACCACTGCGAACCCAATAAGCCCTGCGCCAACAAGGGGTGTAAGGGCCCCAACAAGGCAGGTAGCAACAAGCAGTAAAACCACAGCGCGCCGCCCACAAACAAGCCAATGATCACGCCACGGGAATGCGCCCTCGGCCAATACAAGGCTGCAATGATAGCCGGCAACAATTGCGCTGCCGCGGCAAATGACAATAGCCCGAGTGACGCCAAGCCCGCGCGATTATTCAGCTGCTGCTCCAAAAACCACGCCGCGAGCAACACCGCTGCTATTGCGGCGCGACGCGCCTTTTGCAGCCACTTAGCATTAATACTGTGGGCGCGATTAAAAAACTGCCAAAGTGGCACCATCCATTCATTACAAATCATCACCGACAAGGTCACACAGGCCACTATCACCATGCCCGTCGCGGCTGACAAACCACCCAGCATTGCCACGACAGCCAAGCTATTGCTGCCTGCTGCCAGCGGCGCGGTCACCACAAACATATCGGCGCTGCCACTATAAGGCGACAAGCCACCTCCTAAGAGCGATTGCCCGAGTACCGCTATTGGCGCGATCATGATACAAAACAGCGCAAGGTAGGCTGGGAATATCCACCGCGCAAGGCGCATATCCCGACGGCTATGGTGTTCAACCACCATTACGTGAAACTGCCTTGGCAAACACACAATCGCTGCCGCCGCCAACACCAGCTGTGTGATAAAATTAATCGGCTCTGGCCAGCCCCCTAATTGGCCGTAATCAAGGACAAGGTCCTTCGCCTCTGCGCCAAATACCAAGCTGATCGCGAACACCCCAACCGCAAGAAAAGCAATGAGTTTAACCACCGACTCGACCGCTATCGCAGCCATCAAACCTCGGTGGCGGTGACGCTTATCCACCACCCGGGTGCCAAAGGCCACCGTAAAAACCACTAAAATTAAGGCGGCTATAAAACTGGTGCTGCTGTGATTTTCAATTAAATTGGGTTGCCACAGGCGCTGAACTGTTAACCAGGCTTGAGTCACGGCTTTTAATTGCAGGGCGATATAGGGCAAGCTGCCAACCACCGCAATAAATGTCACCAAGGCGGCAAGAAACTGGTGTTTGCCATAGCGCGAACCAATGAAGTCGGCAATCGAGGTTACTCTATTGCGAGTACTCACTACCGACAGGCGGCGAATAAACGGCCAGGCCAAAACAAACAGCAAAATGGGGCCAAGATAGATGGGGACAAAGGACCAGCCGTCATTAACTGCCTGGCCAACCGCACCAAAAAAGGTCCAAGAACTGCAGTACACCGCCAGCGACAAGCTATACACCAGGGCACGCAGCAGCGATGAGCGCTGGGTATGCCGATCGGCCCACCACGCAATTAAAAACAAACAACCAACGTAACTAAACGCCAGTAACACAACCCACTGGTTTGCCAGCACCTGCCCTCTCTACGCCGGAAAGCGACGATATGTTTGCGAATCCCCACAGTCTAGCCTAGCGCGGCGGCAGCAGTATTGGACAATAGTCGACATTCAATGCCACAAAGGCGAAAAAGCACCGCATTTTCACCCCTACCAGCGCGGAGCAAGACCCCCACTTGGTGAGATTTACAGTATTAAACCTTTCCCTTATTGCCACTGATGCGTAACATTCGCACTCCAGAAATCAGGGCCATTGCACCTGTGCAAGCCCCCTGAACACACTCAATACATCAAGCCGTACCCAAAATATATGTCTACTATTTTTCTCGCTGGCCAACGCTGGATTAGCAACCCGGAACCCGACCTAGGTTTGGGCATTATTCTTGAAGCGCAAAATCGTCGTGTTGTTATTGCCTTCCCTGCGGCAGAAGAAGAGCGCACCTACGCGGCTGCCGCGGCGCCGCTGTCCAGAGTGCTATTCCAGATTGGCGATGAGATCGACGTACCTGGCCAAGGCCGCTTAGTCGTCACGGAGCTGCAAGAACACAGCGGCTGTATCGTGTATTTTGCCGAAGACGAGAGCGGCGATATTCATCCCGTGCCCGAGCAAATTCTGAGTGCCAACATCAAACTCAGCAATGCCAAAGAGCGCCTACTGGCGGGTCAAGTTGAACACCACCGCCGCTTTGAACTTCGCGCGGCTACGTTAGAACAGCAAAACACCTGCAAAGCCGCCAGCACCTTGGGCTTGCTCGGTCCCCGGGTTCAACTGCTACCGCATCAGCTATATATCGCCGCCGAGGTTGCCAGCCGCGCCGCCCCGCGGGTATTGCTCGCCGATGAAGTAGGTTTGGGTAAAACCATCGAAGCGGGTCTCATCATTCACCAGCTTCTGCTGTTGGAGCGCGCCAAGCGCGTACTGATACTGCTACCAGACAGTCTGGTACACCAGTGGCTGGTCGAGATGCTGCGCCGCTTTAACCTAAAATTCAGCATTTTCAATGAAGCCCGCTGCCAGCAAATTGACCAGTACGAAGACGACCCAAGCAGCATATTCTTTGACGAAGAAGAGTCCAAAGAAAAAGAAGAGAACCCCTTTGAAGACGCCCAGCTGGTCATTTGCCCGCTGAGCTGGATCAGCTCCCACGAGCGCCGCCAAGGCCAGCTCATGGAAGCCGGTTGGGACGTACTCGTGGTTGACGAAGCCCACCACCTGCACTGGCAGGAAGACGGCAGCAGCTCCGCCGAATACCAATTGGTTGAACGTCTCAGCGCCGAGATACCCAGCGTACTGCTGCTGACGGCAACCCCAGAAAATGCCGGTATCGACGGCCACTTCGCCCGTTTGCGCTTGCTCGACCCGGCGCGCTACCCAAGTTTAGAGGCGTTTCGCGCTGAGCAAAACCAATACGAGGGCATTAGCGAACTGATTCAAGGCTTGCTTGACCAGCCTGCCGAATCCCTCGCCGACGCCAGCTTCACCGCGAAACTCAGCGAACTGCTCGAGCCAGCGCAACTTGCGGCCCTAGCCAGCAATGCCGACACCGATATTATCGAAAAAGTCGTGCGCGATCTCCTCGACCGCTTCGGCACTGGCCGCATGCTATTCCGCAATACCCGTGCCTCAGTCGGAGGCTTTCCGCAGCGGGTATTGCACGAACACCCCCTCGACGCCCCGGCGGAATACCAAGCCGCACTCGGCCTCGTCGACGAAGAGTCGGCGCTGCACCCGGAACTATTGCTAGGCGACGCATGGATCAAACTCGACCCCCGCGTCAGCTGGGTAGAGAAATTCTTGCTGCAACACCCCGACGACAAAGTCTTACTGATTTGCAGCGGCAAGAACACCGCCCAAGACCTGGAATTACAACTGCGAGTTCGCCGTGGCATCGCCAGCGCGCTCTTCATTGAAGATCTTAGCCTCATTGAGCGCGACCGCGCCGCCGCCTATTTTGCCGACCCAGAAGACGGCGCCCAAGTGCTGATCTGTTCAGAAATTGGCAGCGAAGGCCGCAACTTCCAATTCGCCCAGCATTTGATCTTATTCGATCTGCCGCTTAATCCAGACTTGCTAGAACAGCGCATTGGCCGCTTAGATCGCATCGGCCAACTCGGCGATGTGAATCTGCATGTCCCCTATTACCAAGACAGCGCCCAAGACAAATTACTGAGCTGGTATCGCGACGCACTGGCGATCTTCAGCCAGCCCTGCACCGTCGGCAACGCCCTAATGTTAGAGTTTGGCAGCGAACTCCTCTCCGCTCTTGCTGGCACTGCTAGCAGTGACGCCTTCGCTGAGCTAATTAGTCGCGCCGCGAACAAGTCAGAAGAACTGCAGATTAGCCTGCGCAACGGCCGCAACCGCTTGCTGGAACTTAACTCCTGCAATCCCACCCGCGCCGCCGAATTAATTAGCTCCTTAGAAGCTGAACAGCGTAGCGACAGTCTCGCCGAGTATGTGAACATTCTCTCTGACCAATTTGGTTTAGTGCACGAAGACCACAGCGACAATGCCGTGATTTTGCGCCCCGGCGATCACATGATTACCGAGGCATTCCCGCATTTGCCAGAAGACGGCATTACCGGCACCTTCGACCGCGACCGCGCACTAAGCCGCGAAGACATGGCCTACTTCAGCTGGGAACATCCGCTGATTAGCGGTGGTATGGATCTCATTATGTCCAGCGACTTTGGCAGCGCCACCGTTTGCACCATCGCCGTTAAAGGCTTGAAGGCCGGTACCCTATTATTAGAAGCGCTGTACAGCCCGGCCCTACAAGCGCCGCCGTGGTTACAACTCGCCCGCTACTTACCAGCCCAGAGTTTCCGCCTGGTGGTCGACCACCAGCAGCGCAACCTCACCGCCAGCGTTGCTCATAAAAAATTAAACCAACTTGCCCAAGGCATTAAAAAAACGGTCATGCCCGCCTTGCTCCGAGAAGTGCGCCCCAGCCTTACCGCCATGCTGCCGAATGTTGAAGCACTGGCCGAAGCCGCCGCCAAAGAGTGGATCAGCACCGCCCTAGACAATTACAACAAAGATCGCAGCGCCGAGCGTCAACGCCTGCAAGCACTGATGAGCCGCAACCCGCACATCAGCCACGCAGAGCTAGAAAGCTTTGACGCAGAAACAGGGCTAGGCAAAGATGCCCTAGGCAATATGCAACTCAATATGTCGGCACTGCGCCTTGCTATTGTTAGCCAATAAACGCACGCTTATTTAACGCTGGAGAAAATATGTATTTGTTTTCTATTAATGCCATCGCCAAAACTAGCCACGGTGAATTCACCGCTGGCGAATCGGCGCCGTTTATTGTGTACATCGACTTTAAAGACATGTTCGGCGCAGAGAATCTGGCCAAGTTATTTGTCATGGCCGAAGGCTTTACCAAGGTTGAGATTGAAAAGCGTAAACTCATCGACAATGCCCATATTCCAGATAACCCCGCACTCGCGAAAGACCCACAAATTCTTGAAGCGCTAGCCAAAGGTTATTGTGTGCAGGCATTTAACGCGCACTGATTTAGCGGGCGACGCTTGGCGGGGGGGTGAGAGGCGCAGAATCACGCCCTCGCTTTCTCTAGAACACCGCTGATTTACACGCTCTGCAATGTATTGAGAAACGGCAAATGGCTTTTAGATTTTAGCCCTTTGCCGCCGTATACCGTGCCAAGCGGCGCGACGCGAATAACATCAACGCGCGGTATAACCGCCATCCATAATCAATTCCGAGCCCGTCATATAGCTGGCATCATCCGACGCCAAAAACACAATGCCTTTGGCAATCTCTGCAGCTTCCGCCATACGGCCCATGGGAATACTGGCAACCACGCGCTGAGCAAACGCATCAGCGTCGCCTGTGCTTAGACGCGACAGTGCGCCGCTCACCAATGGCGTTGCCACGTAACCAGGATGCACAGAATTGACGCGTATGCCGTAGCCTTTGTCTGCACAGTACAATGCCACCGATTTAGTGAATGCGCGCACCGCACCTTTGCTGGCATTGTAAGCTGGTAGCATTGGGTCGCCGACGATACCTTCTATTGATGAAATATTAACGATGCTGCCGCCCGATGCTTTCATTACCCGAATTGCTTCGCGGGTCCCGAGGAATACTGCGTCGTTATTGATGGTATTGGTTTTACGCCAGCCTTCGAGGGTTTCGTCTTCTATGCCGCAGATATTGGCGATACCGGCGTTATTGATCAAAATCTGCAAGCGCCCAAAGCGCTCAACTATGTCGTTAATAACCCCAGCCCACTGGGCCTCGTCGCAAACATCGAGGTGCATAAATACGGCTTGATAACCCGCTGCATTCAATTCATTTGCTACGCGATTGCCCGCAACTTCATCGATATCACTCACCACCACAATCGCGCCAGCAGCAGCCAAACTTTTAGATGTTGCTTCGCCAATGCCGACCCCGGCGCCAGTCACTAAGGCCACTTTATCTTTACAGTTCATACAACCTCTACTCCTTATGCCGCGCAAAAACCGCCATCAACGGTTAGCTCAATTCCCGTTACATAGGCACTGGCGTCCGACGCTAAAAACAACGCGGCGTTGGCAATGTCTTGTACATTACCCAAGCGGCCCATGGGGATCATGGCAGACTTGAGCAGCGCGGCCGCCTCCTCGACGTTGGCCACAACGCCAATGTCGACAAAGTCTTGTAGGGCCTGATCACCCATTGCTGTTTCAATCAAACCCGGATGCAAAGAATTAACACGAACGCCATAGCCAAATTTGGCAAACTCCACCGCGCTGTGTTTGCTTAATGAGCGCACCGCGCCTTTGGTAGCGCCATAAATACTGTGGCCAGTCACCCCCACCAAACCCGCAATAGACGATAAATTAATAATAGAGCCGCCACTGCCAAACATGGCACCAGGCTTCATGCACTCCACCGCTGCGCGGGTACCCAAAAATACCGATTCGATATTGATTTGATTGATCTTACTCACCTGCGCGCCGGTGTTATCCTCCAACATACCGCCAATATAAATACCGGCATTGTTAAGCAGTACATCCCAGCGGTTTTGCCACGCTTGCAGCGCCAACTTTAGCGCTGCCCAGTCATCTTCATTGGTCACGTCTAAGCGTATCGCTTTGGCTTGCAAGCCTTGTGCGTTGAGGTCGGCGGCAATGCGCTCGCAGGCCTCTACATTAATATCGCTGAGCATTACCGCCGCACCGGCCTGTGCAAACATTCGCGCACAAGCCTCGCCAATCCCTGCGCCCGCGCCAGTGACAACCGCGACCTTGCCCTCTAAGCCAAACACACCAAGCTTGTTACTCATAACTGTGTCCCTATTATTCTATTTTTACATTTATGCTTGCAGATATTTACCGGTAAAAATGCGCTAATTAATCGGCGATTTTCACTACCGCACGTCCGCGAATTTGACCCTGCAAAATTTTACCTGCAGCAGCGGGCACGTCGTCAAACGGTATATCCATCGTCAACGCTTCGAGCTTGGCCATGTCTAAATCCTTAGCCAATCGGCGCCACGCTTCTTCGCGTAGAGGCATGGGCGCGTGAACAGAATCCACCCCTAATAACGACACATTACGCAGCGCGAAGGGCATCATATTTCCCGGCAAATCAAGGCCCTGCGCCAAACCACAAGCAGTGACAACGCCGCTATAACTAAGCTGCGCGATAACGTTTGCCAAAGTGTGGCTTCCGCAAGAATCGACCGCCGCAGCCCAGCGAGTGGACTGCATCATTTCGCCGGGCTCAGAAAGCTCGGCGCGATTGATAACATCGGTGGCACCAAGGCCTTTCAAGAATTCAGTCTCTTCGACACGACCAGTTGATGCCGTAACCCTATATCCCAACGCCGACAGCAGGGATATCGCCACGGTTCCAACACCACCTGAGGCGCCGGTAACCAGCACAACGCCAGACTCCGGCACCACGCCAAAACGCTCTAGGCGCATAACCGACAACATGGCAGTGTAACCGGCTGTACCAATTGCCATGGCCTGCCGCGTACTGATACCAGCCGGTAATTTCACTAAGTATTCGCCCTTGGTGCGCAAACGCTGGGTGTAACCCCCATTGTGCGTTTCTGAGGCGCCATAGCCGTTCAGTACAACTTTGTCGCCAACACTAAACAGTGAATTATCAGAACTGACCACCGTTCCCGCCATATCAATGCCGAGTATTAACTTCTCTTTTTGCACAATTGGCACGGCGTCACTCATCGCCAAACCGTCTTTGTAATTCAGGGTTGAATATTCAACGGCAATTTCAACATCGCCTTCGCCAATTTCGGCGGCACTCAGTTGCTCAAAACCAACCGCCAATTTTCCATCCTGACGGCTTGCAACCAAGGCCTTGTATGTCTGTGTCATGTTATTTACCTCATCATTAGATTAGTTATTAATTACCTAAGCGGCGCAGCGCACCGTTGGTTAAATAGCGGTCGTAAATATCTTGATCATTGACCATCATTTTGTGGCCGCCGCTCATGCTGGCCATTTGTTCGAGACGAGTCATTTGCCCTGTTTGAACGTCGAAGGCGTGGACATGCCCCCACGACCAATAGGGGTGTTTGCCGTCCATTACCCGCTTGTCGCCGTCTTCATACAGTCCGTAAGCACCATCAAAGGAGCGGAATATCTCACCGCGCCGATCAAACGACACCATGGCCAAAGGCAACTGAGTGCGGGCGTCAAACCACACCCGTTTTTTACCGACCGGCGCGCGCGGGAAGCCAGTTGGCTCTGCGTCCACCGCGATGGCTTCGGGCACCAACTCTACCTCGGTATCCCAAAAGGTCTCGCCCTTGGGGCCACCGTGGGTGGTGTGTGCCCAGCTGTCGCTGGCAGAATTCCAACCGCCACTCACCGCTGCCAACATGGGGCCACGCGACACGATTTTATAATTCCCCCAGGTATGCAGTGGATCGCCCGCCGCCCAAGCGTCAGACAAGTACAAACTCGAACCCGGTACTAATGGCTCAAAGCGCTGGTCGGTAGGGAAGCGACGAATGCGCTTAAAATCAGGTATGTAGCCGTAAAGTTCAGGGAATTTATTTTGATCGTAATGCCATATATTTAAATATGAAGTGCCACGTACACTGTCGGGCTCTGAGAAAAACACACTCTGGTAGCGCAGTTTATCTTCATGCCCCTTCCAATACACACTAGGCAATACCACTCGGCCGGTAGGTGCGTATTCCGCCCAACCATTTTCATATTGATAATTTACTTTGCCTTCCCGACTCAAATCGTATTCGCGAATAGCATAAAAAGACGCGTCATGGCGACCCCAACTCATCGTCAAACCGGCAAACAATTCCAAACCATTTTTTGCTTCTGGAAACGGCAGGCCGCCAATCCACGGTTTACCGTCAAGAGTGACGACATTGCCCTTATCATCAAATTTTGCCTGCCCACGATTCTTAAAGCTGGCTTCCAGGTATTCCCATGGACTTAATTTCATTATGTCGCGAGTCGTTTCTCGCAGCCGCAAACGGCGGCCCATTTCTTTAACTTGGTAATACTTAACCGGCTCGAGCAAATCTTTAACCAACTCGACATTACTTGCATCTATATAGTCACCGGCCTTTAATTTTCCGTTACTGTATTCATCAATCGACATCAACTCATCGGGATACGCCGCCGTAAAGTCGCCGTTGTTTGCCATGGCTTTCCACACTGGCATCAACACGCCACCCAATGCGAGCCCCGCCGTTTTTTTCAAAAATTGGCGCCTGGCGTAATTCCGATCATATTGTTTTATATGAAATACCATGACCTACCTACTGAGCAAAAAGCCGGCGGAAGAATCCGCCGGAAAGGTCCCATAACTGTCGCCAGCCAACCGAGGCCGAAACCTCGATAGGGTGTATTAAAATTGGTAGGCAACCCTCAGACCAAATTCTTCGGCCCAGTCAAAGGTTTGCATTATATTGACGTTGGCATCGGAGCTAATATCATCGTCTATATAGGTATAGAAGGCCTCAATATTCCAATTGCCGCTTGGTTTCCACTTGAGCGCAGGCTGCACGAAAACACCACCTCTAGTGTCATACAGCACCGACAGATCCGCGCGCCATACCAAACCAGGAAACGGCTGTTGGAGCGCCAACACCAAACCGTCCCAGCCATCGACACCCAATGGCGCATTATTAGCCGTGCCGCCCATACCACTCAAATGCCGCCCAAACAAATCACTCTCAGTGCGGTGCATCCACTGAAATACAAAGTACGTTGCGGGAAAGTTCCGACTAAAGCGCTGATACTTTTCCAGTACCAAAGCAGAAATATATTCATCTTCAACTAAATATTCCTGACCTAGGTCAGGGGAGGTAAACACGCGGTCAGGGGTAAACGACACCTCAAAGTTAAGAATGAGCTGGTCTAACCAACTGCCCGGTTCACCGCTAAAGATATAACTAAAGCCGGTACCAAAAATATCTTCGCGTTTGTACTCACGCTCAATATGTCCGCGCAAACCGCCCATGCCTTGCCCAGTGGTCAGGCTGCCACCGACACCGCCCGTGAGAATAAAGAACAGATCCAGCTCCTCCTTCGCCGCATCAATGCCATCTACCGGCCTTGCCAATAACAGCTGAGAGGCGGGGAAATCGGTAATCAGCTTATTCAAACCTTCCACACCATCTAGCCTCGCCATACCCGCGTAGGTAAACCATTCTTCCGCGGTCCACACACCGGTGGGGTCAACTTCTAAAGGCGTCTGCGCAAGAATAGCGCCTGTACCAACCAAGCCCGGTGCGTCGCGATTAACACCTGATGCCGTCCAGCGAATAACGCCGTCGGGGTTGTAACGATTGGTGTACATAAACTGCAAACCGAAATCACCAATATTGCCCTTTAGACGAAAGCCACTGTTAATTTTTTCATTAGCGTCGCTGTAGCGATCATGCACAGTGAACTGGCTCGGTATAACGTTGTAGGGTGTATTTGGGTTGGCGTAAATGGTCGGCTGGAATGCTTGCGCAAACATATCCAATTCCCAGCTCGCATTTAATTGATAAGACACCCGAACGGCAGGAGACGCTATACGCTCATCTGCATACTCTTCTGAGGCAAAATCCAGAATTAAATGGCGACGCAAGTCTAAGCCATTGGCAACGTCCATTACCCGGAAGAACAAGGCTTGACCCCAGGCAATTTGCTGATTACCCGCCCGCACCAAAATTGGCCCGTTTTGGTAATCCACATACAGTGATGGAAAATCAACCATATAGTTTTCGCCAGCGACTTCTAAACGATTCTGTTCACCACCAGTTTCATAGTCATCGTATTCAAAGTAATTTGGCTTACCATAAAGATAACCTGCCGCATTACTGTTTACGCTGTCGGGATCAAATTCGTCATATTGCGCAGCGTCAAAAATGCCGCGGATTTTAGCCGTAGCAGACCAATTGTCGCTAAACCGCAATTGCACGGTATTCTCTAAGCGAATCTGGGTAAAATTAAAATCATTATTCGCCGGTTCACCATTGCGCGTTGCCGTATCACTGATTGGTACGCCAACCGCAATCGGTAAATTCAAGCCCAGTAAGGTCCCCGCATTTACGCCGCCATAGCGATTTATGGTTTCGCCATTAAATACATTACCGCGCTGGTTATAAGGGTTTTCTTCACTCACTGTTTTGGCCGCCGCTTCTAGCCGGATAAAGCCACTGGAACTGTAGTCAATACCCAAAAAGTCACCGTTTGCCGACCACGCAGAGTTGCATACGCCGAGTGTTGCAAGGGTAATAGCTGCCGCCAGCTGATTATTATTTTTCATACCCGTATATCTCCAGAAAATATTTTAGATAGAGAGCTTTAGAACATTGGCTTTTTGACCAACCACATAAAAATTGCCGTTATAAACACCAACATCGCAATACCAAGAATCTAATAACTGCGCATTATTTAGACGTTCTACGCGCTGACCACCCGCCTCAATAGAAAGCGCTTCTCGAATGCCGGTGATCACTGCTCGATCATCATCACGAATGGACACATCGAGCAGAATCGCATCGCTGCCCGATTCGATTTTGGCCCAGCTTTCGCCGCCATCTTGGCTCCGTAAAATAGTGCCACTTTGCCCTACTGCATAAGCTAAACCGCGCTGACCGAAGGCTAAACCGAATAAGGACTCGTCACCGGTGTGCAAGGTATGCCACGTTGTGCCTCGATCATCGGAGCGCGCGATCATGCCAAATTCACCGGCCATATAGGCACGCCCTTGATCGTCGACAGTAACGTTGTAGACATGGGGCTCGTAGGACTGACCGATCAGCGCCTGCCAATCAATTTGGAGCTTCTCCCAGTGCTTACCGCCGTCAAGCGAACGTAAAATGGTGCCAAAGCCGCCGGAAGCAATCACAAAGCCAGCACCATCCTGCGCAACCGAAAATAGACGTTCGCTGGTCGGGGACTGCTGTTCCTGCCACGTGTTGGTATCACGGCGCACGATCACGCCCTGCTGACCTACGGCAATCGCATTGCCGCCGACGTCAGATACCGCCAACAGAGATCGCCCCCCCAGGTCGAGGTTGATCCGCTGCCAGGTACTGCCGTCTTTACTGGTACTTATCTGGCCCGCGCCGCCAACCGCAATGAGCCCCTGAGCACTAGCGTTAACACCAAACAAGGCTTCATGAGCATGCCCTTGGCTTACCATTTCGCCTTGCAAGGGCGCTGCATTCGCAGCACACATTGCAAGACTTAATAGCAGCGGCGCGGCATATTTCGCGATCTTCGCTGTGGTATTCACATCAACCCCCAAGCCGCTGCATAGCCTGAATGGTGAGGAATTTATTAAAGACATCCACATCACCCGGATCATAGTTACTTTGATAACCACCAGTCACCGACTTAGCCTGAACAAAGCGACTCATGCGATTAGATTGAATGTCGTGACTGTGTACGCTAGACCAGGACCACGCGGGGAAGGCACCGTCGTTGCGGGTCATCTTGTCGTTGTCTTGCATTGCGTAATGCGGTTCAAACGACTTCCAAATTTCGCCACGACGGTCATAAATAACATAGGCAACGTACATTTGGTTTCGCACATCAATCCACACTCGCTTTTTACCAACCGGCGCACGAGCGTATCCCGTTGGCTCCGCTTCAAGCACGATGCACTCTGGCACCAGCTCCATATAGGTATCGAAGAAGGTTTGATCCTTTGGCCCGCCGTGAACCGGCTTTTCCCAGTTGTCGTGATAACCGCCATGGAAGTTTCTAGAGCCGATAGCACCTAACATCGGCTGACGACCAATAATTTTGTAATTGCCCCAGGTTTGCAAAGGGTCGCCCGCCGCCCATGCATCAGACAAAAACAGCGTAATACCGGGAACCAAGGGTTCGAAACGCTGGTTAGTGGGGAACTGCCGTACACGCCGAAACGCAGGAATATAGCCGTGCAACTCAGGGAATTTGCGCTGATCGTAATCCCATATGTTTAAGAAAGAAGTACCGGCACTGTCATTGGGTGCGGTAAAAAACACCGACTGGTAGCGCAATAAATCTTTCTTACCTTTCCATACGGTTCCGTCGGTCCGTGCAGTGGTATTCAGTTCTGTCCACACAAAATCGTATTGATACGAAAGCTCACCAGAAGAATCGATATCCCAGTCGCGCACTGCATACTGCGAGTAATCGTGACGTCCCCAGCTCAAGGTCAAATTATATTGTGCTTCAATACCATTTTTTGGCTCCGGAAACGGCGTACCACCAATCCAAGGCTCGCCACCTTTGGTATACACATTACCGTCTTGACCAATAACGGCCTTACCCTGGTTTTTAAGGGTTGCCTCTAAGTACTCGGTGGGAAAGATGCGAGTAATGTCTTTCACTGGTTCAACAATATGAATGCGTCGCCCCATTTCCTTTACGTGCATATACGCTATTGGGTCTAATAATTCCTTCACATGCTCAACATTCTCTGCGGTAATAACATCGCCAGCTTTAATCTTTCCCTTGGTGTACATATCGATGGAAAGCAGTTCATCGGGATATGCTTTACTGACATCACCAGCATTCGCAATGAGCGGCCACAGTGGCGCTAGCACACCACCGGCACCAATTCCTTTAACCGTGTTCTCCATAAAGCGGCGACGACTATAGTTGGTGTCATATTTCTTGATATGCATAATAATCCTCCGGGATAAACCCTTTTATTGTTGTCATCTTGCGTATTGTGAAAGCGGCGTAACAAATTTGCGTTGCTACACTGCCTCGGCTTTTAAACTACGGTGATTTTCGGCTTGTTTTTTTTCAGCATCTTCTGCCATTAGCTTAGCGATATCGACGCCCTCGCCCAGTACCATAATGTCTTTACTAGACACAAACTTAGGTTTGATTAGCCACACCAGCAGGGGTAAAACGACCAGCGCGATCACCATATTGATCAACATGACAAGCACCAGCAGCAAACCCATATCTGCTAAAAACTTAAGACCTGATAAGAAGTACCAAGGGAGAATACCGATTAGCATAATACTGGCGGTAAACATAATGGCTTTGCCCGTAGTCGTCAGTGCAGCGGTAATCGACGCGCCATAATCCTCACGTTCCTGATACTCTTCACACATTCTACTGAGCAAATAAATCCCGTAATCAATACCAACCCCAACACCAATCGCCGCAACCATTAGTGAGTTAATATCTAAACCAATGCCCATGAACGACATGCATGTGGTGAGGATCATATTGGAAAGGTTAACGGGGATTAGTAGCACCACACCGGCAACCAAGGAGCGGTAGGCGTAGCTTGAAACCAATAGAATAACTAGGTTGAGCAAGCCCATAATCAACCAGTGATAACGCTCTACAACGTGGTTTATCGCTTGCTGAATCGCAATAGTGCCGCTACCAAGGCGCACGGTGAAATCGGGATGATCTATACCAACCTTGGCAATAGCCGCTTCCGCTGAAGCAAGCGCGTGGTCGACCGTATTCTGCTTATTGTCTGGGTACCAAAATGAAACCGTTGAGTTTTGCAGTTCAAAGTCGACAACATGGGAGTAGGCCTTAGGACTTGTGCCCATGAGCACCGCGGAGGTTGCCGCATTAACCGCAGCATCGGTGTCGTCCAGTGGCAGCCATTTCGGATGCCCACCCGAAATCAGCCGATTCGCATCCATCAAGAAATCGCCAAACGAAAGTGTCGCCCGTGGCGCGTCTTCCCCGCCCTCCATAATGGCCTGGAGCTGCAACATGGTTGCCACTGTTTCCGCTTGCCGCGCGACGCGATTGGGATTATTTGAGTCTTTCGCCTCGAGAATAACCTCTAAGGTATTCACGCCGGGAAAATGGGAGTTTATTTCAGCCACCGAAACATTGTATTCAGAATCTTCCCAGAGCAAATTACTGCCCTCAACGGGATTACCAATTTGAATACGCATAGAGTGATAGAACGAAAATAGCGCAATGATTACCACAACGAACGTGGTGTAGCGGGCGCGTTTACCCTGAGAGAAAGTCGCTATCCACGCCAACACCGATTTCACCCGGCCATGCACACCACCAGATTCATCGGAAATAATCTTGTCGAGATTTTTAGGGGCAGGCAGAACAGACAACAGCAACGGCGCAAGAAACACCCCTGTCGGTGCGAGCATCATTGCCCAAAACCCACAGAACAGCGAGAAGCGTTCCATTGCCGGAATAGGCGCAATAGAAATCAGGAAGATACCGGCCGCGTCAGTGATAATTCCCAGTATCGACGGTGCCAACATAAGGCCCGTAGTGATCCCTGCGGCTCTCACCTTGTCGCCCACCTGAGCAAACACTTCGTAGAAGCGTTCAGTGAACTGAACACAATGACTAAACGATCTCGCAATCAATAGCAGCGGCACAATCATTAACAGGGGTTCAATCGGTAAGCGCATCCAACCTGCAAAGCCAAAGCCCCAAATCGCGGCAACGATACTGGCAAATATGGGTGTAACTACCCCGGCAATATTTTGGGTGTACAGCACAAGCGCAATAATTAAGGCACCAAGGGTAATACCAAAAATGCCAATCATCTGATGTTGGTATTCATACACCCACCCCGTCAAGGCTGGCTGACCCGCCATATAGACCTCGTGATTTGCATCGCGGGCGTTATCTGCCAAAGCCTTAACAAAGGTGAATGCCTCACCGTAATCTAAGCGCTGCTCTATAAAGGTAGCCGATATTAGGGTTGCGGTTTCGTCACCAGAAATCAGAAACTGCTGCGCATTCGGGGATTTACGCACATTCTCCTTAAACCTGGCTATTTCTTGCGGCGTGACCGGCACCGAATCTCCCATCAAGGGCTGGGCATCGATACCAAACGGCGTGGCTTCGGCATAACGCGCCTTTGCGGAGGCAATCGACAGTATTTGGTCGTGATCTACGCCGGGCGACAAATCGATATCACGGGTAAGCTGCCAGACTTTATCCAGCGTTTGGGCATTGTAGATGTCACCCTTTTTGGTTTTTACCATCAAGGTAAAAGTCAATGGATTACCAAAATTTGGATGATCTTTAAATACCTGTATAAACGGGTCGTCTTTAGGAAGCAAGTCAGAGAAAATTGTCTTAAGCTCAACATTCTTTAAGCCCATCGCAAAAAAGAGTGTTACAGCAGTAAACAAAAACCAGGCTGTTTTTCTGTTTTCCAGAACAGCCATTGCTATCCTGTTTCTAATCGTATTCATTTATTTTTCACTACCCCATTAGACGTGAAAAAAATCATAAAAATTTATTTCACAAATTATTATATCGTTCTGTCGGAGTCATAATTAATCGATCTTGAAATCGATATTAGTCTTGAATCGCAGCGTCGGTAATGCTTATTACCGACCCTTTAACTGTTAATTTACGACATCATACTTTTTCGATTATTTTATGAGGCGACATCATAGACATGATTTTTTTGCTCCAAAAAATATTCGTAGCAAAATCGTGCCTGCGGTTTCTCGGAAGCCGTTTTTGGAATTTCTGACATAACTTGAATATAACTAGGGAGATCATTACGTCCGAGCACCTCACGACAATGCTTAACCAGCACATCGGGATCGAACAATTTTGCTTCAACCGGTACCACCGCCGCTATAACATCTTTTTCGCCGGGCGCCCCGTTTAACGACGGTATGCCGTATACAAAAACATCTTCAACATCATCAAATTCGGCGATTATTTTTTCTATTTTGGCAACGTCAACAAACTCGCCGTTACGACGTATTTCATCGCCCTTTCGGCTATCAAAATAGTACCAACCCTCTTCATCCTGATGACCGATATCGCCCATGTATAAAACGCCACCATGGGTTTTCTTATCAGACGCTTCAGGGTTTTTATAATACTCAACCCTAAGCGGCTCGCCGGTCACCGCCTCGAATACTATTTCACCCCGCACACCCGCTGGACACGGTTTGCCCTGCTCATCGATAATTCTTGCCGTCAAACTCGCGGGTGGCTTACCAATACTGCCTATTGGACCTACGCCAGGCGGATTGAACATCATGCCGCCTTCTGCTGCGCCGTAAAACTCAAATAACTCAACGTCAAAGCGCTTGCTAAAGTCCGTCCAGATGGCGGCAGGCATACCCGCACTTAGTATGAAACGCACGGGGTTCTTTGCATCATTAGCGCGAACTGGCTCACTGTATATGGCAGTGGTCATACCACCGAGTAAGTTAAAGGTAGTGCAGTTATAAGCGCGGCAAATATCCCACAATCGAGACTTAGTGAATTTTCGGCTAATAACGCCTCGTAAACCCATTTTGAGGATATTGCCCAAACTAATTAGTTGCGCATTTGCATGGGTAAACGATAAACCAGTATAGGGGCGGTCATTCTCGGTAAGACCAATCATCGGGCCAATTGACGAAACGGCGTCATAGCGGGTGTAAGGCGCCCTAATCGCCTTAGGGTCTCCCGTAGTACCTGAGGTATATAACATTTGCATGGTTTCGTCGGCACTGTGCACCCGCCCCTCAGCCTCTGTAAACGGCGCGTTCGCGATCTCTGCCCACTTCTTTAAGCGAGTATCCTCAGCCGCCAACTTTATTAGCTCGCCACTCTGAACAACCCAAACCCAACGAATTTGAGGTAAGTTTTTGCATGCGGCCAAAACATTGTTTAAGCAATAATCGGCGCAGATCACTCCCTTACAATCGGCCCAGCTCAACATGTACTCCAGGCGCTCCCCATTTGTTCGCGGATCAATAGGCACAAACACCGTCGCAGCTAGCGCGCTGCCCACCATGCAGTCAACAAACTCAGGGTGATTCTGCATGACCATTGCAAAGCTATCGCCGGGCGCCATTCCCTCATTTTTTAGGCCGGCAAAAACCCGCTGGCCCTGTTCCCACAGCATTTTGTAGGTCCTGATTTCATGCTCGAAATCCCCGCTTGGCAGAACGTTAACAAAAGTCAGAACATCTAAGTTTGGATGGGAATTTTTTTTATCTTCGATCAAGTTCGATAAAATTCTTAGGTCTTTCATATACAACCCCTTTTTATTCTTTTGACAAGATGCTGAGTACCAAGGCAGCTGCATCTGTACCAATATAGCCCCCTCCATTTTCGGCGAGCGCAAGCCTAGCCCCACTTACTTGGCGCGCCCCAGCCTCGCCGCGCAGCTGCATGACCAGTTCCACAATTTGGGCGGCCCCGGTTGCACCTATCGGATGGCCTTTTCGCATTAGTCCCCCAGACGTATTTACCGGGACACGACCACCCAGCGATGACGCGCCGCTGGCGACATATTCACCACCTAGGCCGGTTGCACACAAACCGAGGTATTCGTAGTATTTAATTTCAGAAATAGCCGACGCGTCATGTAGCTCAACGCAATGTAGGTCCTCGGCGCCAACACCGGCCTGCTCATACAGCTCAGTAACGGCGCTCGACACCATAGCTTGTTCGCCAGCAGCTGGCTCCCAACCGCTGTGTAAGCTAGATGCATTTACCCGAATGCACCGTCTCTTGCCAATTTTCTTGGCAAAAGCTTCACTGACGACAATCACTGCGGCGGCACCGTCGCCAATCGGAGCACACATTGGCAAGGTAAGCGGCGCCACTATTTCACGGGCTGACAACACCTCATCGATGGTAATGACGTTTTGAAACTGAGACTTTGGATTTAAACTCCCATGCACTGAGTTCTTTGCCGACACCGCGGCCAATTGCGCTTGAGTAGTGCCGTATTGATGCATGTGTTCACGCGCCCATGTCGCGTATATATCGATAAAAATAGACCGGCTACTCCCCGCGCCGGACATATCCAAGGACTGACCAATAGCGTCGTTCCGAGCTTGCAAGCGCGCGGTAATCGCATCGGTTTGGGTGACATCAATAGATCCAGTAAATACTGAGAAGGTTTTGTTCTTATCTTCGTGGTAGAGCTTTTCATAGCCGCAGACCAAAACCACATCATAGACACCCAAGGTAACCATGGTGCAAGCTTGTTGAAATGCCGTAGCGGAGGTTGCACAGGCATTCTCTACATTGATCACCGGAATTTTACTTATTCCCATACTGCGTAAGGCGATCTGCCCCGGCACGCAAACCTGGCCGGTAATTACTGCACCGGCGGCATTACCCATATACGCGGCATTAAGATCTTCCTTTTTTATACCTGCATCTTTTAACGCCTCGGCAATAGATTCGCAGGCTAATTCGCTAAGCGTTTTATCCATAGCGTTGCCAAACGGCGTCATACCGACGCCGGCAACATAAGCTGTTTGCTTCACTGAGTTACCCTCTTATGAAAGTTTTTCGCTATCTATTAGGTAGCTACCGCCCTTAATGGCCAACACTTCATTACAGCCATCTTCAATAAGAGAGGCACGAGCATCGCGCATCATTTTTTCAAGAGGGTATTCTTTCGTCAGTCCATTGCCGCCAAATATTTGCAGGGCATCACTGGTAACTTCAAAGCAGTTTTGAGTGCAGGTGGTTTTAGAGAACATCGCCGCACACAGAGATGGGGTAGCGAGCTGAGGGTCATTATTAAAATTTAAGCCCCTGCGGGTTAACGAGCGCGACACTTCGACCTTTCTGTACATATGAAACAAGCGACTACGCACAGATTGGTGCTGAATGATTGGCACACCACCGGCAACTCTTTCGTGGGCATAATCGAGGGCCAAGTCCGCCGCCGCCTGAGAAAGTCCGGTAAATGTTGCCCCCATCAACGCGTTTGCCTCAGCGTGAATACAATACACAGCGCGCTGATAATCCTCGGGGCCAGCGAGCAAATATTTGCGGGGAATCCGCACATTATCAAAAAATATTTCACCTTGATTTAGGGCCCGTTGACCCAGCTTGTCCAAAGGTTTACCACGGCTAATTCCCGGAAGATTCATAGGAAACACCAAGGCACAACCTTCGGTCGCAGATGGGCCATTACCTGAATCTGCCGCGCAGTAAATAATGCATACATCAGCAATAATGCCATTGGATACCCAAGCCGATTTCTGACCATGCAATATAATGTCGTCGCCGGTTAAATCTGCAACTAAGTTAGGACGACCGTAGGAACTGCCGGGGTAAACAATCTGCCGACTTGGATCGAGCATGTCAGTGCCGTGATCGGGCTCAGTAATGCCCCAGCAGCCCAATACCGCATCGGGAAATTCCTCTAATAAATCTGTGCGGCCAAATTTGGCGCACAGCCATTGGGGCAGTATTCCGGCGCCAACTGATATCGCCAAACCGGCATCTCCGTAGCCCAGCTCCTCAAATAAAATGGAGAACAACAGAGCGGCTTCCTGCGGTTCCATTTCGCCTAGCCCCTCTACCGTCACACCTAGCTCCAAATATTTCTTGCGAAACTCCCAATAGGGCGAATCTTTCGCAATAACTTCTTCAGGTGTCATACGATCAAGCTTTATTCCAATAGGCCGCATCACATTCATAGCGAAGCTCCGCAAGGTTTGCTGAAACTCTGCAATATGTTCAGGCAAGGTTGCCTCAGCGCCAGTAATGGTCAACTTCCCCTTTGGCGTGGCATCCCATTGATAGATCGGCGCCGCTAAGTTTCTATAATCAGTGGTTGACGAAAGATTAAGTTCTTGGGCTGATTGAGTAGACATGGTTCACCTCTATTCTTATGGTTTTTATCAATATTCAAAATCAGGTGACCATACTATCGGCGCAAGTTGAGAAGTTAGATGTTTACAGAGGACAATATGATTGTTAATTTACGACAGCCCTTAAAAATCATAAAAAAGAGATTCCAACCATGGAGCTAAGGTCATCGTTAAGCACCCCCCCTGCCAGGCACCTCAGCTATGGGCTCAACCCATTGATATCGCTATTAAAGGAATACAAGCTCGACCCAGCTCCAATGTTAGATATTGCGGGCATCCCAGCACAGGCACTTGAAGACCCGACGTATGAACTCACACCGCACCAAGAATTAAGTTTTACCACAGAGGTAATTCGGGGGATTAATATTCCGGAAATTGGCTTAATCGTTGGGGGGCGCTATCACTTATCCGCCTATGGCTTATTAGGCCTCGCCGTGATGACCAGCGAAAACCTACTTGCAGGCATGACGGTGCTGTATAAAAACATATTAATGACATGGACTTATATGTTTTGGAACACCACGGTTCGCGGTGACCGCGCCTATGTTAGCCTAGAGAAGCTTCGCGACCTCGGCGGCAGCTATCAATATATGATTGACCGCGGCCTCGTTGCCTCCCACATGATATTCAAAGAAGCCCTAGGGCAAGACTTACCGGTTCTAGAAGTGCATTTAAAGCAGTCTAAGCCCTCATATGCAGACGCCTACACCGCGTATTTCAAGTGCCCAGTGCACTTTAATTCTTCAGAGAATTACTACGCGTTTGGCAGTAAATTGCTATACCAGCCCTTAGCTCAGTCCGAGCCGGAAACAGCCAGAATATATGGCAAGCAATGCGAAAAAATTTGCTCGCAACTCTCCCGAAACAGCACTTTTTCCGATATTGTGCGCAATCAAATATTGTCGTCGCCACGGGAAATTTTCACCCTAGAAACTATTGCAGACCGTTTGAACATGACGGCGCGCACTGTACAGCGCAAGCTCAGCGCGGAAAGCACTAGCTACAAAGACATACTTGAAGATGTGCGCCGCAACCTCGCAATAGAATATTTACAAAGCACCACCTTCACGATAGAAGAGATTGCAGTGCGATTAGGCTATTCAGACTCCTCCAGTTTCTGCCACGCCTACAAGCGCTGGACCGGCGTCAACCCCAGTGATTTACGTCATCGAGATTCAGCGATGAAGGCCGAACGGAAATCAGACGGCGAGGTGCCCGCCCAGCGCCGAAAAGCATGAGAGAAATGCGCGGAATCACTGTAACCCAACAATATCGACATTTGCTCGACGCTAATATTGGTCGTATACAAATACTCGCGGGACAGCTCAAAGCGCAAATCATCTAGTATTTTTTGATAGCCAACGCCCTGCATAGTGAGCTTACGGCGCAAGGTACGTCCAGACATATTAAATTTACTGGATATCTCCTCAATACTCGGAAAATATCCCGGTCGTAAAAGGATTAGCTCGCGCACTTCATCAACAATATTATATTCTTCGGTCAATCGCGCTTTTAAGCGCTCGCACCGTTCAATACAGAGACTCGCGGTATCGCTATCGCACTGCAGAACGGGAATATCCAGCAATTCTGCAGGAAATATCAAGGCATTATCTTCGGCATTAAAACTCACTGGGCATTGAAAATATTTCTCGTATTCAGACACCGGCGCCGACGCGGCGCTACGTAAAGTCGCTGAATGAAGACGAAAATCGTCACCCATAAGGCCACGAAGGATCATGAGTGTGGCAAGCATTTCACGCTCGTTGAGCATCGCAATATCGTCACTACCGTAGTCATTTGAACTCATGTTCATGACTACGTGACTGCCATGAAAGGAGTGGCTGTGCTCAAAAAATGCAAAACTCAATTCCACATATTCGTAAGCCAGTTTAAGCGCATCACGAACCGTAGCCGCACTCATCAATGCATAGCCATAAATTCCAAACAAACTCAGCGGATAACACGCCCCCACCTTAAGACCTATGGCAGGGTTCGCCGTCGCCTTGCGGAGATTTCTTAGAAACATTAGCTCCTGACTCAAACTGACATGCTGCTCTGGCTTATTTAGAATCGACAAAGACAGCCCTGTACCGGTTAAAGCCTGGCCAACTGAAATACCCTCTTCCCGCAATTTATTGAGCGGAGCGAGAATGGTTTTTGCGGAATGGTATTTTGGCTTCATCTCAAACTCTTTTCTTTTCAAGCTAGCACTGATGTCCGTTTTTCGCAAGACCTTGTCCGTATTTCGCATTCTTAGATTCTGCCATATTCGTTACCTTAAATTACGACTTACGGCTATTGCTGTCAGTTTACAAAACTTGTCCAACAATAAAATAATGGAGAATAATCATGTCTGATTCACCACGCGTACTCATATACGGCGCCAGTGGCTACACTGGAAAACTGATTGCTGAATGCATGGCTATACGAAATATGCCCTTCTATTTTGTGGGTAGAAGCAAAGAAAAGCTGGAAGCGTCTTTAGCCATCGTCGAAGAGCGCCTTGGCCGCAAAGCACCCGCAACAATTGTTCAGGCCGCTAATACTCGCGAAGAATTGCTACCGCTATTCAATAAAGTCGAGGTGGTCATTAATGTTGCTGGGCCCTTTATGCAGCTCGCCTGGCCAGTAGTAGAGACCTGCCTAGAAACAAACTGTCACTACCTAGACACCACCGGCGAACAAGACTTCGTTATTGCCGTTCGCGACCAATACGGCAAAGCCTTCGCCGAGAAAAACTTATTACTTAGTCCAGCCAATAGCTATATGTGGTGTGCTGGGGCATTGGCCGCCGAAGTGGTATTAGAAACCGAGGGCGTCGACAGCCTCGACCTAACCTACCAAATTAATGACGCACTGCCCTCACAGGCCTCGACCAAGTCATTTCTGCGCATGGTGAACAACCCGCAATATTTATTGAAAAACAACGAAATGATTACTTGGCAAGGCGACCGCCATTTTACAATCAATGTGCCACACATGTCGCAACCCGCACTGGCCCTACCTTGGAGTGGCGGCTGTGAGCCAGTATGGTACGAGCATGATGACCGCGTAATGAACTGCAAGGTGTTAACTGCCTTCGGAGACGAAATCATTGAAAACGTCGTCGCCCTCATTCATCGCTTCAACAAGGAATCGGTTGGCATGAATCAGGAGCAAAAAGAAATACTAACGAACCAATTTGGCGACGAAATGACGCCGGCTGAGCCACCCAAAGATAGCCCGGACATTCACCGTACCGTTATTACCTGTATCGGCCAAGGTCGACAGGTGACAACCGTTTTCCCTCTGTCATTAAACGCGCCATACACCTTTACTGGCGAAATATGTACAGAGGCGACCGAGCGCTTACTTAATGGTGAGATCAAAGCAGTTGGTTTTCAATCCGCTGCCGGGGCATTTGGCCACCGGGAACTTATTGAGAAATTCCATAAGCTTGGATATATGAACAATCCCTGGCTTTAAACACAGCTAAATCGGTTTAAATAAAGAGCTAGCTTGGTTTGAGGGCCAAGCTAGCGTCGCTAGAATTATGGTCAGCGCCACTAAGTCGCGACACCCACAGTCATTAATGACTATTCAAATGAACGCCATACCACCGCAAAGAACATTGCAAAAATAAGATCGGCAATAACCAGCACGCCAAATCCGACCGGCGCGTTAAATAGCATAATATCGATCCAAGCAATTGAGAAAACCACTAACTTCCCGATGCAGCCCATCCATACAATATCTTTATGCAGCGATGGATTCGTTGAGATGACCCAATAGCCAATACCAAACACCAATACCAGACCGGCAAACTGATGCAACCACGGCAAGGCTTCAGCGCTTAGTGAGTCACTCATCATTAAAATATTAAATAATAACTGTGGCGCAAACAGCAGGGCGAACGCCGCAGAAAAATTAAACAGTGCGGAGAATTGGAAAAATCTCCGCCACGCACTACTATTTTTCATGTAATTGAGCCCCCGCCGCTTTTTTATGATTTTTACTGATCCGATCCATTATTGCCCGACCATTAAGAAGTGCCCACGGAATAACCAAGCCAGATTGTGCCTTATACTCTGCCCATCCAGAATGACGAGAAATCGCGTTATCTTTACCTTTCATCCGCGCAAGAAAGTAAATCGCCATATACACGTAGATCACCCAGGCAATCCAGTGGCTCGCCAGTAGCGCGTATGCGGCATACAACATAAGCTCACCGAGATAATTTGGATTTCGGGTATAGCGGTACATGCCCTCTTGAATGAGTCCTGGCTGATTCCGATACTTCAGTATCCAGTGGCGCTGGCCATCACCCGCTATCATGGTAACCACCCCAAGAGTATGGATTGCGATCGCGAAAAACAACATAAAACCTGACGGTTCAATTCCCCGCGCAATAAACAACCAGGGCATCAACCAATACCATGCGATCAACAATAGATACAGATTTATAAAGCCAAGAAAACTCAGCTTATTTTCTAATTGATGGTCTCGAAAGCCCAAGTCCTTGATGAGCCAGCAATAGCCGTAGATGCCGTGTAGACCCAAAAAGACCCAAGCGCCCACGCTAAAATTTGCGTAATAGCTCATCATCGCGTAAATGATAAAAAGCGTGAAAATCTTGTGTAAATTCACCGCCCACGCGACCTTCATAAAAGGACGCCCTGGCGCATTAAAAATACTGATGTCTGCAAATGCTAGAAAAAATCGCGCCCAAAATGGTATGGGCTCCCTTGTTACAGTTGTCATAATGGCCTCATCTTATGGTTTTATTAGCTCCCCATAAGCTACGCCGACCAGCAATAATTAAAATAGCGGCGCACGACGACTTCACTGTTAATTCACGACAAGCAATATATTAGGCATGTGCGGCACTAGGAATAGCGCTTATCCGCGCGAGTTGACGCCGAGATTGAGTCGCTATTACTACACCATCGCTCAACACAGCTTGAAATTATTGAAGTATCGCGCAAATGGCGAATGGCCATAGCGGCCAATCTGTAAGTGCAATTTGTCGATACGGTAAAGCGGTCGTTGCAGGCTAAAACCGCCCGATAGGTGCTGTATTTCTGAAAGCAATACCGACGCGTCACTGTATTAACACCCAAATTAGCAATAAATAAGGCGCACTATTCCAGAGCGCCACTAGCAGTAGTTTCGCTTCATCAGCTGAAATAATTACCCATTAAATAGGTATGCGGTTATGATCCCCTCATAGACCTACACCCTATTTCCGCTGTCACATTTCTTTCTTATAAACCCGCTACTCTCGGCGCAGTGAATTTGAATTAACGACCGATGCTAAATCGGCCATGATCTTAATAGGAGAATATGACTAAAAAGGTGATACTAATCGTGCTTGACGGCCTAGCCTATAACGCGGCCGAGCAATGCATGGGTTATCTTCAGGGCTTAAAGGCACAGGGCGCAACAACATTATATAAACTCCAGTGCGAACTGCCGTCTAAGTCGCGGCCGCTGTATGAAACAATTCTAACGGGTGTGCCCCCGGTACTTAGCGGCATTGTACATAATGACGTCACCCGCAACTCTAACCAAGAAAGCGTCTTTAGCTTAGCGCGCGAGTCAGGTCTCAGCACCGCTGCAGCGGCATTCCACTGGTTTAGCGAACTGTACAACCATAGCCCCTATGACCCTATACGAGACCGCCATACCGACGATTTGGCATTATTAATTCAGCACGGCTGCTTTTATCACGGCGATCATTATCCGGACAACTATGTTTACCTTGATGCGGAATCCATGAGAATTCGGCACGACCCTGATTTTTTACTGATACACCCGATGAATATCGACAACGCCGGCCATAGCGCGGGCGCTGACAGCGCTCATTACCGCAATACAGTGCGCATTTCAGACGGCGAGATATCTAAATACCTCCCGACATGGATCGCCGAAGGCTATCAAGTATTGATCACCTCTGACCACGGCATGAACGGTGATAAGAGCCACGGCGGCATTCTCCCAGAGGAGCGTGACATCCCTTTATTTGTGATCGGCGATGGCTTCTCCCACCAGCCAGACGCAGCGCCTAAGCAAACTGAACTCTGTGGGTCTATTTGTGAATTACTTGGCATTGCCAATCATAACAAACCCGTGGCTAGCAAAACGCTACGTAATGCACGCGGCATTGAAAAGCCATATATCGCCGCAGCGGTTTAACATTGCACTGACTTGAATCTACGCACTCTTAAGTAGGTCAGCTGTGGCGCACATACTGAATTATTAGCGCTAAGTGCCTGTGTTAGCCTGGGTAGCCCAAAGAATAGCGCTGAGTTATCGACATTACTCGGGGAATTCCAATCTACTAGCTGCATTTTACCTTACCGTGCGAAGGCTGAAAGGACCGTCCACCGTATGCTGAGAGTCTTGTAGCTGAATTTATTTGAGAGAAAAGCGCCGGTAGGAATCTTAAATCCAAGTCCGCCGCTAAATCAAAAAAAGACTAGCCTCGAATGAAGCTAGTCTTATGATTGTCAAAATGTAGGGCAGTGGCTAAACGCTGCCCTATTTTGGCACTAACGCTAGCGATTAAAGCTGACCACCACTGCCACCAGTTCCGCCGGTTCCACCGGTAGTGGTTTTACAAGTCTGGCTGCCGAGTACTAAACGAACACCAGCCGAACCCACTTGCGCAGGCGTAAAGGTCGGCGTTGAATTTGTAATACCGTCTGCCGCCGCAGAAAAAATAAAGGAGACATTAGAGCTTAAGTTTGCGGTGCCTATACCTGTCGACGCACCCAAAGGAACATTTACTACGCTACTATCACCACCTGTTACAAATGCTGTGGCATCGGTAACTTCTGTGAATTCGCCAGGAATATCACTACACACATTAACTACCGTAAAATCAACGGGAATATTTGTCGGAGTACCTGGGTTAGATTTGTTTAACTTTATTGTTCCACCGTCCAACTCGCAGATATTACTCAAAGCAATTTTACCATTTTGAGATAGAATAGGGTTGCCAGCCGCAGGCTCAAACGTCGCTATTAGGCTCTCAGCACCTTCTTTAAGCTCAAAAACCACCGGAAAATTTGGTGCTCGGTACACATCAACCGACGAGAAGGTATCTAAAGAATATGCGCGCTTTGTCCGCGCCCAGCCACCGCTGCGTTGATAATACGACAATGAGAACTGCCGTTTATTAGGCTGACCAGCAGCGTCAATGACATTAAAACTCGCAGGAGCACTAACACTAGAATTACAGTAGTTATACCAGTAGTCCAAGTTAAAATAAGTGAGGTGATCTGTTTTAAAAGAAACAAACAAAGTACTGTCGGGCTTGCTTTCCACTGTCGCGATGATCGGCAAACCCGTGTCTGGATCTAACTGCGGCTTCCATTTCCCAGTCAACTCATTGTAGGTCCATACGGGCACTGTATCGCCGGCATTCACAGTGCCAATGGGCGCTGTATCAATCAATCCAGCTCCAGTTGCTCCCCCAGGGAATGGCGTACCTGCAGGTATAGTTATTTCAATTGAAACGGGGTTACCGCTGAAGTCGGTAATTAAATCATCGTTAGCGTCCCGCAACTCAATCGCCGCAAAACCTGCCGATGAAAATGAACCTGACTCAGGGGTACTCGGGTCATCATCCTCTATCGTCGTATCCAAGCCACCAGGAAAAAGCGCCAATGAGCCGTTCGACGGCACAAAATCTGGATCAACATCTGCACCGGTATCATTGTCAAAATGCACCACCGTTAACTTGAGCTCACCAGGAGCAGCCGGCGCTCCAGTACTTGTTTTCAACTGAGTTCCCGCGGGAATCGTGACCGAGGTCGTGCCTTTTACAGCTGCAGTATTGCTAACACTGTCTGCGGCTCGGGTAGTCGTACTACTGGAAATATCCGCTACGGTATTCGTGACGCCGCCAGCAGACGTTGCGGCTCCAGTAACAGATTGACTTGCAACAGGAACAGACGCTGGAGAGTTTATCGCGGTTAAGGTAATGGTTATAAGGTAGTCGCCGGTAGCAGTAATACTTTGCAACGAGCTGCTAGATACAAAATTTGGCGCTGAACCGACAAAAACAACATCTAATGGGTTATCGCTAATACGTGGCGAAGTAGACAGCAGATTTAAATCGATTACCCCCCCAGTCCCAGTTACAGCGTCATCAATAACGCTGTAACTCGTTTTAGAATTATCGTCTGAGGCGAGCGAGAAACGCGAGGCATCGCCTTCCCCACCCACTGCATCGACGATACTAATGCTACCTGTGTTTAAACGAGCACCGCTTTGATCAACCATCTGCACTCTAAACGTGCTGATTTCTGATGCTGCGGGTGATTTCGCTTTGCGGTCATTAAAACACCCCGGTAGTATGCTGGCCGACACAAGGCCAACAGCAAGTAATTTAAGCCGAAAATTATGCACATCCTTCATTTGAAGATCCATTTCCCTTCCTTTTCATTTTGAAATTCGCTTTAGAATACAAGGTCATCACAGCGAGAAACCGCCAACTAGATTAATATCCCACTTCAATTAAAACGATATCGAAATCTAGAACTTATGCCTCAATTGCTGGCCTGTTAATTTCTAAAGCTCAATAATCATCGCTAATTAACGTAACTAATATAAAAAGAAAAATAAACCCAAGTGCATTATTTAATCAGTTAAAACACCACAAACCGGCAA
Source organism: Zhongshania aliphaticivorans (assembly GCF_001586255.1). NCBI lineage: Bacteria > Pseudomonadati > Pseudomonadota > Gammaproteobacteria > Cellvibrionales > Spongiibacteraceae > Zhongshania > Zhongshania aliphaticivorans. The sequence goes on from NZ_CP014544.1 coordinate 3,188,943, forward strand.
AAAAAAGGCGCCCGAAGGCGCCTCATCAATAATTCAAGCCTAATTACAAACTCAATATTTTCTCACCGCGAGCAATACCGGAGACACCGCTGCGCACCACTTCCATGATCGCCGCTTCGCCAACGGCTTCTAGGAAGGAGTCGAGTTTGTCAGCTGCGCCAGTCACCTGAATGGTGTACACACTGGGGCCAACGTCGACGATTTGGCCGCGAAAGATGTCAGTGCAGCGTTTGATTTCGGCGCGCTGGGCACCGGTGGCACGCACTTTAACCAACATCAGTTCACGCTCAATGTGAGCACCTTCAGACAGATCGACCAACTTAACAACATCAATTAGGCGATTGAGGTGTTTGGTGATCTGTTCAATTTTGTGGTCGTCACCGATCGTGGTTAAGGTTAACCGCGACAGGGTTGGGTCTTCTGTGGGCGCAACGTTGAGGGTCTCAATGTTGTAACCACGCTGAGAGAACAAACCCACTACCCGCGACAGGGCACCCGGCTCATTTTCCAACAATACCGAAATTATGTGTCGCATCATGTCCGCTCCGTTTTGCTCAGCCACATATCACGCATGCTGCCATTAGGAGCGACATGCATTGGGTATACGTGCTCGTGGGGGTCTACGTGAATATCCATAAACACCAGATCATTTTTACGGGCAAAGGCTTCTTTCATTGCCTCTTCCAAATCGCTTAACTGGGTAACTTTAATGCCAACATGACCATAGGCTTCGGCTAGTTTAATAAAGTCAGGCAGTGAATTTTCGTAAACGCTCTCGGAGTAGCGACCGTCGTATTGCATGTCTTGCCACTGCTTTACCATGCCTAAGTAGCCGTTATACAAGCTAATGATTTTCACCGGTATCTTGTATTGGGCGCAGGTCGACAGCTCCTGAATATTCATCTGAATACTGCCTTCACCGGTCACGCAGGCAACGTCTGCATCTGGGAACGCCAGTTTGGCACCCATCGCCGCAGGCAAACCAAAGCCCATGGTGCCGAGACCACCGGAGTTCAACCAGCGGCGCGGCTCATCGAATTTGTAGTACTGGGCGGCAAACATCTGGTGCTGACCAACGTCTGACGCGACGTATGCCTTTCCGTGAGTGACCTTGCACAGAGTTTCAATAACCTGCTGAGGCTTAATAAACGGCGTAGTGATGTCGTACTGGGGGCGAACCCACAGGCCGTGGGTGTCACGCCACTCGTCGATTTGATTCCACCAGTGTTTAAGGGCTTCTTTGTCTGGCAGGGTTTTATCGGCCGCACGCATTTCGTGAATAACGGCCAGCAAATCGTTCAACACTGAATCGACGGGACCAACAATTGGCACGTCGGCGGCAATGGTTTTAGAGATCGCCGCAGGGTCAATGTCAATATGAACGATTTTGGCACCGGGGCAGAACTTGCCAGTAGTATTGGTGACCCGGTCGTCAAACCGCGCGCCAACCGCCAAAATCACATCGCTGTGATGCATGGCGTTATTGGCCTCGTAAAAGCCATGCATACCCAACATACCAACAAACTGGCGGTCACTCGCAGGATACGCACCCAACCCCATCAGGGTATGGGTTACCGGGAAGTTCAATTCCCGCGCCAAGACCCGCAATTGCTCAGAGGCATTGCCCTGCACAACACCGCCACCGGCATAAATGATTGGGCGCTTGGCAGACAACAGCAAACTCGCCGCCTTTTTAATCTGCCCAGAGTGCCCCCGGGTGGCTGGCGTGTAAGAACGCAGCTTGACCTTTTTGGGGTAGTTGTATTCAAACTTGTCGTGGGGATTCGTTAAATCCTTAGGCAAATCGACAACCACCGGACCGGGACGACCGGTAGTGGCGATATAAAATGCCTTTTTAATGATCTCAGGAATATCTTCGGTGCGCGTGACCTGAAAACTGTGCTTAACGATAGGCCGAGAGATCCCCACCATATCCGTTTCTTGGAAGGCGTCTTCACCAATTAGGTGCGTGGCGACCTGACCTGACAAGACCACCATTGGAATGGAGTCCATATACGCCGTAGCGATACCCGTAATGGCATTGGTAGCACCGGGGCCAGAAGTGACCAGCACCACACCGGGCTTACCGGTAGCGCGGGCATAGCCGTCAGCCGCATGCGTCGCCGCTTGTTCGTGACGCACCAAAATATGCGGCACCTTGCAGCTTTTAAATAAAGCATCGTAAATATGCAGTACGGCACCACCTGGATAGCCAAAGATGAATTCAACACCCTCGTCTTCCATGGCACGTGCGATCATTTCGCCGCCAGATAACAATTCCACTGAAATACCCTCGATTCAGTTTGAATACGCAAAAACTTGTAAAAAAATAGCCCGAGCGACAAGCCCGAAACTCGATTAACAAGAACAAAGATGTCGAAACACATTACCACCGGTCCCAGCGACACGGCTGAAATCCGGGCGAAACGCCAAAATGCTGCTGAGCAGCGCTTATATGCAACGCGGGATAACGCGGTGCGGGCAATCTCGCAACACAGGTCATGTGTCTGCAGAGTGAATGGAACTACTGTTGTAGCCGTGCAACACGATGAGTCGCACTCTGTACTTTGGCCGCAGGTAAGCGGCGCGGAAAACAGCCATTTGCTACCTAAAAGGTAGACCCCGTATTTTTTAACCTATGGCCCCTCATGTCAATACCAAATTTCCCGTAAATTCACGGGATCAGCAAGTATTCCGTTCAATTCAGCGTAGTCGGCCACAGAATAGACTCGCGATTTTTCTTCCGTGGAGATTATCTGCCATAATCTAGGCAACTTATCTTTACGGCAACGCCTCACTATGAATAAGACACTATTGATCGTCAGCCTATTTAGTACCCTCGCCGTGGTGAGCTTAAGCAGCTATGCGGACAAGAGCGGCTACTACCGCTGGAGCGATGACGAGGGCAAAATCCACTTTACCCAACAGCCGCCAAATGGCCGGGCATCGGTTTTCATTAAAACCTCGAGCGGGACCAGCTTAGACAGCGATGTTAGCACCAGCGAGAGCAGTGCTGAGCTTGCAGACAATGGCGACGAGACGATACCTGAAAAAATGGAAGTGCTGCCGCCCAAAAACCCAGAGTTGTGCACTAAAGCCAAGGCTAATATGCAGTCGCTTGCCGCCAACGGCGCCCGCATTCGCATCAGCAATGCCGACGGTAGCAGCCGGTTTTTGAATAGCGAAGAAATAAACGAGCAGAAGAATCGCGCCCAAGAGGTTATCAAGATTCACTGCAACTAGCGCACACCCACCCGCGAGTTATAGGCGCTGCCATGCCATAAATAAGCCGCTAAGCGCTAAACCTAAGGCCGCAAATGGCAGTAGGTAGCGCTGATAAATACGGCTCGCAGCCAAGCTGTAGAGTAGGGGCAAAACCAGCAATACCAGCACCAGCTGCGCGAACTCAATACCAAGATTAAAGCTCCCCAGCGCCACTAGTTTCATTGGGCTGGTCGACAACATTCCCGCCAACACCCCTGCAAAACCCAAGCCGTGTAACAAACCAACTGCCATCGCCAAGCGCCGCTGAATACGACTGTTTACATCCAGCAACAACAGTGCAGCGGCAAGACTAATTGACAGCGCAATGCCAATCTCGACGGGCTTGGACGGTAAACTAAGCCAGCCCAAGCTCGCACACACCAAAGTGAGGCTGTGTGCCAAGGTAAACATAGTGACCACCCACGCCACATCAGTAAACGCGCCTCGCAAGGTGCTCTGTCCATGACGACGCGTTGCCGGGAGCAATAAGGCCAAGAGAAACATGAGGTGATCGTAGCCGATCAACAGATGTACCACCCCTTCCCAGCCAAATTTCAAGGCGGTATCTAAGGCATTTACCTCACCCAGTACCGCACTATTGTGCGCCGGCGACAGCACACTTAATTGCACGTGATCGTCGGGGGCATCGCTAGCCATCGGCAGCAAATTTCCAGCTGATCCTACGTTCGCCGCTAATAGCGCGCGATGCAGAGGATCAAGTTCAAAAAGCAAAGTGTAGGAAAGTTGCAGGGGGCCATTTTTGTGCAAACAAGGTGAATCCAGCATCCATACCGCGTAAGCGCCATCACTGTGCTGGCTCAGTCCGTCTAAACGAAATAATAAAGGGCAATCTGCATCACCCTGCGTCAAACTAATATTGCTGCGCAACAGTGCGCGCAGCGGCGATGCGCTGGCCTGCAGCTCACCCCAACTCAGCGATTGGTCGCGATTTAGGTCAACATTGTGCAGGCGCTGTATATCTTGCAATGCAATATCCAGCCGAATTTGATCTGCGTGCACATAAATAAAACTGTCACTGGCCTTATGCGCCAGCGCGGACACTGAAAAGCAAACGCTTAACAGCAGAAGAATTAGGCGCATCACAGGTCTGCACCCGCTGCGCGCTGCGCCCGCGCCAATAACTGGGCATCCGGCCACTCTCGTTGATCCTGCCAATTACGTTCTGCCCAGGTCAAGGCGGCACGAGGCCTGTCGTCAATATCCAATAAAAACTGAGCATAGGCGCGCTTGTGCAGTACTTCGCCCCGCCACAGCGCCTCGCTGAAACGCTCGCGCAATTGACTTATCAGCGCTTCGCCATCGCCCTGATGCCGCGCAGCAATGGCGTTTAATACAGCGAGGGAATCGACTGTGAGGTGATCAGCGGTTAATGCGATGACAGCGGCATAGTCTTCAGCGGCTAACTTCAATGCCGCCAAGCGCGCTCGCGCATATGCATCATTGGCATTCATACTAAGCACCCACTGCCACAGCTGGGCAGCATCATCACGCCCAGCGCGCTCGGCAATATCCGCCAGGCTGCCCGCAGCCCATGCAAGCGCCTGTCGGTCGGCCAAAGCACCGGCGCTCGCCATGGCACTTTTCAGGTCGAGGTAAGCGGACTCAGCCTCACTAGGGCGCTGAGCCGCCCGGACGTGCTGGCGGCACGCCGCGACATAGAGGTCATTATTCAAGCCTTGCAATTTCTCACAGGCAAGCTCAGCGGCCGAATAATCGCCAATGACAAAAGCTATCGTGAAACGCATCATTTGCGCCTGAAAATTATCCGGCTGCATTTGAGCTACAAGGTCAAGATCGGCGCTTGCTTGGGAAAATTGATGCAGGCTTTGTCGCAAGGAGGCGCGATACAGATAAAAATCAGCGCTGTAATCTACTTCCGCAACCCCTGCCAGTTCGCGCTGAGCATCGCCTAAAAACCGTGGGTTCGCACTAGCCTGAAAGCCGAGCAGTGCTTGTTTGGCACGAGCAATATGCTGCTCCGCGGCGGTGCTTTCAAAAGAATTAATCACCGCTGTATCGGCGGCATTTTGTTTGCTAAACGTAAATACTATCTGCTCATCGCTATTGGGATGAACGACTACAGGCCCCGTCAACGCATGCACTACTGAGGTAAAACCGGACCCAAAAATAAGCCCCCATAACAGAGGAAGTATGGCGCGAGTGCTATTCCCAACTCGCAAAGTAGCAACCCGCGCCACGGTCTTAATTGGCCGCTGACAAGTCGGCAATGGCCTGAGCATCGAAGCTCTCGGTGACATTGACGCCATTGATCGCAACCGGTTCAGCATTGGCACCACGCACAAACACCGAGGTCAGCAATTGACTGAAGCTCTGTTCGGCATTGGGATTCATTTGCGCCTTACCATCGTATTTACCATCGCTGTCATTACAAGCAGATACGCCGACAATAACTGCGAGGATCAAGCTGCATTTCAGCATCGTATTCATCGCTAACTCCTTTTAGTTGGCAGATACTGCGCCAGCAATTGGCGTAGCTAAATACGGGAAGCTAGTGGAGTACTCAGCCGGATCAGGAAGTGCGCCGTCATTAACCACCTGACCAGGATTAGCCACCACTGGCGAGCTACCGCTTAGATCACAGGTTTGCAGACCATTCGCACCGAGTAATGCCCCTTCCGCTACAGTGAGCGCAATATCGACCACATCATCGCTTACCCGACGACCATTGGGGAAACCTGCCAAATCGCAACCCAAAAAGCCCAGATCGCTATAGCCTTCTGCACCAGGAACAACCGGCGCAATTGCCGTGTTCATACGCAGCATTTCACCCGGCGTGGTCAAATTTGCCGGTGAGGTAAATTTGAAGTTTGCTGGGGTGTCATTAGCGCCAGTGGTCACGCCAGTTACAAATGCCGCAAGCAGGTCGGTACGGCCGCCCTCTGGCATTGGCGCGGGCACGCCAAACAACACCTCAACTAATGTTGGCAGGGTTGGGTAAAGCACGTAGCTGGCAAAATTCGCCACATCGTCTTTCGGCTCGCTAGCATTAAATTTGTCTTTATCCGTAATACCGATAACCACTTCGTTCACCAGTGGACTGCCCAAACGCGATACCTGAGTCCATGCGCCACCTTCAATGCTCGGGCCCTGACCAGCGTCATTGGCTACCGGACCTGCGGGATCAGGATTGAGGATACGACCTTGACGCTTGCTTGCCGTTGTCCACGCGCCAATAACCGGATCGCTACCGGCGGTCACACAGCTAATAGGTAGTTCCAATGCCAGCGACGTCACGTTTTTATCGGCAATGGTATTGCTGCGGGAGTCCCGCGCGCCCAGCGGATTCAGGTTTACTTGGTCGAAAATCTCACCCAAATTCACCACAAAGCCTTCACGACGCTGACCAACAAACAAGCGGCCTTGGCCGGTACAGCCAGGCACAGCAATATCGTAGACATACTGCGCGGCATAACCGGCATAATCTGGAATCGTTTTATTACCAATATTATCAACTGGCTTGGTGAACGTAGTCCCACCGCCCGCCATACTTACCGCACTGCTCGTTCCGCTGCGGCGATCACCGCTGACCACGTTAACCGAATAGGTTTCGACTACATTCAAAAAGCCAGGGGTGCTACCACTACCGCCGCCCACTGCTGACAAGGGCACTTGCACGCCGCCATTGCCCGTTTCAATTTCGCCATTAGTGATTAAACCCGCCGCGTTGGCCTGACCATAGGCATTGTTAAATTTAAATTGAAAAGTAAGGTCTTCAACCGCGTCGCCATTATTGTCGATATGTATTTCGTAAAGCGCGGTGGGGTCCATAGTGAAGTAATTGGGGCCGCCGTAGGCGTCTTGCAGGGGCTGGTAATTCGCAATCAGGGTGACGTAATCACCACGATTCGCTTCATAACTACGGAACATGTAAAAGTCGGTGCCGTCTACTTTCGGCGAACCGGCAATAAAAGGCGCTTCGCGGTGGCTGGATGCCATCGCATACTGACTGAGAATGGCTGCGCTAAGCACAGATAGAGCCAGTAGCCCTCGCTGTGAGGATCGCTGAGTAATGTATTTCATTATGGCACCTCGGTTATTAGTGGTTGTGCCCGGTCTTTACGACGCGGACACACACCCAGATCACCCGAAATGCCAAATCAATACGAAATACTACCTAGACGCGTTTAATGCCAAGGCTTAAAGCCTCGAGTAAATCACTGTAAGCGCGGCGCTTTGAACACTATTTTGCCCTCCGCCACCGTGGCATTGATCACCTGCCCAGCAATAAATTCACCTTTTAATAAACTTTGCGCCAAGGGGTTTTCAAACTGCTGCTGAATCGCCCGTTTTAATGGCCGCGCGCCGTAGACGGGGTCAAAGCCAATATCTGCAAGGCGATCTAAAACTTCCTCACTCACCTCTAAACGCAGCTCCCGCTCCGCCAAACGGCTGTTTAAAATGCCCAGTTGAATACCGGCAATAGCCTGTACTTGGGTGCGGTCCAGCGGTTCAAAGACCACCAACTCGTCGATGCGGTTAATAAACTCTGGACGGAAATGGCCAGACACCACATTGAGTACGGCGTCGCGAATTTTCGGGTATTCACTGCCTGCAACAGTCATTTCTTGAATAACGTCGGAACCGAGGTTCGAGGTCATCACAATCACCGTATTGCGAAAATCGACCGTGCGGCCTTGGCCGTCGGTAAGACGCCCGTCATCCAAGACCTGCAATAAAATATTGAACACGTCAGGGTGAGCCTTCTCAACCTCATCTAATAACAGCAATGAGTAAGGACGACGGCGCACTGCCTCGGTGAGATAGCCACCCTCTTCATAACCAACATAGCCCGGAGGCGCGCCAATCAAACGCGCCACCGAATGCTTTTCCATAAATTCCGACATATCAATGCGCACCATGGCGTCTTCGCTGTCATAGAGGAACATCGATAAGGCTTTGCACAGTTCGGTTTTACCGACCCCAGTTGGCCCCAAGAACAAGAAGGAACCGTTCGGCCGATTGGGGTCACTTAAGCCCGCGCGGCTCCGGCGCACGGCATTTGAGACCGCGTCTACCGCTTCGCTCTGACCAATTACCCGCTGGTGTAATTCATCTTCCATGCGCAGTAATTTATCCCGCTCTCCTTCCAACATTTTGCTGATGGGAATCCCGGTCCAGCGCGACACCACCTCCGCGACTTCTTCTTCAGAAACTTTGTTGCGCAGCAATTGCATGGCGCCATGATCCACTGCATCGGCAGTGGCCAACTGCTTTTCTAACTCGGGAATTTTGCCGTATTGCAGCTCAGACATGCGAGTTAAATCACCGGCGCGACGGGCGGTTTCCAGCTCGAGTTTAGCCTGTTCTAAATCCACCTTAATTTGCGCAGAACCCTGCAGTGCAGCTTTTTCACCCTTCCAAATTTCATTAAGATCAGAAAACTCTTTTTCGACCTTGCTGATGTCGGCATTCAGTATTTCCAGCTGTTTTTTTGCGGCAAGATCATCGTCTTTTTTCACGGCCTCGCGCTGAATTTTCAACTGAATCAAACGCCGTTCAAGCTTGTCCATCACCTCTGGCTTGGAGTCGATCTCCATACGAATACGGCTGGCCGCCTCGTCGATTAAATCAATGGCCTTATCCGGCAGCTGGCGGTCGGTAATATAGCGCTGGGATAGTTTAGTCGCAGCGATAATCGCTGAGTCGGTGATGTCCACGCCGTGATGGACTTCGTAGCGCTCTTTAAGGCCGCGCAAAATCGCGATAGTGTCTTCTTCGGAGGGTTCTTCCACCAAAACTTTTTGGAAGCGCCGCTCCAGCGCTGCGTCTTTCTCAATAGATTGGCGATACTCATTTAAAGTGGTGGCGCCCACGCAGTGCAGCTCACCCCGCGCCAAGGCCGGTTTGAGCATATTGCCCGCGTCCATTGCACCCTCGGCTTTACCGGCGCCAACCATGGTGTGCAGTTCGTCTATGAACAAAATCACCCGCCCCTCTTCCTTGGACAATTCATTGAGCACCGCTTTTAAGCGCTCCTCAAAATCACCACGGAATTTTGCGCCAGCCAGCAAGGCGCCCAAATCCAACGAAAGAACTCGTTTGTTTTTCAGGCCCTCCGGCACTTCGCCATTGATAATGCGTTGCGCCAGACCTTCAACGATGGCGGTTTTACCCACACCGGGCTCGCCTATTAGCACCGGGTTATTTTTGGTCCGACGCTGCAAAACTTGAATGGTACGACGAATCTCATCGTCGCGGCCAATAACGGGATCGAGCTTGCCTGACTCGGCCCGCTCAGTTAAATCGATAGTGTATTTATCCAAGGCCTGGCGCGACTCTTCAGCCGAGGCATCATCGACGGATTGACCGCCACGCACTTTATCAATCGCAGCATTGAGTGCGCCTTTTTTAACCCCACTATCGGCAAGGAGCTTAGCGGCTTCGTCGTTGGACTCCAGCATTGCCAGCAGCACTAACTCACTGGAAATATAACTGTCTTTACGCTGCTGCGAGAGTTTGTCAGTGACATTAAAAATACGCGCCAGAGCCGGTGAGATATGCACGTCCCCACCCGCGCCTTGCACCGTAGGCATGCGCTCCAACGCCGCCGCAATACTCTGTTCCAAAACGGGAACATTCGCACCCGCTTGGCTTAGCAAAGGTTTAGCGCTCCCCCCCTGCTGCTTGAGCAAGGCACTGAGTAAATGCACGGCTTCAATGTATTGATGGTCTTTGCCCAGTGCCAGCGACTGAGCATCTGCAAGCGCAGTTTGCAAAGAAGTAGTAAAACGATCTATTCGCATTTTAAGCTCTCCGACAACAGTGACGAGAAGGCAAAGCCCTCACTAACCATGATGTATAAATGGGGGAGCAGGGAGCATATTTCAAGATGGCTAAGGGTAATCCCCTAGTTTCGGAGCCTAAGACTTGATGTAGACTAGGCTTAACTGACGGCCAGTGACGCCGTCGCGACGAAAGGAATAAAACGCGTCGGTTTCAGCAAAGGTACAGCGTTGCGCGCCACCCACCCAGCCCACGCCGAGGGCGTGTAATTGCGCCTTGGTCAACGCGTACAAGTCGGCATGGTAATGGCCAGCCTTGTTGGCTGCGGGACAAAACGCGGCATGAATCTCCGCCGGTGCTGGCCCAGCAAAACCAGCCTGAAAGGCCTCATAGACCTCGCCGCCCACTTCAAAGTGAGTTTGGGATATGGCAGGGCCAATCCATGCCAGCAGTTCCGAGCTTGGACAATGAAAAGCGCTGACGGTATTTGCCAACACCCCCGCACACAGCCCTCGCCAGCCGGCGTGAGCCGCGGCGACCTGACTGCCGTCGCGGCGGCAAAACAGCACTGGCACGCAATCGGCGGTTAACACCCCACAGCCTAAGCCGGGACGGCTAGCAATACTGGCGTCCGCGTTCACTGCGTCTAACGGCGATTGCGATGTTAGGGTGGCAACGTCGGTGCCGTGCACTTGATTCAACCAGCCAATATGGTCTAAACCTTGGCATTGCGCGACTAACTGGCGACGATTTTCCGCCACGGCTGCTGGGCTGTCGGCAACGTGGTCGCCAAGATTAAAGCCTTCATACGGACCCGTACTCGCGCCCTTAAACCCCGCAAAACCACTTCGGGTGGTCGACAGCGCGACCACCGACGCCGGTGCAGGCCAATCAGGCGTCAGCCACACTCAGCGTACATCCTCGGTAGACAGCACGGCGAGCAAGGCTTTCATATCTTCTGGCAGCGGCACTTCCCAAGACATGGTGTCACCGGAAATGGGGTGTTCTAGCTCCAAGCGGCGCGCGTGCAGCGCCTGACGGCCAAAGCCGCGCAACTGGGTAATCAACACCTCACTGGCGCCCTTAGGCAAGCGCGGCCGCCCAGCGTAAAGCGGATCGCCAATTAGCGGGTATTTAATATGCGCCATATGAACCCGTATTTGGTGGGTACGGCCAGTTTCCAGAAAACAGCGAATATGGGTGTGATTTAAAAACCGGCGGGTAACACGATAATGGGTAATTGCTTCTTTACCACCAATTTGGCTCACCGCCATTTTAGTGCGCTGACGCGGGTGCCGGCCCATCGGTTCATCTACCGTGCCGCCACCAGTCATGGTGCCAAAGACCACGGCATCGTATTCCCGGTGCACTTCTCGCGCCTGAAGCTGGGCGACAAGGCTGGTATGCGCCTCTAGCGTTTTAGCGGCGATCATCAAGCCAGTCGTATCCCGGTCGAGACGGTGAACAATACCCGCGCGCGGAACGGTAGCGATGTCGGGGAAGTGATTTAACAGTGCATTTAATAATGTGCCATCGGGATTACCAGCGCCGGGGTGTACCACTAAACCTGAGGGTTTATTTATTACCATGACATGGTCATCTTCATAGACGATATCAAGCTCAATTTTTTCGGCTTCCCAGCGTACTTCCGACTGTAATTCGGCGTGCAATGCCAGCTTATCGTCCTCGTAAACTTTGTCGCGAGTACGCTGAACCTCACCGTTGACGGTGAGTTCGCCGCTTTTTATCCAGGTCTGGAGGCGCGAGCGCGAGTACTCTGGGAACAACTGGGCGGCCACTTGGTCAAAACGGTCGCCATTGAAGCCTGCAGGAACAATTTCCTGTCGTTCTATAATTTCGGTCATAGCTGATTCTTTATACCATCTGCGTGCTGTGTTTAAATAGCAGGCCCTTGCTACGGTAGGGGGTCATCGGGGATATTCCGCTATTTGGAAAAATTACATGAAAGCTGTCGTTAAGGTCTTTGCACTTCTCTTTATAAGCATATTGGTTGCTGGCTGTGCCAGCGGCCCAGATCGGCCCGAAATGTCGGAGCGAGAAATCTACGAAGCTGCGCAAGGCTACCTGAAAAGCAAAAACTTTTCATTGGCCGTGGACAATTTACAGCTCTTAGAAAGCCGCTACCCCTTCGGCCCGTACGCCGAACAAGCCCAGTTAGAGATCATTTACGCCTACTATCGCGGTGGCGACAACGAGGCGGCAGTGGCTGCGGCTGATCGCTTTGTTCGCCTGCACCCCCAACACCCGAAAGTGGACTACGCCTATTATATGCGCGGACTCGCCAATTACACCGAAGGTGAAGGCTTTTTAGAGCGTTTTATCCCCACGGATATGACACAACGCGATCCGGGCTCAACTATTCAGTCGTTTGACGACTTCCGTCAGCTACTGCAACGCTTCCCAGACAGCGAATACGCCCCCGACGCAAAAGCCCGCATGGTGCAGCTGCGCAACCGTCTGGCGCGCTACGAAATCAACGTCGCCAATTACTACTTCAAGCGTAAGGCCTACCTTGCCGCCGCCAACCGTGGCCGCTACGTCATTGAAAATCTGCCGCAAACCCCAGCCATACCAGACGCTTTAGCGGTTATGGTACAGGCATACTTGCTACTGGAAATGAATGATTTGGCCGATCAGTCACTGATGGTACTGCGCAAAAACTACCCAAATCACCCCTCGCTAGATAAAAATGGCAACTTTGTGAGCCAAGTCGGCAAAGATCAAGAAGGCTCGTTGCTCAACAAGGCGACCTTGGGCTTGCTGGACCGCTATGAGCCACCAAAGTTTGATAATCGGGAAGAGACGGATTGAGGGAAAGTCGGATGTCGGGCGTCTGAAGTCAGACGCTTGACGGGAGATGGGAGACGCTTTTTTGGCGTTAAGCCCGACCGCTGGAGTTTAAGATGATTTGCCAAAAGGTCGCCGAGTGCGGCCTTTTTTTATGGGTGCCGCCTTGGTCTCACAAAACGCTGGACGGGAGACGGGAGACGCTTTTATTCGCTGCGCTCACGGTGGGGTTAAATCGGATGTCTGACGCTTAAGGGCATTCGCTTCGCTCATATGGATACCTGCCTGCGCAGGTATGACTCGACAAGTAAAATACCCAGTGAAGCTACAGCGTCGCCCCTGCGAAGGCAGGGGCCTATCCCAGCAACGAAGTGGCTTACCTTAAGATGGTCAGATTAACAATCACAGTGGAAACTTAGGCTCTGCTTCGCTTTTGCGTCTCCCGTCTCCCGTCCAGCATTCCCGCTTTGCTCGCATAGATAACGGCCTACGTAGGTATGACTGGGGGTTAGGCCTCCCTATATACATTAGTCACTCCTGCGGAGGCCGAGCACCGTCCCTGCGGAGGCAGGGATACATTTATCTACGAAGCGGGTATTGCGCGGTGGTTGGCCATAGCAAGGCACCAAGACCGGTTTTGCGCCAGACGTCCGATTCCAGACGTCTGACGGGGTTTTGCGCCCCCCGCCCAGCATCCAGCGAATCACCCAGCCGTCTCCGCCACATACTCTGCCAACTTGGCCTCAGCCTCGTCACCAAACAAAATTTCACACGCCTCACGCAGGCCAGGTGCGCTGATTATGTCTTCTCTACGCACCACTAGAGCTATTTTTGAGCGGCGGCGCAGGAAGTCGTCTAGTTTGGTAATCATTTCTCGGCGCGCCGCGTGTTCGATCTCACAGCGCAGGTATTCGGCATTTTCGATGAGTAATTCCGCGCTACTGGGGTCTTCGCGGATCATCTCCAGCATTTCGATAGCACTGCGGCCGTAGCGCCGCCACAGGCGCTGGGTCAGTGGTTCAGAGGAGCTGGGGTCGGTTAAAGCGTCTAAATTCATTAGCATGGCTTGATGCAGGTATTCCCGCTTTACGCTGCGCCCCGGTTCGCCGTACCAGCGCTTATTGGCGTAAGGCACTTTGATGCCTAGGTCTGCCACTAATTCAGCGACTTCATCACCAACATTGATGCAATCAGTGAGTTTGCCGCCAAATATGCTCAGGTGTTGATCTTGCTTGTCGACATCAATAGCGTGTTTACGAGACAACTTCACCCAATCGGCTACGCCGTCCTCGCCTTTAAGTGCCAGGGGTCGCACACCACAGCGCTCAGAAATAATGTCGGCGAGGGTCAGCGGCTTTTCTAGTTTGAGCAAAGCGTTAACATTGTCCAAAACAAAATGCCGATCTGCGTCGGTCACGACCACCTCGGGGCTCTCAACTTGGGTATCGGTGGTGCCGATACAGGTTTTAGGTCCCATGGGAATAACAAAAAACAGACGACCATCGCTCGCAAAAAAAGTCAGTATGCGCTGATTCTCGGTGATCCGATCAACAACCAAGTGAATGCCTTTTGAGAATAAATGACGGTGTGCAGTGTGTTGTCCGCTCAGCTGATTATGTTTGTCGACGTAGGGGCCACAGGCGTTTATCAGCACCTTAGCGCGTACAGTAAATTGCTCGCCACTGATATTATCTCGCACTTGGCTATGCCAAACGCCGTCGCGCCGTTCAGCGCCCAGCGACTCTACGTAGTTCGCGACAATGCCGCCGTAATTGAGGCTGGTGCGCACAAAATTAAACACAAAACGCGCGTCATTGTCGTAAAGATAACAATCTGAGTATTCAAAACCGCCTTCGGCATTGCTGGTATCGATCACTGCCTCGGCATTGGCCAGTGCCTTGCGGCTCATATAGCGCGGCGCGCGAGTCACAAAGCGGCCAAAGAGCCAGTAAACTATCGTACCCAAATAAACTAAAAACGCCGGAAAGCGAAAGCCTCTTTGAATAGTAGTGAGAAAACGAATTTCTTTAACCGTTGAAGGGTAGCTGCGCATCAGGTGATTGCGGCTGCGGCAAAGCTTATTAACCAGAAAATACTCGTGATTCTCTAAGTATTTAATACCACCCCACGCCAGATTCGACGAGTTAGAGCTGGTTAAACCCGCAAAGTCGCCTCGGTCAATTAGCGCAACTTTCACTCCTTTCGCTGCCAGCGCGGCAGCCGACACTGCGCCATTGATTCCGCCACCAAGAATCAGAACATCGAAAGTTCCGCCCTGGAGCTTTCGTACATTGCTTGCCCGTAATTCCATGCTGCCCTAAGTCCGTTCACAAAATAAGAAGATACCGGGCGGCGATAATCGCCACCGGCCACTAGACCAACATGAGCGCGCCTTAATCGCCGATGGGCCACTTCTGGGTAATCGGGTAGCGACGGTCGCGGCCAAAGCCACGCTCGGTAATACGCGTGCCTATTGGTGCCTGACGGCGTTTGTACTCATTGATATCGATTAAGCGCAAAATACGGTAGACCATTTCGCGCTCAAAACCCGCGGCAATAATGGTCTCAGCACTCTCATCGTGCTCAATATAACGCTCAATGACCTGATCGAGAATTTCGTAGGGCGGCAGACTGTCTTCATCTTTCTGGTCTGGTGCCAGCTCTGCAGACGGCGGCCGATCAATAACGCGCTGCGGAATTGCTGGCGAGAGGCTATTGCGGTAGCGAGCCAGCTCAAACACTCGGATTTTAGACACGTCTTTAAGTACGTCAAAGCCACCCGCCATGTCGCCATATAAGGTGGAGTAGCCCACCGCGACTTCGCTCTTATTACCAGTAGTGAGTACCAGCGAACCCTTTTTGTTTGAGATCGCCATCAGCAGCACACCACGACAACGCGCCTGTAAATTTTCTTCGGTTTTGTCTGCACTTAAGCCGTCAAATTCATCGCTCAGGGCGAGCATAAAGGCATCGTAGACCGACTCAATAGAGATCACCTGGTAGCGCACTTTTAGAATTGCCGCCTGGGCCTGAGCATCTTCCATGCTCATTGACGCGGTATAGCGAAACGGCATCATGACCGCCTCTACTCGATCTGCGCCTAAGGCATCTACTGCAATAGCCAAGGTAACCGCCGAATCAATCCCCCCAGACAGGCCTAAGACCACACTCTTAAAACCGTTTTTGTTGACGTAATCTCGGACGCCCAGCACCAAGGTTTCGTATATGTCTTCCAGAACAGGGCGCAGATCACTAATCTCGCCCTCGTCAAAGCGCAGGCGGCGACCATCCCAGTTGGCGGTAACGCAATTAATATACTCAATATAAGCCGGGCTGCGGGCAATCAATTCGCCCTCGGCCGAGACGACCATAGACGCGCCATCAAAGACCAGCTCGTCCTGACCACCCACCAAATTACAGTACACCACTGGCATGCCGCCCTGCCACGCGCGCTGAGCCAGCAGCGCCTCGCGCTCAATTTGCTTGCCGGCATGGAATGGCGAGGCGCTCAAGTTGAGCATTAATTTTGCGCCTTCGGCTTTGGCACCCGCGGTGGGGGCGTCTTCCCAAACGTCTTCACAAATGCTGATTGCGGTGGGCACCCCAAAGATATCCATCACTAAGGTGTGCTTACCCTCTTTAAAATAGCGTTTTTCATCAAAAACCCGATAGTTTGGCAGGCACTGTTTATGGTATTCATTAACCAATTTACCGCCAAAAAACACGCCGGCGGCATTGTATAAGCTACCGTCCAAAGACCGTGGATAACCCACCACAACGTAGCAACGGGGGGCTTGGCTGGCAATTTTATGCAGCGCCCGCTCAATACGATGAACAAGGCTCTCGCGCAGCAGTAAATCCTCCGGCGGGTAGCCCGTAACAACGAGTTCGGGAAACAAGATTAACTGCGGGTCGTGACGAGAAACCGCCGTTTCAATAGTGGCAATAATTTTCTTGGTGTTGCCTTCGATGTCCCCTACAACGGGGTTGATCTGAGCAAGCACAATACGCAGTGAAGTCATTAAACGGTTTCCATCTACAAAAACGGGGCTAAATTCGGTCTTTTCGAGGCAGACCGACCTCAACACTCAATTGGGATGCGATATTCTATCAAATAAGCGGGAGTGCATCCCCCACTATGGACGTATAAACTGAGACCGGAATTAGGGCGCCGCTACGCCCCACCCATTCCGCTGGGGTATTAGCATTTGTGTAGAGTCCCCCTAACATAGGAATAATATGGCCATCGCCCAAGATCATATCCAACAACGCGCGATCATGCGCGTATACAGCGCCTACCGTTTTGCGCTGGCTAGCGCCTTATTCGTGGCCTTAATGTTTGGCCCCGCCAAGTCGACCTTGGGCACCAGTGCGCCCCAGCTATTTGCGGGAGTCGCCTCGGCTTACGCTATTTTTGCGCTAAGCTTATTATTGCGCCACTACTTAATCAAAGGCCACTACACCCCCACCCAGCTGTTCTTTGAGTTTTTTATCGACATTGGCGCGATCATGTTCATGAGCTATTGCTCAGGTAGCACTGATTCCGGGCTGCCACTGCTGCTCATCGTGTCAATTAGCGCCGCCAGTATCACTTTACCCAGCCAACTCAGTTTAGCGATTGCCGCACTGGCAACCATCTCAGCGCTTAGTGAAGTCGCGGCCCACACCCTCTATGAGCGAGTTAGCACCCAACAGTTTATTGTCGCCGGCATTACCGGCATGGCGTATTTCTCTGCCGCCATTGCCATCCGTTACCTCAGTGCGCGCATTGTCAAAACCCAGCAATTAGCAGAACGGCGGCGCACCGACATCGAAACGCTCTCGGCAATCAACCAACGAATTGTGCAGCGCATGCAAACTGGCATCATCGTGATGTCACGCACTGGGCAAATTAAGCTCATAAATGACGCTGCTCAAGAATTATTAGATATTCGCCCAGCCAGTGGCGATCAAGATCAATATGCCCCCGCCGTACTCATTGAAATGGCCAAGAACGCAATTAATGATTCGCAAATTATCAGTGTGGGACCCCGCCGACTTGATCTACACGTAAATATGACTAACTTAGAGGCCCACAATCACAGTGATTGCCTGCTATACATTGAGAACATCAGCAAAATCACCCAGCGGGCGCAAAACCTGAAACTGGCATCGCTGGGCCGTTTCACCGCCAGTATCGCCCATGAAATCCGCAACCCCCTCAGCGCCATCAGTCATGCCGCGCAACTGCTCGCCGAAAGCCCAAACCTCGACGACAGCGACACCCGTTTCGCCGAAATCATCCAAAACCATGCCATGAGAATGAATGATATTATTAAAAACATTCTTGAGCTCTCAAGGGGCCGAACGCCGCAACCGGAGCGTTTCGCACTAGGCAACTGGCTGCAGACATTTAACACTGATTGGCGGCCAACCGAACACACCCAGTACAGCATTACTGTCGAAGTCCTCGGTGAGACAGACATTGTCAATGTCGACCGCAGCCAGCTCAACCAGATCGTTTCTAACATTGCCGACAACGCAGTTCGGCACGGCGCGGCAAAAGATGGACGCGCCGCGTTAATTTTTCGTTGCAGCACTTTAGCCCGCTCTGGCGCCGTTATTTTAGATATCATTGACAATGGCGACGGCATTAAGCCTGAAGATGTAGATAAAATATTTGAGCCATTTTTCACCACCCAAGCCCAGGGCAATGGCTTAGGGCTCTATTTGTGCCGGGAGCTGTGTTTGGCCAACCAAATTCATATTTATTATCGGCGCACCGCAGATCAGCAAAGTTGTTTTCGCTTACAATTCTCCCACCCTGATCGCGGCACTCTGCCGGACTAATTACCGTATTATTGAGAAAGTAATTTGAAAGAGCGAACGAATATGCAGCAGTCCGTACTCATTATTGACGACGAACCAGATATACGAGAATTACTCGAGATCACGATCAGTCGTATGGGCTTACACACGATTGCGGTAGGCAATGTTCGCGATGCCATTCAGGCCCTGAGCCAAAATGAAAACATTAATCTCTGCTTAACCGACATTAAGCTCCCAGACGGCTCGGGGCTGGAAATTGTTCGTCACATTCAGCAAAACGCAATGTGTACTGCCGTGGCGGTACTCACCGCCTACGGCAGTACCGAGCTGGCAGTAGAAGCCTTAAAAGCGGGTGCCTTCGACTTTATTAACAAGCCCGTCTCGGTTGAGCAGTTGCGCAGCCTAGTAAAAACCGCTTTAAAATTAGACCGCCGCGAAACCCAAGTCGACGGCAGCAGCAATACCCGCTTGCTCGGCGAAACCCAAAGCATTGTCAATCTGCGGGAGCAAATTTTAAAACTTTCTCGAAGTCAGGCGCCGGTTTACATCAGCGGTGAATCTGGTAGTGGTAAAGAGGTAGTCGCCCGCCTCATTCACGCCAATGGGCCGCGCAGTGACGCGCCGTTTGTACCGGTAAACTGCGGCGCCATTCCGAGCGAGTTAGTTGAGAGCGAGTTTTTTGGCCACAGCAAAGGCAGCTTTACCGGCGCCTACGATCACAAAGAGGGTTTGTTTGAAGCAGCCAACGGCGGCACGCTATTCCTCGACGAAGTCGCTGACCTACCGCTAAATATGCAGGTTAAATTATTACGCGCCATCCAAGAAAAAGCCGTGCGCCGCATTGGTTCTACCCAAGAAATCCCGGTTGATGTGCGCATCCTTAGCGCCACTCATAGAGACCTTGCCAAGGCAGTAGCCGCCGAGCACTTTCGCAGCGATTTGTTTTATCGTATTAATGTTATTGAAGTGCAAGTACCCAGCCTGCGGGATCGCGCCAGCGACATTCCGCTGCTGGCCAAATTCCTGCTAGAAAAAATTGGCCGCGAGTGGGGCGTCACACCGCCAACCCTAGACAAGTCGGCATTAGCGAGTTTGTGCGTATACGGCTTTCCTGGCAATGTTCGCGAATTAGAAAATATTATCGAGCGCGCCGCTACCCTTTGCGAAAACAATACCATTACCGCCAGCGACTTATCGCTGCCAAGTATTGCCCCACAAGCGCATAGCAATGCGTCCGCGCCCGATAAAGGCAGCCACTTTGCCGCCGCCAGCGGGCAACTCGAAGAGTATATTGCCGGTATTGAAAAAGAGATCATTGCCGACGCGCTGGAAGCCAATCGCTGGAATAAAACCGAGTCCGCCAAAAACCTCGGGCTCACCTTCCGGCAATTTCGTTACAAGCTTAAAAAATATCAGCTCGATGAGAAGGGCTAAAACCTCCTATTAGGAGCGGCAAGATATAGTTTCTTGCCGCTCCGGCAACTCATTACTTATAAAAATAATACATGCGCTTGCGGCCGCTACTTATCACCTTACCGTTACTGGGTTTATAAATAGAATCGCCATCGCCACCCATAATAAAGAAGCGGATTTCGTCGTTCAAATTAACAAGACCGGAGATCGGACTAGGCGGCAAACCGCCGCCACTGTACTCCGTACGAGTGCGGCTGCCAGTGAACAGATCAACTTTGTAAGCAAAGGCGCGACCTAATCCACTTTTGCAGCTAGTAGAATCAGTTCGGGTATCTGGCTGATTTGTCGCAAAATACACGGTACCCGCTTCGGTCAGCGGTGCGTTAACACCTTTTTCACCCACCGCCAAATCAAAGTAATAGCCTTTGTAGTTTGTATCGCGGCCGTCAAAGACATAGCGTTTAGTATTTGTACTAGAACAAGCAACAGCCGCATTATCTGTACCTGAGGCCTCGTAGCCGCCATTAACTGAATCAAAGCAATTGGCACTGACATCGGTTTGATTCAGTAAATTACTGTTGTAGATCGCAGTGGTACTACCCGCCGACGAACCAGTATTGCGATCTATCAGCATATAAAAGCGGTTTTGCACGTTCTGCGCCGTACCCACGGTTGTTGAACTGGTGTACAAGGGGTGTTCACGGTCACCGCTAACGGCAACTACCAAATCGTGATTACGGGTGGGAATGATATCCACGCCATATAAGAACTTGCGCTTGCCGTTACCCGCAGTGCCTAATTCGGCAAATTTACTAATCGCAATTTCCGAGACAGGCACACTGTTTCCGGTAGCGGTATAGGAATCAGATTTATCTAAATCAATGCGCCAAATATTGCCGCCGACATCACTCGCATACAGCCGATCGGTATAGCCGTCACCGCGCCGATCGAGAAAGGTTATATCTGCCGCAAAGGCGCTAGTAAGGCCCGTATTAGCCACACACGTTCCCGCCACGCCCTCGGTAGTCAAGCTCGCGTAATGGCTGCTACCAATACCTGCACAGCTATACAGCGACGCCCAGATAATCTTACCGGTGATACCGTCGAGAATAACCACTCCGCGCCCCATCGTGTCTGCTGCAACGACAGGATCGGCATCTTGTTCTGGCGAGTAACCTGCACCAAAAATCAATACCGGACGATCGCGACCACCTATTTTCGTGACCTTGGGCTGCGACCATGTATAGCCAAGTTCATTAATAATCGTGTTATCGAGCTTCCACATTAACGACGGGGCAAAGGGGTCGGTCACATTCATGGCATACATAAATCGGCCGCCACGACGAGAGCTCAAATACAAATATTTATGACCCGAGGTTGCACTTGTGGCCCTATCGTCTTGGAAAAACGTGGTAGTACCATCAAAGAAATATTTACGTCGCTCCGCTGGTGAGCCTGACGGGGTATCGGGAAAGCGGATTGCCGGATCGTCACGAAATAAACGGGGAAATTGATCTAAAAAATCCTTAGCAACAAAACTCCACAGCTCGCCGCCAGGACGAACTGACACACCCGCACCATTGCTCATTACCGCCGTTTGATTACCGTTAATTGCGCGGAAATGACCATCATTAGCACCGTAGTAAACCACCACGCCAGTACCACTACCGTAGTTAACAACGGCAGGTCTGGAGTGCAGAACGTCGCCATGCACAGACCCGCGAATAGAAATGGGGCAATTGGAATCTCGGGAACCCTGCGGGCACGGGCCAGTCATGGCCTCATTACCAGCAATATCGTCGCCACGAACCCAGTTAATTAAATTTTCTGCCGTTAAGGTATCGCCACTAGTGCCACAAGTTACTGAAGCTCCCGACGTAAATACCCACGTCTCCAACCTTCCTGTGAAATTATCGCTGTCAACGTAGGTTCCACCACTCAACACCACTGAACCAGTGACACCAGCACTGTTGTACACTCCGGCTGTATTCCCTGTGATTTGGCAGTTATCTAAGGTTTTTTGAGCATTTGTTGTGCCTGATGATATGCCGTGGTCACTCTGATTAACCTTAATCAACTTACTTACTTTGGTAATGGGCTTGGCGGTAAACGTAAAATTTCCTTCAATCTTATTACTACCCGAAAACGCCAAGGTAAAGCTATTGGCACCGCTAGCAGTAAGACTACAGGGGCTTGAGCTGCAGCTTGCGCCACCTGGGATATCGCTATCGAGCAAAACCGCATCGTTGCTTGCATTGAAATCAAAGGCACTACCGCTGGTCATTACGATATTGGTTAAGCTGTATACACAACTTGACACACCCTTATCTTTAGTACATGAAACACTACCATTTACAGTACCTCGCGCACCTGCGGTAATTGAAGAAATACTATCTCTACTCGACGCGGATAGCGTAGTTGTAAAATAAGCTGTTAAGGCAGAATTACTGGTATCGAAATTTACCAAACCATTCGCGCCGCAACTCCCTGTGGGGCATTTATTGGTGTAAACCCGCCTCGCACCGCTATTTGTTAAATAATCTACCCGCAACATTTGTGCTGCGCCGCCTTTCTGTACTAAGTCGCCGTCTGGCGCATCACGCGCACCGCCATCGCCTTCAGGGCTATTCTTCCAAAAGCCATCAGGTAGGGCTGGCCAGTTCGCTGAGTTACTTGGCGTGTTGGTCGTCCAAAAACTTAATGCATCATCAACGAGACCGCCGGTTTCAGAGTTAACAATGGAATTTGAGCCAGTGGTAGAGTCATCGGCATCGGTCAATACAATAGAACCAGCGTCATCCACCCCAAACTGAAACTGTTTAACATTGCCAATCCAACGCGGCCCACCCGACGGGTCGGGGCGGAACATCGCAATATAAATCTGGTTCTCGTAAGTACCTTGCGTATTCGCACTCACCGGCAATGTCGCAGACGAAAAAACGCTGTTCACGTCTTGTACTTCGTTGAAAATTTCCAGTAAAACGCGGGTTAAAGCATCACTTTCGGTGCTTTTTACAAGGTAGGCTTCACCGCCCCCCACTTTCGCCATGTCTTGGTAAAAAGCGATCTCGTCGGCGACTTGATTAACAAAACTTTCGCCGTATACCGCAATGCTATAAGTGGTAACGTTACGGTCGATCTGAGTGCTGTCATCGACGTCTACATAACGCATGAAACGAGTCCACTCGTCGCCCCAGTAGCTGTCAGCGGGCGTTAAATTAAAGCCGTTGCCATTTCGAATTGTGGCAAACTCATTGTATTTACTTGACCCAGCGCTATAACCAAAGGCCGAGGTCAACTGTTCTTTCAATTTAGTGCCGGGGTTCCCATTGCCATCTTTTACGCTAGCATTTGCCGCCACTGCATTGCCGATATAAATCATCACCGCATTACTGCAGTTCGTTGAGGTTTCTTTTATTGCGCTATAGTCAGTGCCAGAACAAGAGGTGGGAAGCCCGTTGAGCGCAGCCCAGGTTTCGGCAACGGCATCACCTAATTGACTCTGATTCCCCGGCAGGGTCTGTTTAGTAAGCCCCTTTAAGGTAGAGATCATCGAGTCGATACCAGTCGTGGTGAGCAGTGTTGGCGGAATGAGTAAGTTGCCACAACCGCCTGGGCTGTCGGAGAACGTCATTACACCTACTTTCAACGTGCCCACCAGATCTGGCGAATTCCGCACGGTTTGCAGCGCATTAACTATTGCACACTGCTCCATGCCCCCCACCGTATCGCCCCCTAAAGAAGGCTCAACCGTGGTGGCTAGACCATTTGCGCCGATATACCGGCAGCCATGTACGGCGTTTGCGCTAACATTCGCGCTGGTATGCCAGGTCAACATTACTGTAGCAGGATCTACCGAGGCACTGCTGCCGACAAACAAGTCAATGTCTTCAGCCATTAATGTTGCCGAAGCTAGCGCGCAGCCGAGTGCGGCCAGGGTATTTTTACACCATTTTATCGGCTTTATATTCATGATAAATCAACTCCAAAACGCGCTGAATGTGGCTTGTCGCTTAACGGCATGTTGTGCCCTCGCCCGCTCGTAAATAGACGCCCTGATGCATTTCTAATGCGGCACCCGTCACCGAGTCATTTACTCTAGCAAGCGTGTCCCAGGTCATTTTTACGCAACCTGACTTATTTATTGCTGCGGTGCCGGTGGTATCACTAAAAATATTGCCGCCGACCACTTGCACTGACTTAAAGCAATCACGATCTTTGACATTGCGCTCATTCAATTCCGAGCGCATTACCGGTGCCGACCGTAAACAGGTTGGCGGCGGCACTGTGCCCGCCATATCGGCAAGTCCGTCACCATTAAAATCGATATCAATAACACTTGGCCCAACGGGTAAAGGTAGTGCGAAATTATTTGGATTGCTGACGTAGGTTTCCAGCGCGTGGCGAGCAGCTAATTTTGCCTCCATGCGATATTGCTGATTACCGGCAATTTTGAAATTGATATTACTGCCACCAATCATGCTCACGACGATCACGCTGAATACCCCGAGCATTATCAGCACCACGATCAGCACGACACCTCGCTGGGCTTTATCGCTAGCGATTGTGTTATTCACTTTCACGCACTCCCCCAACATTGGGCACACTAATCACCGAGGAGTAGACTTGGCGCTTAAAGCCATCACTAAAGGGCCCGCTGCGGCTGCTTCGTCCCATATCGTAGGTTTTAGCGGCATCGCCGCCACTGGCGGTTGCCCCCCGCACCAGCATGC
The DNA here is from genome assembly GCF_001586255.1 of Zhongshania aliphaticivorans. Taxonomy (NCBI): domain Bacteria; kingdom Pseudomonadati; phylum Pseudomonadota; class Gammaproteobacteria; order Cellvibrionales; family Spongiibacteraceae; genus Zhongshania; species Zhongshania aliphaticivorans. The sequence goes on from NZ_CP014544.1 coordinate 3,213,734, forward strand.
TCACTCTTACTGAAACAACATTTGCCCAATTCTTCCAATCGTCCACCTGCCAGGTGCCTGCGCACGCCGTCGGCGCAGTGTCTACGCGAGGGTCGCTGACGTAACAATCTGGACTACCGTTTAAATCAAGGTCCATACCGTAGGAAAAATGAATATCTTCTACTCCAGCCACCAACGCCTTGGTGCTCAGAACGCCGCCGCTGAATTCGTGCATTTTTAACGTCGGCTTTCCATCACCGTTACCACCGCCACTACAGTCTTCACAGGGACTAATAAAATAACTGCGGACCACATAGGGCCAGGCTACCGCTAAGGTATCGCAGTCTTTAATTTGTAAGCTTAAATCGTTCTTGGCAGTAGACAACACAAAGGGCAAGCCCGCGTCACAATCTGCAATTTGTAAATAAGGAATATTGGTGCTGGTAATCGTGCTGACATCAATTTGCGTGGGCTCGACACGATGCACAACCAAGGCTTCGGAATCGCTCACCGCTTCAGTTGCGAAGCAGCTTGGCAAGGTGCTCGTTGCTGGGTAGCCCACCAGGGGCGCAGGCATCTGTAACGGCGACGCCGCAAAGCCAAGATCCGATATATTTGTGGCATTAGCGCAAGGGTCTGGCAGCGTATACGTTGCCACGCCCACCCCAGGATGATACATGCCGTAAAACCCGGCCAAAGCGATATCCTCGCTCAATAACTGAAGGGCATAACGACCATTTTCAATTTGATCTGAGGTATTGGCTAAGGCTGAGCGTGTTGAACTCACAGACGCCATAAGACTAATAATGCCCAGCAACATGAAGGCGCCTAAGCCAAGCGAAATCATGATTTCGACTAAGGACATACCCTGCTGTTTAGCCAGTAGCCTGGCGCGTTTCGCCATCATGACAGCCACCCTATACGCACAATAGAACTCACTATTCGCCGCTGCTTTTCATCACCAAAAGCATTAAGGCCACAGGTATTATCGGCGGGCGGGGCCACCGTTTTATTCATGCCCTGCCACGCGACGGTGATGCGGTAGGTACGCTCGGCGGCACTCACTTGCACAATGCAACCTCTGGCGCCGACCATTGCACCACTGTTATTACTGCCCGACTGCTCAGACACTCCATTCAGGGCATTATTCCATGCCGTAAGATCCGCGGTGACCATGGCTTTTTCTGTCGCAGAGCCACTGGTGCAGGCGGTAAACGTCGACACCCCGTAGCCTAACGTGGCCCCCGTGCTGCCGTAGGAATAGCACTCGACCACCCCGCGATTCGCGTTCATGCGGTCGGTCATATCTTGCAGTAAGTTCAGTGCCTGTAAGCGCTGATAGGCCTCGACCTCTTGCTGGACGGTACGCACCATTAAACCCGCGGCGCCCATTACCCCCACCAACAGCACCACCAGCGCCACCAGCACCTCGATAAGCGTAAAACCACGCGCCTTACGCCCTGCCGCTACGCTATTCATTAACAGCTCCCCGATTCACTGCTGGGCTTACCGCTTAAGGAAATCGACACACATTTGCTGCGACTCGCGGTTCCCGAGCTGGGTGCTAAGGTAAATTCGGCGGCGACACTGGCGCGACCGTTGCTGCCATAAATAACGCTTGTTACCCCACTGCTCACCGTAATTCCGCCAACACCATCGACCGTCCGCAATACCGCAGTACCGGCGCTAACTGTCCAGCCATTGGACCAGCCACCAGCCGCTTGCGCTACCGTTACGTCGGTATTTCGGGTTACCGCTTCACTACGCGCTAAATTTATTGCACCAATTAAATCGTTGCTGGCGCTGCGTACCCGCTGATTCTCCATAAAAACATTAAAGGACGGCGCGGCGATCGATGCCAATATCGCAACAATTGCCAAGGTGACCATTAGCTCAAGCAGTGTATAACCGCGCTTTAAATTCAATTCCAGCATCGGCTTGCTCCGCTGGCGTGACCTTTCTCACCCTGACTATTTAAGGTCAGCGTGCCGCAGCTATCGCCGCTTTGTGTGCCGCTAGATTTAGGTGTCGCCGTGATGGTGTAACTCGGCGGCGCGGTTGTGTTATCGCCCGCCGTCGTAACGGTGTAATTGGTAGCAACTTCGCTTGGCGGGCTTGCGCCTAGCGCCGTCATATCTGCAGCGTAGGCGCGGGCATCTAGAAAGCGGCGCTCTTGCAAATTCGCTACTTCAAGGAGATAACTCGTTGCCGCCGAACGATTCGCGCGCTCAACATAATCGCGATACGAAGGCATAGCGATCATAGAAATGATCGCAATTATCGCGACGGTAATCATTAGCTCAATCAAAGTGAAGCCGCGTTGCCGGGCAGAAACATTCATGAGAAAAAAGCATCCTGTAAATTGGGCGTTTACAGGCTAAACCGCCGCCAGCGCAATGTCAGGCTGATTCCGACAACTGGTCGTTTTTCAACGACCAGCGGCAGGCAGCAAGGCTAATTTGTATCGTTAGGTGAAATAGCGCTGACGTAGACGCTCTCTTAGCGCCGCCAGCAATCGGCAACCGTTTTACTAGAACCAGATGGCTTATCGAGCAAGGCCAATTGCCCAGTTTCATTTAACGTAAAGTTACCGCAGGCGTCGCCCACCATGGGGCCGCTGCGGGTTGCCTTAAGGGTAAAGGTATTATTTGCGGCAGCCGTTGCCGCTATAGTGTAAAACGCCGTGCCACTGTCGGGCACCCTGCTAACAAAAACAGCGGGAAGCGCGGTGCCCCCAGAGGCTGTTGTATAGCGGCCATTAGCCGAGTAATAGCGCTCTAGGGCCTGGGCACTGCTAAAGAGCGCATTAGTTGCTTCGTTACGCCGCGACTTAGCAATTTGCTCTTGATAACTGGGATAGGCAATTGAAGCCAGTATCCCAATTATCGCAACAGTGATCATCAACTCTACTAAAGTAAAACCCAAATTCCGTTTCACACATATACTCCTCATTGAAACTGCCGCCATGACTGTCTACCTAATAGCTCACCTTCACCGGCAGACTCAGTGACCACACCGATTGTCCCGCTGCTGCCAGAGGTATATTTATATTCAAGGTCGCCAGCGCCAATAATGCCCGGCGTTTTTATCATTTCGTCACTGCCACGGCCGCTGATGGGGTAGTACTTACCTTCAAACAAGATTTGATCTAGCTCATCAACCTTGCCATCGGCATTTACATCTAAGGCTGGGCTGCTCAAGCGCCCACCATTGTTCGCATCTAGTTCCATTAACCAGCTCCGGCCACCGTAACCACAGGCATCGCTATTCGGAATAATGCTAGTAAAAATAATACGGCCATTTCGCAGTATTGGCTTTGATACCGCGCGTTCACCATTTGCGACCCCAGATGGCGCCAATAGCCGCAAATGCCAACCGTATACCGGTGTGCTAGTTGCACTATTATTGCTAACCAAGCGCACCGGGAAGGCACTACTGCTGCCGTCAGTAAGCGTCCCGGTATTTTCGTAAACCACGGTTTGGGTAACTAAATCGCCACGATTAAGCACTCTAGCGCCGACATCTCTTATGCCGTAAAAATCTTGTATTTGTGGACTGCTGCCCACGACGGCATCGGCGTATTCAAAGTATTTACCCGTTCCAAAATACACCATGTAACCGCTTTCTTTGTGAGATCCAACCGTGGGTCGCACCGTAATTGGCTGCGCAAGGCCATTATTATCCACGGCCTGAAAGAGTGGTTTAGGAACACTGCCGTCTTTAAACGCAACATCCCATGTTGCAATTGAATTACCAGTAAAATCAAACTTCCACAGATTACCTTTTAAATCGCCTGCATAAACATAGTCAGTTATGCGGTCGCTATCAACATCGACGGGGACCGGTGTCCCCAGCCCATTACCGACGCCACTAACACCGGTATCGATTGCCTTTAATACGGCGCCTGTCGCCAGATCTACGACAAATAATTTCACATTGTCACCAGAGGCGTAGCCATTACCAAAAATGGCAACCCATTTATTTTCAGCGTCCAAACGCGCAATTACTGGCTCGCTCATGGCAACACCAAGCTTGTCGGTGTCTAACAACGATGTCGCTTTCTCCCACAGGAAATTGCTCTTGGTTAACGAGGCCGGATCGGTAACATCAATGGCAAACACCGACTTGCCACCCGCACCCATGGACCCAATCAATACGGTTCGCCACTGACCGTTAATATAGGCATCGCTTGCCCGCGGCGAACCGTCTACTGTGTAGCTGTGCACATAAGCAGGGTCGGTCAGCGCCGCTAATTTCGGAAAGCTTGCCACCGGCAAGTAGGCGAATTTTTCTTTGCCCGTCAGCGCGTCAAAGCCGTGGAGCATGCCATCGTTAGCACCAACATAAATCATTGATGTGCGAGACTTCTTCGCATTCAAAAAGGTTTTATAACTACTGCCTTCAGTGCCGCTCAAAACCCCAAAACCATAGTCCGCTAAATTGTCGACAAAATAGGGATCTGAATTAATGATATCGCCCAATGGAGTGGAGCGCTGACGCAAGGTAATGCCTTCCTTGCTCTTGTCCCCACGCAGCCACGACAGCCGATCTAATGCGGTCGTTGGCGAGCCACCGGCAAGCAACGCCGTCTGTAAACTTAAGGAAAGCGCATTATAATTACTTCCCGTAAAGCTAATAGCCGACGTCACTAGAGTACCCGGCGCGCCCAAGCCAACAACAATATTACGAGTGGCGGCACTGGCAATACTGTTGTTATTGGAATCCCAGGCGACCCCTTTCAAACTGCCGTCAGAATTTAAATTGTAGGCGACAATTCGACCAGCCCAATCCAAACTATTAAAACTCGCCTGATACACCAACGTGCCCGAATCCAAGCGTGTTGAGTTAGAGGCTATTGACGACGCCGACGATTTACTTTGGCTAGTAATGGTGTCCAGTACACCAGACAAGTCGTTGGCAAATTTAGCAGGCTCTGCCGCGCTAAAGAATCCGCCGCGACTGTTCACTCCAGCATGTAATAAATCATCAATTTTATGGGCGTCGGCACTGGTTGGATTTGGCCAATCGATATTGGCGCCACTCTTTATTGCGGCAAATGCCGTCGCAGGATCAATCGTACCGGCCACACCCAAGCCGACACCAAAGGTAACCATATGCTGCCAGAAGGCCGGATTATCTTTCGTCTCCGCAAGCGTGTTGGGCATATCGTTGCGTAAATCATTTTTCCAGTAATACATTGCCACATCAGCAAGGGTGTCGCTGCGACTGTCTTTAAACGGCGAAACCGCTTTGTACTGATAGCTTTGCCCCGCAGACCCGGTATGGGTCGGGTTATCTGTACCGTCGTTATTATTACCGCCAGCGCCAGACACGGAACTTCCAGACCAATAACCGTCCGTCATTAATACCGTGTAATTGCGGCGACAAGACAACTGCGTACTGGTGTCATTCGTGCCGGGGGTAGCACCCCAAGGCCCTTTATTATCGGTACGTTTATAGTAAGTGCCGACAGCATCAATAGCACGCCGCAAAGGCGTACCTGCACTGGGAATATCTCGACCATATAGTGCGTCATAAAACGCATCTCGATCACTGCCAGCAAACTTCCGCACGCCTTTAACAACAACCTCAGAGTTCACGCCATCTACGCTAGTACTGGACTGATTTATACTACCAAAGCCAATTCGTAAACCGCTGCTTTGGCTAACAAAGGCAAAGCCGGAGCCCGCTCTCGCCATTGACACTCGCGAACGATAATAGGTATACCAGTTAGCGAAGTTTTGAATTTCCTCAGCGTAAGTACACACCCCCAATGAGGCCGCCGCGCAGTCGTCACGCTTTTCCCGGCCGTGACCAGTGAAGGTTTGACCCGATCTAATTTGCTTCCGCTCGTAACTCGCCCAATTCCAATAACTGCCGCTGCCCTTGTACCAAAAATAGGTTGCCGGCCAAAATGTTTTAATACTATTGGTACTGGTGCAGCTATCATCACTCTTGCAACTAAACCAATAATTACTATTGTAGTTGCTATTATCTACCGTCAAATTTCGACAAAACGCGGCATTTGGTAACAGCGTCGTGCGCATTGGATTATGCAGTGCGCACACCGGATTTGCATTTGGGTAGCTACTATTATTCGATTTTATCCATGGGTAATAGGTGGAGGATGGATTGTAATAAAGACTATTAATTTGCGGTGAACGCGAGCGCGCATTATAAGGATCGTTATCGTCAACGGTAGGCACATAATTTGAATAATCACTGCCACCGTAAATACCATTTGCACGAGGAAATATATAGCGACTACTCCCGGCGATGATATCATCAGGCATTAATTCAAACTGCATAGACCCAGAGTCATCTAACACATACATTACATTGGGCGGTATAGATTGAGTCAAAAACAGTGGCGCTTGTGCAATACCCTCTAAGCTTGTTGACACGGGATCGGTGCACCCCAACTTTTTACCTTCAACAGTTACCGTCGCAATGCATGTATAAGAATTACTATTACTATTCAAGACTGTCAATATATTGCCGCTAGTACGAAACGCTGAACTTGGGCAGCTACTCGCATTACCGCTTTTTAAAACATAACTTACGACTCGGTCAATACTGGAAAGCGTCGAGTAAACATAACTGTCGTTACTATTATTCTTCCCAATATCAACAATAGAGGTTTCTGTCACGGTGCAAGACACTTGCGCTGACGCGGGTAGCGAAAAGCCCGCAGCCATCACAAACACGACCGCAAGCAAGCCTATTTTTTTGCCTACGCTTGCTGCATATTTATTTTGCTGTTGCATGAGCTTTCCCCTACGCATATTGCGCGCTGTGATCCTTGTGTAAAGCCGACAATGGCTCTTACAATTCTTGTCGTTTATACGTGGTAGCGAGAACCACCATACTGCGATCACTATACCCATAACCACGGGCAATGATTCGATAAAAACCATCGCGAGAAACCGGGCGATCGGAATCCAGCACATCATTTTTATTACCGGCTCGGTTCAATTGCTGAATAATATATTCCGGCTGCTTAGCGGCATCAGGTATTTTATTTTGCAGGCTTAACCAGCCCTTAGAATCATAATCTGACCATGCTGGATATTTGCAGGCTTCGCGAGTATCCGCGGGATCTGGACAAGATTGATAAAAGCCGTCTGTACCGTCAAAACCTGGCAGCACGCCACTGCGCAGCACCCCTTCGGCAGTGCGCAAAGCGGCTTCGGCAGACTGAAAGGCAATGGTATTTTCCTTCATATTACCCGCCATACGCTCCTGCAAGGTTGCAGTTTGCATAGAGGCGATGCTGATAATGGTCAAAATCAGCATAAATACCAAGCTCACAATCAAGGCCGCGCCGCGCTGCGAGCGGTATGGTCGCCAAGTACGTCGAGCTAGGCCATTCATTGCAACCGATTCCTGATAGTAAATACATTGGTAAATACCTGACGCAGACGGCCATCGTTATTGGCGACCAAATCGCCAGAGGCATCGCTGAGTTGCTGCGCATCAGCTGCGCCCGTTCTACCCACCACATTGTCTTGCGAGCCATACATAATTAGCTCAATGCGCACGCTCAATACCGTTGCCCAATCGGCTACCTCTGCTGCAGTCTGATATACATCGACCGCGCGATCAGCATTGGTGTCTACACCATAACTCAGCTGCATATTTTCGATACCTTCCACCAACTCGATCGGGGCGGTCGCCACGCCACCAGATGTTAACGTTAATTGCTGGAAATACAGCGCATTAATCGGGTTGCCCGCCGAGCTTTTTCGGCCAGTATCGGCAATAAAAAAGTCTATTACTTGGAAGCCAAACACTTCGGCTTCGCCCGTGTAAATTTTACTCAGCTTATTATCTGAGTTACTGCCATTGGCATGAGCCAAGGTTGTTTGCCCCTCGCCTTTCTTTTTTGGCGTATTCGTAATCCGAAACATATCGCCATTTAAGCAGTCGGTGACCATGACAAAATCTTCTTTAACAAACCCAACGGAGTTGTCTTCAATTTTGACGTTCGCATTATCAGGCGACAAATTGCCAGTGAGCGTAATGAATTCGTCCGAGGCCCGCTTTATTGTCACTCTATCGGTACCTACCACCGCTGACATAGCATCACTCGCACCCACATTATCCACGCCAACAAGCGCCGTACCTGGCGAGAAAATAGCAAGACTTGTCGGAAGAGCAATGTTATTGAAGCCTGCGGCGCCAATCGAGCTGCAGCCCATATAGCCTGCCATCCGAATTTCGCGGGACAAGAAGCGCATAGCAAACCGTGCGTTCTCTTGAATTTGCGCCATTGAATCCAGCATTTTAGAGCTGGTACTGGTCGCCAAAAATACCTGTATAACCGCCGTGCTGAGCAAAATGCCCAATGTCACTGCAATCATTAATTCAACTAACCCGAAGCCGAGCTGTTTAACACGCTTTAATCTCATGCTCAGAACTCCGTCACAAATACAAAGCTCTGAATATTACCGCCACCGGCTAATCGTGATTTACTCAAACGTCCTTCATCCCATTGCACAGTGACTGTAATGACATTGCCATCGCGACTTATTGCACCATCACCTTCCGGCAAACGCAGAGCTAACTCAGCCAACCATTCTTGCAAGTCTATGTCGACAATGGTGTCGCCCTCTGGCGCATCATCGTCAACGGCTAAGTCATAGCGCCCTGCCAGCGCAAGCGTTCTATTTGCTCGCATTCGATCTGTTATGTCGTTAGACAGGAATACTGCGGCAGACCGGATATTGGCCACTTGATTAAACTTGACCGAATTTAATTGCAATGCAGAGGCCCCTAGCACCCCTGTTGCCGTAATAAGCACTGCAATTAACACCTCAATTAAGGAAACGCCGCGCTGCGTATAACGACTCATGGGCAAACCCGATCCGTAATCGTGACCTGACCACTCGCGGTGATATTGATATCGCGATCATGACTGCATTTTTCCGGCTCACTGCGATAGCTTAATACCACCGCTTTTGAATCCTGGATAAAGCCTTGATTATCAAAGGTCACACTGTTCACCGTGGAAGTCCCAATTTTAGCCGTGATTTTGGCGCTGGTTTTTATTGGCGGCGTTTCCTTGAACGCCTCACCGGCGTCAAAGCTGCCGTTGTCATTCAGGTCAACCCAGGTTTGCCAACCTTTAGCCCAGTCACCACCGTTAGCGGTTAAAATAACCGGGCGTGCCCTAACTACCGCTTCAGAACGCGCCGCCACAAGTGCCTTTAACATCGACTGGACATCCGCTCGCTCGCGAGAGTTACTAATAAAGGTGCTAAAATTGGGAATGGCCACCGTCGCGAGCACAGCAACCACCGCAACAGTCACCATTAGCTCGATAAGGGTATAGCCTGCCACCAATGCATTCCGACGCAACATCCCAGATCCCTTGATATCCTTGACTTTCATTTAATCTTACGTAAAGTTATTTGCTACGGGCTTGACTCCAAATAGGATCAAGAATGAACAATATCCCGTGAAATATAGTTCCTAATATACTTTCTCGCCAATAACATGCAGTTTAAGCCAGTATGGAAAGGAGTCCATAATGGAAAACCGAGGGGTCACCCTGATCGAACTGATTAGCACCTTGGCAATCAGTGCTATTTTAGGCCTAATTGCGGTTCCGGCCATGAGTCATTTTATTCAACAGCAGCAGCTGCGGAGCGCCGCCTACAATCTTTATCATTTATTGACAAACGCCCGCGCCACGGCCATTTCACAGCAGCAGCGGGTCAGTGTTTGGAATCAAAATGGTGACTGGCGCAGCGGCGTCGAACTGTTTGTCGACAGCAACGACAACGGTCAACGAGAGAATACTGAGACTAGCCTGTATACCGCAACAGACCACGAAAATATTTATATTAGTGGCAACCGCTGGGTAGCTAACTACGTTTCTTACCTGCCCAATGGCCGCGCAGCCACTGCCAGTGGCGCGTTCCAAGCTGGCACCATAAGTCTGTGCAAGTCTGGTTTAAATGACAAATATCAGCTGGTTATCAGCATTGGTGGGCGGCTGCGACTGCAAAAATCCCCAAGTAACAGCTGCCCATAGGTAGCCATCGCATATTTTACGAGATATCGATTAAACGCAATTCTTTAGGCAGTGAAAACGTGATATTTTCAGGGCGACCCGCTAGCTCTACGGGGGCTTGCGCGCCGAGTTCACAAAGCCGCTGCACTACCGCATGGACCAGCACTTCCGGTGCAGACGCCCCAGCGGTAATGCCAATACGGGGATTATCAGCCAGCCACTCACTGCGAATATCGGTCTCACTGTCGATCAAATAGGCCTTGCAGCCTATGCGCTCAGCCAGTTCGCGAAGCCGGTTGGAATTAGAGCTATTTGGCGAGCCCACCACCAAGACCAAATCAACCTGCTCGGCCAAGGTTTTGACAGCGTCTTGGCGATTTTGGGTGGCGTAGCAAATATCGTCTTTACGCGGGCCTTCAATATTAGGGAATTTACTGCGCAGCGCGTCGATCACCGCAGCCGTATCGTCCATCGACAGGGTAGTCTGAGTAACAAAAGACAGGCGGTCAGGGTTTTGCACCTCTAGCGCCAAAGCCTGCTCAACGTCCTCAACCAAGTAGATATCACCACCTTGAGCGCCGCTGTACTGGCCCATGGTGCCCTCTACTTCGGGGTGACCTTTGTGGCCGATCAACACGCACTCGCGGCCCTCGCCACTAAAATGGACCACCTCCATATGAACCTTGGTTACTAAGGGGCAGGTGGCATCAAATACTTTTAAACCACGCGTTTGCGCTTCTTTGCGCACCGCTTGCGAAACGCCGTGAGCACTGAAGATCACGATTTTATCGTCGGGTACTTCAATAAGCTCGTCGACAAATACCGCTCCGCGTTGGCGAAGATTTTCAACCACAAACTTATTATGAACAACCTCGTGGCGAACATAGATTGGCGCGCCAAAGACGTCTAAGGCCCGATTCACAATTTCGATGGCGCGATCTACCCCGGCGCAAAACCCCCGGGGGTTAGCCATCATAATCGGCATTTTATTGCTTGTGCCTACCACTACATTCACCTTATTCAATTACACTTAATTGGCCGGAGCCTGAGCCTGCGCGCTTACCTTCAGAATTTCAACTCGAAAGGCGAGGCTACGACCAGCCAAGGGATGATTGAAATCAACCATAACCGATTCATCGCTCACTTCACTGACCACGCCGGGCAATTCCGCCCGCGCTGCATCGGCAAAGGAAATCACCACCCCCTCCTCAAGCACCATGTCGACCGCAAACTGACTGCGGGGAAAGCGCTGAATATTAGCCGGATTGCGCTGACCAAAGGCATCTTCTGGCGCCAGGGTAAAGGTTTCGCTCGCACCCGCACTCAAGCCAAGCAACTTGGCCTCAACACCGGGGAGCAAGCTGCCGTCGCCATAGTTAAACGTAGCGGGCTTACCGCCAAAGGTAGAATCGACTTCATCGCCATCAATAATACCTAAAGCGAAGTGCAGAGTAATTTCAGTGCCAGGAGCAATTTGCATATCAGTCATTCAATAGAATCCACACATCCCTCAGGATGATTTTTCAGTTTCGGGATTTAAAAACATATCGAGCAGCAACAGCACTGCGCCAACACTAATGCCCGCATCGGCAATATTAAAGGTGGGGAAATAGTGGTGATCCCAATGTACCGAAATAAAATCGATAACATAGCCAAACCACACACGATCCCACAAATTACCCAATGCGCCGCCTAATACCAGCGCCAGCGCCAGCGACAATAGCCATTGTTCACGCTTGAGGCGCTGCAGCCAGACCGCAATATAAATACTTACCGCCAGCGCTATGACCGAAAAAAACCAGCGCTGCCAACCACCTGCATCGCTCAAAAAGCTAAATGCCGCGCCACGGTTATAGTGCAAAGTGATATCTAAAACCGGCAATACCGGGTGGGGTTCGGCGTAGCCCAGCGTATTGTTGGCAAGGTACTTCGTGATCTGATCCACGACAATAACCGCGACCACCACCAACAGCCAAAACACCCTGCTGCGCCGTTCAGCGGCCTGTTCGAAACTCACCCCCGACTCAAGCATAAAACCGCACTTCGCCATTGCCGTCGACGTTATCAATACAGCGGAAGCACAATTCAGGATGCTCTAAAGATTGACCGACTTCTTCACGATGATGCCAACAACGACTGCATTTCTCGCCGTCACTGGCGGCGACGCGCACCTGCAAACCGTCAACATCGGTAGCCACTGCCTCATTGGCGGCGGACAGCGGCGCTAAACGTGCAGCAGAACTAATTAAGACGAAGCGCAACTCATCGCCCAATTTAACCAAGCTGTTCATCAGGCTCTCATCGCAGAATAAAGTCACCTCGGTGGCCAGACTGCCGCCAACCAAGCCTTCTTTTTTGGCGCCTTCCAATACTTTATTAACCGCTGACTTAACCGACTGCACCGTTTCCCAAAAATCGCTGTCCATTTCTGCATCAGCATCCATACGGCTCAAACCCTGATACCACTCCGCAGCAAATACGGTGCCGCTGCGCTGTCCTGGTAGGTGTTCCCACAGTTCGTCGGCAGTAAAACTCAGTATTGGCGCAATCCAGCGGGTCAGCGCCTCAGCAATATGGTACATCGCCGTTTGCGCCGACCGCCGGGCTAAGCTATTCGCCTTGGTGGTGTACTGACGATCTTTAATAATATCCAGATAAAAGCCGCCCAGCTCCAACACGCAGAAATTATGTAACTTCTGATAGATCAAATGGAATTGATACGCCTCGTATGCGGCGACGATTTCATCTTGCAACTCGGCGGCGCGGTGCATGATCCAACGATCCATGGCCAGCATTTCGCCAAGTTCAACGGCATGCTCCTTCGGTTCGAAACCTGCCATATTGGCAAGCAAGAAACGCGCGGTGTTGCGGATGCGACGATAGGAGTCAGCGGTCCGCTTAAAGATTTCGTCAGAAACCGTCATCTCATTGCGGTAATCGGTTGCCGCCACCCACAGGCGTAAAATATCGGCGCCCAAGGTGTTCATGACTTTTTGCGGCGCAACCACATTGCCGACGGACTTCGACATTTTACGGCCCTGGGCGTCCACGGCAAAACCGTGAGTAAGTACGCTCTTGTAGGGTGCGCAGCCATTGGTCGCCACCGAGGTCAGCATAGACGACTGGAACCAGCCGCGATGCTGATCCGAGCCTTCTAAGTACAGATCAGCAGGGAACTGCAAATTATCGCGCTGCGCTAAGACCGCGTAATGAGTAACGCCAGAGTCGAACCACACATCGAGGGTATCGCTCACTTTAACGTAGTCGCTGGCGTCGTCACCCAATAGCTCGCTGACCTCAAGGTCGAACCACGCTTGAATGCCAGCTCCCTCAACCCGCTTAGCAATTTCTTCGATCAGCGCTGGCGTATTGGGATGCAGTTCGGCAGTGTCTTTGTGAACTAACAGGGCAATTGGCGCGCCCCAAGTACGCTGACGCGATACACACCAATCGGGGCGCTCTTGCATCATCGACTCAATACGCGCACGGCCCCAGCCGGGCATCCAGTTAACGGCATCCACTTCCTTCATCGCGGTATCCAGCAGTCCGTTTTGCGTCATGCTGACAAACCACTGAGGTGTGGCGCGGAAAATAATCGGGCTTTTATGGCGCCAGCAATGGGGGTAGCTGTGCTCCAAAGGCTTATGCAGCAGTAAACGGCCGCGCTCAGATAAAGCCTCAATCACATTGTCATTGGCCTTAAACACATGCTGACCGGCAAATAACTCGGTGTCTGGCAAGAAGGTGCCGTTGGCGGCAACGGGGTTATACACTTCTAGGCCGTAAGCCTTCCCCACCACAAAGTCGTCTTGACCATGAGCTGGCGCGGTATGGACGGCACCGGTGCCGGCATCGGTCGTCACGTGGTCACCGAGAATCACCGGCACCTGGCGGCTGTAAAGCGGGTGATGCAGCAGCAGATTTTCTAGCGCGGCGCCCTTGCAGCGCCCAACAATCGTAAAGTCTTCAACACCATAGCGCGCCATAGCAGACTCGTGCAGCGCATCGGCAAGGAGCACGACAATAGTCTCGCCACTGTTGCGGGTGTATGACACCCACACATAATCCAGCTCGGGGTGCAGGCTCACCGCCATATTGGCGGGAATAGTCCACGGCGTGGTGGTCCAAATGACCAAATTTAACTCGCCTGCTGTGTCCGCAGGCAAGCCGCCCGCCGCGAGCATCGCAGCGCGATCTACCGCGGCAAAAGCGACGTCAATCGCTGGTGAGGTTTTGTCTTTGTATTCCACTTCGGCTTCGGCCAGGGCCGAACCGCAATCCATACACCAGTGCACTGGCTTAAAGCCCTTGTGCAAGTGGCCATTGTCGACAATTTTGCCCAGGGCGCGAATGATATTGGCTTCAAAGCCAAAATCCATAGTGAGGTAGGGCTTTTCCCAGTCACCAAAAACACCCAAGCGTTTAAAGTCTTCGCGCTGACCATTCACCTGCTTATAGGCGTATTCTCGGCATTTTTCTCGGAACGTGGCGGCGTCAACTTTTTGGCCAGCCTTGCCTACTTTTTTCTCTACATTGAGTTCAATTGGCAGGCCGTGACAATCCCAACCGGGTACATAGGGCGCGTCGAAACCGCTGAGGGTTTTCGATTTAACGATAATATCTTTAAGAATTTTATTGACCGCGTGACCAATATGAATATCACCATTGGCATACGGCGGGCCGTCGTGAAGTACAAACTTTTGCCGCCCCGCACGGGCGTCGCGAATTTGCTGGTAAACGTCCTCTTCCTGCCAGCGCTTCAGCATACCGGGTTCACGTTGGGCCAAATTTGCCTTCATGGCAAAGCTGGTCTCGGGCAGGTTCAAGGTGTGCTTGTATTCACTCATAGTGGCTTCTTACACATTCCAAAGGTTTAAAGATCAAAAAAGGATCGCGCCTGCTCTACATCGTTGGAAATTTGTGCCTGCAGGGCGTCTAGTCCGTCAAACTTCGCTTCTTCACGCAATTTTTTGCGAAATACCACGCGAATTTTTCGGCCGTAAATATTCTGGTTAAAGTCCAGTAAATGGACCTCTAAAATAGCTTTTGATAAATCGCCAATCGTGGGTCGCACGCCAACATTGGCAACGCCGGGGCACATACCCTCTGCTGCGCCATAAACTTCAACGGCAAACACCCCGGAGAGGGGTGAACGCAGTCGGTGCAACTCCACATTCGCAGTTGGTGTGCCAATAGTGCGCCCTAGCTGCTGACCAACGATCACTCGCCCAGATATGCTGTAGCGCCGCCCCAGCAAACGCTCCGCAAGCGCAAAGTCTGCGTCGGCCAAGACTTCGCGAATACGCGTGCTGCTCACCCGCTCCCCAGCAAACTGCAAAGTAGAGGTATCGACTACTTCAAAGCCATTAACATTGCCGAATTTACGCAATAAGCCAAAATCACCGCTGCGATTGCGGCCAAAACGCAAGTCGTCGCCAACCACAATGTATTTCACACCCAAACCCGCAACAAACAAGGTGTGAATAAATTCGCTGGCGGTAAGATCCCGAAAGTCTGGGGTAAAACGAATCCGCAAAACGCGATCAATACCCAGCTCCCGCAGGGCATCAAATTTCTCGCGAAAACTCATTAAGCGGGCTGGCGCATCATTCGGTGAAAAGAACTCTCTCGGCAGAGGCTCAAACAAAACCACGGTCGACGGCAGCCCCATTTCTTTACCCTTGGCAATTAACTGGCGTAACACCGCCTGATGACCTAAATGGACACCATCAAAAGCACCAATCGTGGCTACGCAGCCGCGATGTTCGGGGCGAAAATGCTTAAATCCGCGGATTAACTCCATGCCTACCATCGTTGTAGTTTACAAAGCGGCTGATTATAACTCAGGAAGGGGCTCGACTAAACGCCAGTGTTGCGCTAATCGCGCTGCAGCACTCCTAGCCATGAGGCACTGAGCCACGCAGATCTTTAAGACGCAAGCCACAGGTGACCATTACCGCAATATAAGCGCCACTGCCCGCTACACATAATCCCCCCAAATGGAGGGCTCGCTGCATCGCGCTCCACTGCTGCCAACCATCAAACCATAGCAAGCCATACCAAAGACAGGCCGCCATTGCTGTCACGGCCAAGCCCAACTGCATACAATAGCGCCCCCAGCCAGGCAGCATTGTATAGCCCGCTTTTTGGCGAAGACCGCGAAACAATAAGGCGGCATTAAGCCAGGCAGATGCCGCCGTGGCCAAGGCCAAACCTGCGTGACCAACCTGCCAGTAATGGTGAAGCGGAATAACCAGTGCAAGGTTCATTACCATATTCGCCACCATGGCGATAATACCGATCCGCACTGGGGTCTTGGTGTCTTGGCGCGCATAAAAGCCTGGGGCCAAGACTTTAATCAACATAAACGGAATTAAACCCAAGGTATACGCCCGCAAGCTCAATGCCGACATGGTCACGTCTCGAAGCTGCATTTCGCCGTATTGAAACAAGGTAACCAATATTGGCTCAGCCAGCAGCAGCAGCGCCGCCGTGGCGGGCACCGCCATCAACAGCACGCTGCGCAAACCCCAATCTAAGGTCGCGCCAAACGCCAACTCGTTGCCACCCGCCTTTAGCCGCGACAAATTGGGCAAGACCACCGTGGCAATGGCAATGGCAAACACCCCCAGAGGCAACTCAACCAAGCGGTCGGAATAATACAGCCAGGAAATACTGCCTGTGGGTAAAAACGAGGCCAGAACGGTGTCGAGCAGCAAATTGATTTGGCTGATCGACACGCCAAATAGCGCGGGAATCATCAGGGTAATAATCTTTTGCACGCCAGGGTCTTCCCATGCCCAGCGCGGCCGCGGCAACATTTGTATGCGCTGCAAAAATGGCATTTGAAAAACCATTTGCACCGCCCCCGCCATTAACACACCCCAGGCTAGCGCCATCGCCGGTTCCGCAAAGTATTGCGAGAAATGCACGGCAGCCACAATCATGCAGACATTTAGCAGCACCGGGGTGAACGCCGGCACGGCATAGCGGCCAAAGGTGTTGAGAATGCCACCCGCAAAGCCGGTCATGGAAATCAAGAAAAGATAAGGAAAGGTGATACGGATCATGTCTGAGGTGAGCTGAAATTTAGCGGGGTCTGCCCTAAAACCCGGCGCAAACACCGTAGCCACTATCGGCGACGCCAACACCGCCACTGAGGTCACCAATAGCAAAACACCGCCCAAGGCGCCAGCAACGCGATCAACTAATAGCTTGATCGACTCCTTGCTGCCATTCTCACGGTACTCAGATAGCACCGGCACAAAGGCCTGTGAAAACGCGCCTTCGGCAAACAGACGCCGCAGAAAATTGGGGATTTTAAAGGCGACAAAAAAACAGTCAGCGTTGCTACTCGCGCCTAAAAAATTGGCAATTACTACATCGCGAATCAAGCCTAAGACTCTCGACAGCAAGGTCATCACACTGACCAACAAGCTCGAGCGCAGCAAACCGCGCTGTTTGGCAGGGCCTTTCACCCCAGCGGCACCACTCATGCCAGCCACCGTTGGCGCAATGTATCGCGATGTATGCGCAGCCACTGCAGGGCAATTAAGCTATGAGCATTGTCGATCTGACCGGCATCTAACATGGCCATGGCATCGGCAAAGGAAATCACTTTGGCGTGGATATCCTCGCCCTCCTCAGCCAAACCGTAAAAGCCACCGGCGGCGCTTAAATCTGCGCGGCCGCAAAACAGATAAAAATACTCGTCACTGCCCCCCGGCGAGGAATAGTATTCAGCAATAGATTCCATGTCGGTGATATCTAAACCGGCTTCTTCTAAAGCTTCGCGACGGGCTACGTCTTCGGGGTTCTCGTCAGGCTTATCGATAATGCCCGCCACCAACTCTGAAATCCAAGGACTGGCCGAGCGGTTCATTGCCCCAACCCGAAACTGTTCAACCTGCAAAATGCAATCCAGCGCGGGATCATAGGGTAGTACGCCCACCGCCGGGCCACGCACAAATAGCTCTCGGCTCAACCAGCGCCCCCAGCCGCCTTTATACAGACGGTGACGCAAACGGTATGCCCGCACTTGAAAAAAACCGCGCCAAGCAGCGCGGTCTTCATCTATTTCTACATCACTGCGCTTGAAATCAGCCATTCGCTATTTGCACCACCTCAGAAACGCCGCTCGGTATACCAGTTAACATCGCGGGCATTTTTATCGACTTGATCGACCACGTCTAAAATCAGCGCAAACAGCGCCATGCGCACTAAGACACCGTTATCCGCCTGCCGGAATATCGCCAAATTCGGATTGTCATTGAGGTCGTTGTCGAGCTCATTGGCCTCTGAGCGAGAGTCCCGGGGCAGCGGATGCATTATGACCGTATTGGGTTCGCAATTGCGGGTGTAAATTGCCTGATTCAGGCGGTAGCGGCCACGATACAAATCGGCCTCAGCGCGATCGGCAAAGCGCTCTTCCTGAATTCGAGTGGAATAGGCAATATCAACTTTAGAGATACTGCCCTCCATGACATCGGACTCAAGCACGGTATGACCAGCACTACGCAGCTGCTCAACAATGGCGCCCGGCATTTGTAACTCTGTGGGCGAAATTAACACTACGGTGACATTGCGGTATAAACACAGCAATTTACACAGGGAGTGCACGGTGCGGCCGTATTTTAAATCACCGATCATGGCAATACGCAGGCCATCGAGATCACTGCGACCCTGATGCTGTAGTTCTTTGCGGATGGTATAGAGGTCTAATAGCGCCTGGCTGGGGTGCTCGTTAGCGCCGTCACCACCGTTCATTACCGGCACTCGACTCGCAGCGGCAAACTCCGCCACCGAACCGGAAACCGGATGGCGCATAACGATAACATCGCTATAGCCACTAAGAACCCGCGCTGTATCGTACAGTGATTCACCCTTAGCAATCGCCGACGTCTCAAAGCCGGTAGTTTCCCGTACTTCGCCGCCCAGTAAATTAAAGGCGCAACCAAAACTCACGCGAGTTCGCGTAGAAGGCTCAAAAAACATATTGCCGAGAATGGCACCGTCGAGCACCTTGGTCACCCGCTGGCGATGAGCATAGGGCTCCATGCGGTCGGCAACTTCAAACACCCGCTCGATATCGCCGCGGTCGAACTGACTAATAGAGAGGATATGGCTACCTGAAAATTTCAAAGGGTCTCTCCGCGTTAATTACATTGTTACCATTTGTTCGGCACTGCTACTGCCTTCATCAAACTGCAAACTCGCCCAGCGCGAATAGAGCGGCGAGCTTTGTAAAAGTTCGGCATGATTACCGGCATCCACTAACTTACCGTGATCCAGCACGGCAATAATATCCACGTCGACCACGGTCGCTAGGCGATGGGCTATCACAATGGTAGTGCGCCCTTTCATGAGCAATTCCAGGGCCTGCTGAACCTGATACTCGCTCTCGGCGTCGAGCGCGCTGGTGGCCTCATCGAGAAGCAGCAAGGTTGGGTCAGCCAGAATCGCCCGCGCAATGGCAACCCGCTGACGTTGACCGCCAGACAGACGAATACCGCCCTCGCCCACAAAGCTGTCGTAGCCGTCGCTCAAGCGCTCAATAAACTCGTGAGCATAGGCTTTGCGGGCAGCCGCTTCAATCTCGGCCATTGTCGCGCCGGGCTTACCGTAGCGAATATTGTCGGCCACACTGCCGGTAAACAAAACCGGCTGCTGGGGTACGATGGCAATTTGCGAGCGCAAATCATCTAGGCTCAGGTCGCGTATATCAATGCCGTCAAAACGAATTGCGCCGCCCTGTACATCGTAAAACCGCAATATTAAATCAACCAAGGTCGACTTACCTGCACCCGAACTCCCCACCAGTGCTAAGCTGCTGCCCGGTTTGATATCGAGGCAAAGTTTATCAATCGCCTGCTGCTCTGGTCGCGAGGGATAACTAAAGCAAACCTGATCAAATTCCAAATGCCCTTTGGGCTTTGCTGGCAATGGTACCGGCGCGGTTGACGAAGGCACTAAATTCTCGGCCGCGAGTAACTCCAATAAGCGCTCGGTAGCACCGGCAGCGCGCTGCAAATCGCCATAGACCTCAGAGATAGCACCTACTGATGCGGCAACCATCACCGCGTAAAAGATAAATGCCGTCAACTCACCGCCGCTAATTTTTCCGGCCAAGACATCCAACCCACCGACCCATAACATGGCGGTCACCGCGCCCAGCACGAGGGTTATGACAATGGTGGTTAACCACGCACGCTGATTAATACGACTAATCGCTACCCGAAATGCCGACTCAACATGGCC
This sequence comes from Zhongshania aliphaticivorans, assembly GCF_001586255.1. NCBI lineage: Bacteria > Pseudomonadati > Pseudomonadota > Gammaproteobacteria > Cellvibrionales > Spongiibacteraceae > Zhongshania > Zhongshania aliphaticivorans. Next base: position 3,233,988 of record NZ_CP014544.1, read on the forward strand.
ATCAAAGGCATTGCGATCCAGTTCTTGATGGTTAAAGGCCTGCACCATTTTAATATTTTTAACCGATTCACCGACAAAGGTACCGACACCAGCGATCTTATCTTGGCTGGTTCGCGACAAGCTGCGGACCCGGCGACCAAACACAATAATCGGCACCACAACCAAGGGCACGCTGAGCATCACCAGCGCCGTTAATTTCGGATTGGTGATAAAGAGCAATATCACCCCGCCGATAAACATCAGCAAATTGCGCAGCGCAATCGATACTGAAGAACCAATGACAGTTTGCAATAAGGTGGTGTCGGTGGTGATACGGGATTGAATTTCACCGCTGAGATTGGTTTCAAAATAGCCAGGATGCAGATGCACCACATGAGCAAATACCGCCTTGCGCAAATCGGCACTAACGCGTTCACCTATCCACGACACCAAATAAAAGCGAGTAAAGGTGCCCACCGCCAGCAACAGGATCATCGCGGTAAAGAGCAACAAGGCTTGATTCAAAGCGGCTTCAGTCGCGTTGCTAGAGAAGCCCTGATCAACCAGCATCCGCAGCCCCTGCCCGATGGAAAGGGTAATGGCCGCAGTACACACAAGGGCTATACTGGCGCCAATCATTTGCCAGTAATAAGGCCGCAAAAACTGCATCATGGCCTTTAGTACGCCGACGTTTGTGCTTTTTGCTCGCTCTGGACCGCTATCTGACATTACCTTCCCCTGTTTATCGGCGGGCATTATCGCCTGTATCAAGCCTGCGGGAAAGCGGCGTTTTTCAGCGTTTTTTTAGGCCTGCGAAGTAACAAGAGCATCTTTGGCGCTACGCGTCATTTTTTTGATTGCCGCCTCACGCTGAGATGCCTCAGAGCGATTTTGTGCGGTCTCACGGTAGACGATTGCCTGGGCGGGATCACCGCGAAAAAACCGTGCACCTCGCCCACCCTCGCCACAATGTTCTCGAAATCGACGTTCCGGGTCGGTGCTAATACCGGTATACAGTTTGCCGCTGCGGCTGCGCACCATATACACCCACCACGGGGAGCTCACAAACCTTCCTGCTCCAGGGCATCGGCATATTCGCTTAATTCATTGAGTATCATGGCGTCTGTAGAAGAATTGCGCTCCAGCGCCAATTCACCTAAGCGCTGGCGAAACTCAGCGAAACCCAGCTGACCCGGCTCGGGCTGACGCAGGCGTCGGCGGCAAAACTCCAGCCACTGCTGGCGCTCAGCCCCAGTCAAGGTCGCAGGGTAATTACGCGCGCGGTAACGCCAGAGTAATTCAGGCAGACGCTGATCCCGAAAGGGAAAAGACTGCCCCGCCAAGGACTCTGGGTCACTGCTGCGCACCGAATCCATCAAATGACGATCTTCGCCACTGAAAAAACCGCCGCCATAGAGCATCACATCGGGATCACTGCTTTCGGCGAACTTGCGGCCACCAAATAGTTTTTGCAGCTTGGCCGTAAGATCACCGCTTTTACGAATGCGCTGCCAATTGCGCCGACACTGGGCCATGTCGAGCTGTAAACGCTCGCATACGGCGTCATCCAGCAATTTCGCTGTCGCGACAATAGGAGCGCGATTGATATGAATTTCTTTGAGGGGGATACGCTCTGCGCCCTCGGGCAAATCGGCGGTGGCACTGAATACCCGCGCCGAAATTTCTTCTACCGACAAATCAATTAAGGGCTGAGGATCAACACTGAGATCATACACAATCACACTGTTTTTGTTGTCGGGGTGCAGGGCCAGCGGCATCATCAATGCCGAGCAAAACTTCGACGCAGGCAGGCGACCGGAGACATGCAGTACCGGCACTTGCGTGACTGTATCCAGCATCGCTGCCACAGTGCGTTTGTCCCGCAAGCTCAGTGCGTAATCAAATAATTTAGGCTGTCGGGCTTTAAGTAATTTTGCCAGATCAATGGTAGCGTAGACATCGGATAAGGCGTCGTGCGCCGACTCGTGGCTTAAGCCATTGGCTGCTGACAGCTCCTCAAGGCGGAAGCTTGGGGTGCCATCTTCCCGCACCGGCCATTCAATACCCTCTGGCCGCAGGGCCCGACACAAGCGCGCGACATCGATAAGATCCCAGCGAGAATTGCCGTTTTGCCACTCTCGGGCATAGGGGTCAAAAAAGTTGCGGTATAAAGTATAGCGAGTGACTTCATCGTCGAAACGAATACTGTTATAGCCAACACCACAGGTACCCGGCTGGGACAGCTCGGCGTGAACAATAGCAATAAATTCTGCCTCAGACACACCGTCTTGCAGGGCTTGCTGGGGCGTAATACCGGTAATTAAACAGGCTTCGGGATGGGGAAGATAATCTGGACTGGGCCGACTGAACACCATTAGGGGCTCATCGATAATATTCAAATCTGCGTCGGTGCGCACCCCGGCAAACTGCACCGGCCGATCACGAGCGGGATTAGCGCCCCAGGTTTCGTAATCGTGCCAGTAGAAGGTTTGATTTGCCAAGGTGTGCTCCTATACGCGAAAAGCGCTTACTCGTCGGACGTCGGATGTCTGGCGTCGGACGTCCAAGCAGGCATCTCTCGCTCTGCGTCAGGCGCCCGACCCCCGACCTCAGACTACTTCTATCGCCTGCTCTTCAATCTTCGCCTTCCAAATCTGTGGCCCGATCTTGTGCACCGATTCACCGCGAACATCCACCGCCACGGTAACGGGCATGTCTTCAATAGTGAATTCGTAGATCGCTTCCATACCCAATTCGGGGAAGCCGACAACTTCGGATTTTTTGATCGCTTGGGCAACCAAATACGCCGCGCCGCCAACGGCCATTAGATAGGTAGCACCAAATTCCTTGATGGCATCGATGGCCACATCGCCGCGCTCGGATTTACCGATCATGCCCATTAAGCCGGTTTCGGCGAGCATGGTGCGGGTGAATTTATCCATACGGGTAGCGGTGGTTGGGCCTGCGGGGCCAACAACTTCGTCGCGCACTGGGTCAACGGGGCCAACGTAATAGATAAAGCGACCTTTCAGGTCTACGGGAAGCTCTTCACCCTTGGCCAGCATATCGACCATTTTCTTGTGGGCAGCATCGCGACCAGTCAGCATTTTACCGCTCAGCAAAATGGTGTCGCCTGGCTTCCAAGCGGCCATTTCTTCCTGGGTAACGGTGTCTAAATTAACACGCTTGGCATCGCCTGCTTCGCGGGTTACTTCTGGCCACTCATCCAACGACGGGGGTGTCAGTGCCGCTGGGCCACTGCCATCTAGCGTGAAGTGGGCGTGGCGAGTCGCCGCGCAGTTAGGAATCATAGCAACGGCTTTATTGGCGGCGTGAGTCGGGAAGTCTTTTACCTTCACATCCAGAACCGTGGTTAAACCACCCAGGCCCTGAGCGCCAATACCGAGCTTATTCACTTTATCGAATAGCTCTAAACGCAGTTCTTCAGCGCGGTTGCTGGCACCGCGCTTCTGCAGATCGTGAATATCAATTGGGTCGAGCAGCGCTTCTTTGGCGATAATCATCGCTTTTTCAGCAGTGCCGCCAATACCAATGCCCAGCATGCCCGGCGGGCACCAGCCCGCACCCATGGTAGGTACCATTTTTAACACCCAATCGACGACTGAGTCAGACGGATTGAGCATGGCAAATTTGGATTTTGCTTCAGAGCCGCCGCCTTTGGCCGCAACATGCACGTCTACAGTGTTGCCGGGCACGATCTGGTAGTGGATAACTGCCGGGGTATTGTCTTTGGTATTGCTGCGAGCGCCATCGGGGTCATCCAGAATAGAGGCGCGCAACACATTATCTGGCAGATTATAGGCGCGGCGAACACCTTCGTTGACCATATCGCTGACACCCATGGTGCCTTCCCACTGCACATCCATGCCCACGGTCAAGAACACAGTAACAATACCGGTATCTTGGCAAATCGGGCGCTTGCCCTCGGCGCACATCCGCGAGTTGATCAGAATTTGCGCCATGGCGTCTTTGGCGGCGGGGTTTTCTTCACGCTGATAGGCTTCATCCATAGCGCGGATAAAATCGACGGGGTGGTAGTATGAAATGTATTGCAGCGCGTCGGCCACACTCTGAATGAGATCGTCTTGACGAATTACGGTCATCGGAGGACTCCTGAAATGATGGCGACAGCGGCCGGAATGGCGGCAGAGTATACACTAGCTAAAGGGCCGTGGTGTAGTACACCATGACCCTTATCACCCAGCGCCCTGCTCCCGCTATTTGCTTATCTCGGGGACGGACTGCCCGAGTGGTATTGCGACATTGTCTGACGCATAGACTCGATATCGCGATTCACCTGCTTGCGGAAGGCATTGATTGAATCCAGCCAATCGTCATTTTGACTAACCCGGCGCTCAAGATCTTTAACACGCGCATCCAATGCGCCACCAGAGGCGACTTGTTTACCCATATCTAATAACTGCTTGCGATTTACTTCAGCTTGGGCAATAACTCGATCTAGCTTGCTCGCCATTGAGGTAAGCGATTCACGTTCAGCATTGTAAGACTTTACAATTTTGGCAACTTGCTCGTCGCTGGTCCGCAATTTCGCTTCAAGCGCGGCTATACGCTTTTCAGCTTTTTCTAAATTGGCTTTTTGGGTAGTCAAACTAGCGTCATGCTGAGCGAGTTCCTCTTTCTGCTTTTTCCAAACATTGTCCCACAGCTTGCGCACCTCCGAATCCATTTCTTGGAGTCTTACCTGAGTTGAAGCGCTGGTCTCACTAATACTTTCATCGGCAACCGACAAGCGCTGCTCCAAGAGATCGATCCGCCCCTGCCCAGACTGCAATTGCTTTTGCGCACTGCTCAGCTGCTCATATAAATAATACGATGCGCCAGCCAGCGCCAATATCAGCACCGCTAACATAAACGTCACGAAGCCACTGCCGCCACCACTATTCGGCGGTGGCGGCGGCGGCGCAGATGGAGTCTTGCGCTGCGGCGGGGCCTGGACAATATCGTCCTCGTCAATCGAGAGTGAAATTTTTGGTTCCTGTCTTTCCGTGCTCACGCTTAATAACTCACTCTAATTAGGGGCAGAAAAAAACCCATTATGACACTGACCTAACGGGGCTTAAAGCACCACATTCGGCATTTGAGCAGCAATTACTACCCAAGTTCCGCGGCTTTGCTATACTTCAACGGTTTTACGCTAACACAGCGCGGCAGATGGTTGTACATTGACTCGACGCTGCAGTGCACACAAAAAAAATTAGACAACGACAAAACGCGAACGAGGATTCTTTAATGGACGCATTTATCTCCCCAGACTTACTACTACGCTGGCTGCACGTTTTATTTGGTATTACCTGGATTGGCTTGCTGTATTATTTTAATTTTGTGCAAACAGAATACTTTAAAGAAGCTGAACCCGCTGCCAAGGCCGATGCGGTTAAAAAGCTCGCACCGCGCGCGCTATGGTGGTTCCGCTGGGGCGCCATGTTCACCTTCATCACCGGCTTAGGCTTACTGCACTTCACCATGGCTCGCGGTTTAAACGGCTACATCATTATTGGCGCCCTTATGGGCACCCTGATGTTCCTCAACGTGTGGTTGATTATTTGGCCAAATCAAAAAATTGTGTGTGGCATCGTACCTGGTGACGCGGCCAAAGCAGCGCCAAAAGCTGGCCTCGCCTCGCGGACTAACACCCTGTTCTCGGCCCCTATGCTAATCGGCATGATGGGCTCCTTCCACGGCGCTGGCGCCGCAAGTGCCACCGCCATAAGCAAAGCAGGCACGTCTATTAGCTTGGGCCTATGGATTTGCATCGGCTTAATTGCGCTGATTCAGCTCAACGCCATATTTGGTAAAACCGGCCCAATGACTACCGTAAAAGGCGTGGTGCATTGCAGTATCGCCCTTGCCGTGGCCATGGTTTCACTGCTGCAGTTTGTTTAAATAGCAGCAGAACGATTAAAAAAGGGGAGCCAGTGGCTCCCCTTTTTTAATACTCGAAAACTAAAATTGACCGGTTCTCAACAGTACCAAAGTACAGGCCTCTTCCGTGGCGATCCCCGCCGCACTAAAGACCTCAGCCATCTCATCTGACTCCGTACCAGGATTAAATATCACTCTGCGCGGCGCTAATTCGACAAGTTGAGCAAGATCCTTTACTAAGAGCTCAGGCCGAACGTACAGACTGACGGTATCTACTTTTTCCTTCAGCTGCGCAACATCTGCTACACAAGAGATCCCAGCCACATCGCGGTGGTAAGGGTTTACTGGTAAAACCCGGTGACCATACTCCGCAAGCAACTTTACCGCTTTATAAGAATAACGCTCTGGCTTTGGGCTCGCGCCCAATACCACCACAGTTTCAAGCGCGGTCTCGCCTGTCTTTGACAAGGTCATAAACATTACCCCAAACGTAAAAAACCGGGCGACCAGCGCCCGGTTGGAGCTAAACCTAATGTTTTACTTCGCGTTCTGGCCTATCCAGCGACGCAAGGTAGATGCTAACTCTTGCGCGTTATAGGCTTCAGCATCATCGGGCATAGGATTTTTACCCATTTTAATTTCCAATGAAGCCTGGTAGTTAGTACGCGTAGTTGAAGTCGACACACCACCGCTAATACGTGACGGCGTCTGCGTGACAACAGTATCGCAACTTACTAGGCCGCAGCGCTGATATACCGCCGTATGACCACCAAAGTCATTAATGGCTGAAACTCCGCCAGTCGTGCGGGTCTTGCCTTCGGTGTCACGATTGACCAAACGGAACCAATTATAGCCATTCTGCAGGGTCAGCTCTGCCGCCCGCAACATTGCATAATCATTCACAGTCTCTTTATCAGTCCGGCTATTACCGGTAAACGTTACCCGGTAACGGTCAGCGCCAAGCTCGGTTTCGGTGTATCCATAAGCCCCGCGCTCTTCTGCCGGCTTATATACGGTGCCACTACTGCTACAGGCCACTACCGCTGTCGATAACAATGCAACTAATACTAAATGTAAACGCATATTATTCCCCTCTTGATTTACCACTAACCGCCAACACCGAAATATTAGCGGTAACGTTTAACTTGTGTACGTAATAATACCTAATTGAGATTAACTGAAACTGAACAGAATTATTTTTATGTGCATGAGCGAGTCCGCCACGGTGAATTCCAATATACCGAAAGACACCAAATTAAGCGATTTCGTCAGCAGTGGAGCTCAGCTAGAAAACACCACACGAGAATAGCATCAACACGCTTGCGCCACCGTCATTACCGCAAGATGTTGCTGCCCCGGCGCCAATTGCAGCTCATCGGCAAAAGCCATGCCCCGCTCTACACAGACATACTCTGAAAAATGCGGCCCAACATCCGCCATGTCTTTAGCGAGGGCCTCACCGGGATTCCACACCACCACGGTGTCACAACCCCGGCCATTAATCACAATATTTCGCTGAGTATCATTTATGCACTGCCGACCGCTGAGCCCCTCATAAACCCGATCAATCTCGCCCGCAAAATGCAGTGCTTCGTCCTGTTTAAAACGGGCTAGTTGCTGGCAGTTATCGAGGTATTCGGCACCCTCGACACCATTTAGTCCAAGTGCAGACAAGCCCGATACCGCGAAATAGCTGTGCATTGCAAAACTGAGGGGCATAGTGTCGTCACTGTTATTGCGCACGGACAAACTCAGGGTTAAGTCATTAGCTAATAAAATAGTAAGTTGAGCAGAAAAAAAACAAGGAAAAATGCGCAAATCAGCCTCGCTAGGCTGGAACAGAAAACTAATTTCCAGATCCCCGTCAGCGGACTCAGCAATATTATCTAAGGCCCAGGATTGATTCCGCGCAAAACCGTGCTTAGGCAACTCAGGTTCACGACGATTGACACCAAACCACGGCAAACACAGCGGAATTCCACCGCGAATCGCTTTGCCCGGCTCAAAAGATTCAAGCGGGCTCAGCCACAATAGGTCATCTTCGCCGACTGGGCAAAAAGACAAAACCTGAGCACCCTGTAGGGCAATCAATGCCCGACATTTTGCGGTAGTGCATTCCAGTATGGGCAAATCCCCAACACCCGCAAATAGCGAGCTGGCGGAAAGCAAATTAACCTTAGCACTGACTAATTCGAGAGCGTCTAAAACCATGATTTATCCTAGCTTGGTTGCATCTAGCATCTAGCATCTAGCAAATAATTTTCCGCAAAGTGAGCATTTCACTCGCGCCTTTTTGAAATTGATATGGCACCGGCTTTAACTCAGCTCGATATTCACGCTCATTAAAATACCGCAACACACCGGGAAGATGCTGCGACAAGCGACCATCAAGACTCAATAAGGGATAGACACGAACCTCTTTGGCCACCCGACACATTTCGGTGAGCGCCTCTATATGCTGCGCGGCATCAATCTGTTCGCTGTATAAAAACAACAAATGCGAACACAGACCAAGGTCAAATTCATTATCAAAAAAAGGAAGTTCAGGTAAGCTGGCATCAACATAGCGGCCTGCCTCGATGCCTGCATCAAAATCGTCCAAAAACCGGTTCATCGCCGACATCCGCACCGAGCCAAGGTGGCCAGGGTCTTTGAAACTACTCCAATAATAGCTGTCGGCGTTGCGAGCAAGCTCAGCGATCATACCCGGGTAGACGCGCTGAATACGGCTATTGATTTCCGCTTTACTGAATTGGTAAATCGGATCAACAGACATAACCCGCCCACCAGTTTGGCTCAGCTCAGCATTAAAGCTGGCCGGACCATCGCCACAGCCGAGAATATGTCCCTCTAAATCCCTTTCGCTAAGGGCAAACATACGGCAATACTCTGCGTATGAACGCCCCCACGGAACAATTGACGACAGCTCCAAATTACCCTCACCCAATAAACGGCGCACTCGCCTCATAAAAGAATGGGTTTAAGTATAGAGACGACAGGCGCTTCGACACAAATTCTTATCGAGCGACGGCGCGTAAATTACGCTCTGGAGTCAGTAACTAAAGAAGGAGAATTGAGCCAGCACACATTACTGGCTCAACAAGTATAACTAAGGCGCCGCCACCGCAATCGCAGTACTCGGGTCTACAGCAAAATCCGGCTCACCAGCGGCATCCAAGGCAAACAAGGGTAGTCGCACACTGGCCGCAATATTCACGACGGGGATCGTCAGGTCCCGAGAAAATGACTCAATATACTGGGGGTGGTAACCGCTGACCCACAAGCCCAACTCATCACCCGACGCTAAACGCTCAGCAATACCCACCAAGTCGATATCAGTATGATCACCAAGGCCGCGCACCGGCATGATCTGGTCGTCGAGTAAACGCCACTCGCCCCCGACATTCCGAATCGCGATACCAACAAACAGGATGCTATCGCAGCCGGTGCGAATAGTAGGCACCCCGCCCAGCGCACAAGCTTCGTCATTCACCATTTGCGGGGTAGACACCGTAATATCGAGCTGCGGGATACCGGCAATAATCAGACCTTTGCTATCACTAACGGTTAGTAGCGGGGCAATACTCACATCTTGCGCGAGAACATGGGCCGTCTGCGCAGCAACGCCGTTGGGCACATTGGCGACTGCCAAATCACTAAACTCACTGAAGCTAATCGCCGTCGTATCATTGGCCGAGCGGCGAGCCTTAAACTTGCTGACCGGAATATTCACCGCATCGTCATCTGCCAGAGAAACGCAAATTTTATTCTCGCCACTGAGATCCGCCGCGGCAGTCTGGCCCCGCAATTTGGCATTAAACCAATCAATTGTCGCGCTGCGCTGAGTCCTTTCGCCGCAGGCGAACTTACCGCCCAAGGCTTGAAAATAAATCGGCTCTGGCGTTTCACCCACAAAATTAGGAATGATATGGCCGCTTTCATGGGTCAACAGGCGAACCTCATGACCGCTACCGGTGGCGCGTTCACTTAGGCACTGAAAATTCCACCACGCGTCATTAAAGTTAAACAGGGTGTCACGAATACCCTGAGTTAACAGGATATCCACCCCCGGCTGCCCGGTGTAGCTATTGCTGCCCGGCGCTTCATTAAACTCACTACTGATATTATTGTTTAGCGGACTAGCAGCAAAACTGTAGGGCATGGTCGCTTGGCCATTCAGTTCACACCAATACTGCGGGCTGTGGTAGGCAAACCAGTCCAAGGCATCGCGCGGAAACTCATTAGTCGCAATACCCCGCAATAAGGTTTCTTTAACAAAGGGGTCGAGGCCTCGCGCCAAGGGTGACTCTTGATTCTCAAATCCGGGCTGATAGCTGCCCGCTTCACCACCGCCAACCAGCAACAAACTCCAGCCTGATTTCACCACATCACCCGGATTTAAACTAAAGGGCAGGTAATGCCACGTAATATCCGGCACCATCGCGTCCATACGCTGTTTTTCATCCACGCCGTGAATCAGCAACTGGTAGCCACCACCGTAGCTAGAGCCCACGGCGCCACTCAGCAAGTTTACGCCGCCCGCAACACTTACCGCCGGATCTGGTCGTCGGGCCAATTCGCCCGTAGCCTCATCGCGCCAGGCCAAATAATCTAAGTTGGCTTCAGCCCAATCCAGTATTTGCAATAAATCCAAGCCTTCTACGTCTGGGTCCATTACCCGCACGGTGCCGCTGCTGTCGCCAAAACCGCGCTGATCGATACTAATCACCGGATAGCCGCCCGCAACGAGCAGATCTAGGGCATTACCACTGTAATCACCGGCCGCCGGATCGCTAACCCGTGAGCCGCCAAAACCGTGGCCGTGCAACACCAAGGGGTGGGCACCCGCAGCGCGCTTGCCGCAATCTAGAACAGCAGGCTCAAATACTTCAAAACTGATATTTTCACCACTGGCTGAGGGTAAAATTACCTGGTAATGGCGGTTCGCCGTAACCGTTGCAAAGCTGTCGCCGCAGGAGGCATTAGTTTGCGCCGCCGAACAGCCCTGGGCATCGACGGTCGACTGGGCAGCAGAATTCGCGCAAAGATCGTCTTCATTACCTACGCCGTCGCCGTCACTGTCGCGGTTGTCTTCAGGGTCACAAGCATCACCGATACTATCGGCATCAAGGTCTTGCTGATTGGCATTGGCCACGGCGGGGCAATTATCTTGGTCGTCGCTAACCCCATCATTGTCGGCATCATCATCGCAAACGTCGCCAACACCATCGCTGTCGGCATCGGCTTGGTCGCTATTGGCTACTGCGGGGCAATTATCACTGCTATCAGCCACTCCGTCGCCATCACTGTCAGCGGGCTGACTAACCTCACCAGAACCTGGGTTGCGTGAAGAGCTCGAACTAGAGCTGCCGCCGCAGGCAGAGAGGGCGACGAGAGTAACTAAAATGATTAGTAGGCGGCTATTTAACATGATGGTGTCCTGAATTTATTATTGCTAATACTTACGCAAGATATCTGTTTTAGATTCGCGAGGGCCCAACTAAAACATTTTTACCCAGAATTCTCAAGATGTAACATAGCAAAAGCGTTAGATAAAATCCCCCATGCATATGCCAACGCAACGTGAAATAATCCCCCGCCAAACCCATTCCCGCCACTGAGCGCCCTCTTCAGGAATTCCACATTGCGACGCAGCAGCACACCTCTTGCGCTTCACCGCCTGAGCAAAACAATAAATACCTGGTATGTCCGACGCTACATTGCACCCCAGTTCGACAGCTTGGGCAGCCTACCCGACGTAGTGAACCCGCGCAGCGTGGCCATTTTTGGCGACAACATTCATTTGGGTAAACACGCGCACATTATCGCTTCGCCAGACAATATTATTCGTTTGACCAGCTGGCCGAGTCGACTCGGCGAATCGGAAATTCGCATCGGCAATTACTGCCTAATATCACCTGGCGTACGAATTTCCGCAGCCAAATCCATCCGCATTGGTGACAACTGCATGTTTGCCGCCAATGTTTATATCAGCGACAGCGACTGGCACGGCATTTACAACCGCATCCGCCCCTTCCGCAGCGAAAAGCCAGTGGTATTAGAAGACAACGTCTGGCTCGGCGAGCGCGTCATCGTCAATAAAGGTGTGCGTATTGGCGAGAACAGCGTGATTGGTGCTGGCAGCATTGTCACCAAAGACATCCCTGCGAATGTGATTGCGGCGGGCAATCCCGCCCGAGTAATCAAGACCATAAATCCCAAACGACGAATGTTGAAACGCGAAGTCTTATTTCAGGACTCTGAGCATTACTACGAAATTCAGGACGGACTCGCCAAGATGGCGATGGAGAATAATAGCTGGCGCAATTGGCTGCGGGTTTTATTCAAGCCGAATCAACAAGACTAAGGCCCAAAAACGACAAACCCCGACCAAGGCCGGGGTTTGAAAAGCGATAAAGCCCCACCAAAGTGGGACTTTAGAGCAGGGGACTGCTTACATCATGCCGCCCATTCCACCCATACCGCCCATTCCACCCATGCCGCCCATGTCTGGCATGCCGCCAGCGCCAGACTCAGCTTTTGGTGCGTCGGCAATCATGCACTCGGTAGTGATGATCAGACCAGCGACCGAACCAGCAGCCTGCAGTGCAGTACGGGTTACTTTGGCAGGGTCGAGAATACCCATTTCCATCATATCGCCGTATTCGCCAGTACCGGCGTTGTAACCGAAGTTACCGGTGCCATTGCGAACTTTATCCAGTACCACTGACGCTTCATCACCTGCGTTGGTCACGATTTGACGCAGAGGTGCTTCCAGTGCGCGCAGCGCAGCATTGATACCAGCAGTCTGGTCTTCGTTGTCACCTTCGATAGTGCCAATATTAGTAATTGCACGAACCAGCGCAACACCACCACCAGGAACCACGCCTTCTTCTACCGCAGCGCGAGTTGCGTGCAGCGCATCTTCAACGCGGGCTTTCTTCTCTTTCATTTCCATTTCAGTGGCAGCACCAACCTTGATAACCGCTACACCGCCAGCCAATTTCGCTACGCGCTCTTGCAGTTTCTCACGGTCGTAATCTGAACTGGTGTTTTCGATTTGCGTGCGGATCTCAGCAACGCGAGATTGAATAGCAGCAGCATCGCCAGCGCCGTCAACGATCACGGTGTTCTCTTTGTCCATGGTTACGCGCTTAGCAGTACCAAGGTGCTCCAATGTGGCTTGTTCAAGATCCAGACCAACTTCTTCTGAAATCACAGTACCGCCAGTCAGAATCGCAAGGTCTTGCAACATTGCTTTGCGACGATCGCCAAAGCCAGGTGCCTTACAAGCGGCAACTTTAACAATACCGCGCATGGTGTTAACGACCAGCGTAGCCAGTGCTTCGCCTTCAACGTCTTCAGCAACAATAATCAACGGACGGCTAGACTTAGCGACTTGCTCAAGCAAAGGCAGCATTTCACGGATATTGGAGATTTTCTTGTCAGCCAACAGAATATAGGGACTGTCGTGCTCAACACTCATGTTCTCAGTGTTGTTAACGAAGTAAGGAGACAGGTAACCACGGTCAAACTGCATACCTTCAACAACGTCTAGTTCGTTGTGCAGGCCCTGGCCTTCTTCAACGGTGATAACGCCTTCTTTACCGACTTTGTCCATTGCTTCAGCAATGATGTCGCCGATGTTTGAATCGCTGTTTGCAGAGATAGTACCAACTTGAGCAATCGCTTTAGTGTCTGCGCAGGGGCTAGACAGCTTCTTAACTTCTTCAACCGCAGCGGCAATAGCTTTGTCGATACCGCGCTTAATGTCCATCGGGTTCATGCCCGCTGCAACTGATTTCAGGCCTTCGTTTACGATTGCCTGAGCCAATACAGTAGCGGTGGTAGTACCGTCACCGGCATCGTCAGAAGCGCGTGACGCCACTTCTTTAACCATTTGCGCGCCCATGTTCTCTAGGCGATCTTCTAACTCGATTTCTTTGGCTACAGACACACCATCTTTAGTGATGGTTGGCGCACCGTAAGACTTCTCAAGTACCACGTTGCGGCCTTTAGGGCCAAGAGTAACTTTAACTGCGTTAGCTAGGATATTGACACCAGCCACCATGCGCTGGCGCGCTTCGTTTCCAAATACTACGTCTTTTGCCATGATCTTATAATCCTTCTATTAACTAATTCGTTGATTCAAAAGAAATCTTTTGCCGGACTTAAGCTTCTACTACACCAAAGATTTCTGATTCATTCAGAACGATCAGCTCTTCGCCGTCGACTTTTACGGTGCTACCGGAGTACTGACCAAAAATAACGACATCACCAGCTTTAACGCCAACCGGACGCAATTCGCCGCTTTCTAACAATTTGCCTTCACCAACGGCGATAACTTCACCTTGGTTTGGCTTTTCTTTAGCAGAACCTGGCAGAACAATACCGCCCGCACTAGTCTTCTCTTCTTCCTTACGACGAACTACAACGCGATCGTATAACGGACGAATTTTCATTTTTATCAATCTCCATTAAATCAATGATTTAGAATTTATTGACCGGCTAAACCGGTGTCAGCCCAAAAGCAGCATTGCCTTTTGACCTGAACCCCCTTTCGTTACGGATTGGGAAACAGCACGCATCCCAACAGGGAAAACCAGGCTTATCACCGCCAAGTTACCGTGGGCTGTCCTGTAAATGGGGCTGCGCAAATGCTTTTCAAGAGCCCGACAAGAAAATTATTCTTCTTTTTTGTAATCGCCTTCAATTATCACGGTATCCCGTCGAGCAGTCGGGTTCACTGGGGCGTCGGCATTATCGGTGCCGGTAAAGCCGGCGCTTCCGGACTGAAATCCAGTTGTTTGAAAATTGTTTACTTGCATCACTCCGCGCTTCAATAACTGGCCAACAAGCCATTGCCGCAACGGCCCAATTAGACACACAAACCCCAGGGTATCGGTGATAAAGCCGGGGGTAAGCAACAGCGCGCCGCCCACCGCTAATAGCAGGCCTTCCAAGATTTCGGTAGCGGGTACTTGGCCGCTACTTAGACGCTGCTGGGCGCGAGTCAGTGTTTCTATCCCCTGCTGCTTTAGCAGGGCGGCGCCCACCACAGCAGTAAACACCACCATACCAATCGTCGGCAAACTGCCGATCAGGCCGCCAACCTCGATTAACAGCCACATCTCTAATACCGGCAAAACCACGAACAAGGCAAACAAAAAGCGCATTAAAAGCTCACTTTAATAAATAGGGTTTCTCAATAAATGGGGAGGGATAGCCACGAATTCAAGGGCGCACAGCGCAATTGAAAAATCACCAGCCAAATGCCTCAGCATTGGTTTACAATTCTAGTTTGCCACGCCGCAATACGGATCATAAATGAAACACCATCAGCAAAGTAAACTGCTTATTCTGGGCATCTGCGGCGCCTTAGCAGCGCCACTTGCGGCGGCAAGCTCCGACTGTCTCGCCCTTGCGGCCCAGTCAGCGTCAGAATCGACTACCGTCGCTGAACTCCGGGCGCTCTGTCAATCTCCACTGTGGAGCACCACCGACACCCAAGCTACTGAGAGCCAGCCCGAACAGACTATTACTGAGCCTACTCACAGCAATAGCGGCGTAGTACAGCAACGCTTTGAATTAGAGCGCTTTACTCACGACAACCCCTTTGTTTTAACCCCCCATAGAAGCAATTACATACTGCCAATCTCTTACCGAGACGACATCTTTGATTATAATAGCCTGGTGCCGGGCGCCGATATTCAGCAAGACAATACTGAATTAGAATTCCAGCTCAGCATAAAAGTCATGGTTTGGGAGTCGATTTTTGAGAACAACGGTTATCTCAGCATGGGTTACACCAACCGTTCGTTCTGGCAAGCCTACAACAGCGTGTCATCGGCCCCATTTCGTGAAACGAACCACGAGCCAGAGGCCATGCTCACCTTCACCAATGACTGGGAGTGGCTTGGCTTTCGCAATGTTGGCAACCAACTGATATTTAACCATCAATCGAACGGTCGCAGTGAACCGATATCACGCAGCTGGAACCGACTGATGCTTAATTTCATTTTTGAACGAGATCGCTTTGCGATGTCCTTCAAACCTTGGTATCGCCTGAAAGAAGATAGGGAGGACGACAACAACCCAGATATTGAAAAATACCTAGGCCATTTCGAATGGATGGGAATTTATAATTGGCATAATCGCACCTTGAGCCTCATGCTGCGTAATAACTTACGTAGCGAGAACAAAGGCGCAATGGAGCTCGGCTGGAGCTTCCCAATTAATTCCCGGGTTAAGGCCTACGTAAAGTATTTTAATGGCTACGGAGAGAGCCTGATTGAATACAATAACGCCATCGAAAGTATCGGTATCGGTGTACTGATCAGCGACTGGCTGTAATCCCCACTGAAAACGGAAACATGACAATGATTAACGCTCAAGAAGCACTGGAACGACTAAAATCCGGAAATGCCCGCTTTGTAGACAAATTAAACAGCGACACTGCCACTGTCATCCACAATAAGCGGCCAGAACTCGTTGAGATTCAAGCGCCCTTCGCTATTGTATTGGGCTGTTCTGACGCCCGGGTGCCAGCGGAATTAGTCTTTGACCAAGGTCTTGGAGACCTTTTTGTTATTCGGGTCGCTGGCAATGTGGTTGCGCCATCGGGCATTGGCAGCGTTGAATTTGCCGCACTCAATTTTGGTACACCGCTTGTTGTGGTACTGGGCCACTCCAACTGCGGCGCTATTTCAGCCACCGTGGACGTCCTCACCGGCAATAGCAAAATCCCCTCTCAGAATCTGCACTCCATTGTTAAACGCATTCGCCCTGCGGTAGAAACCCTAATGACGACCGAGCTGCGACATGACCATAAAGCCCTGATCGAGCAATCTGTTCGCGCCAATGTTCGCACCTCGGTAGAACACCTCAGCAGCGGCTCCCCGACCCTCGAAAAGCTCATCAGCGAAGGAAAATTGATGGTGGTTGGTGCTGAGTACTCACTGGAAACCGGTGAGGTCGATTTTTTCTACGAAGATTACTGGGAACGCACCCGCAACCTCGAAGCAGAATGAGCGAAGCCGCCCAGCAGTTTTACGCCGTCATTCAGGGCATACCTGAAGGACGGCTATGCAGCTACGGCGACATAGCCAGACTCGCCGGCCTGCCGGGCCAAGCCCGGCGGGTTGGCAAACTTCTCAGCCAAACCCCAAGCGACACCAAACTCCCCTGGTTCAGAGTCATCAACGCCCAAGGCAAAATTAGCTTTCCTATTGGTAGCGACGGCTATCAACGACAGTTGGACGCCTTAATTCAAGAAGGCAGCGCAGATGTATCCGGGAAGATATATTGGCGCCAGCGGCGGTGGCCTTGACGCGATGCGGCACGCTTGACGGGAGACGGTGAACGCAAAAGCACGCAGTGCATGGTTTGTTTTTTAGCGTCTCCCATCTCCCGTCAAGCGCCTCCCGCCGCAGGTTCCCGCCACGGCGCGACTTTAAACAACATCAACATCCCCGGCACTGCAATAACCGTACACAGCAAATAAAAATTCGTCCAGCCCACTGACTCGACAATAATGCCCGTGGTGGCATTAGCAAAGGTGCGAGGCACAGCCGCTAAGGCCGTAAATAGGGCGAACTGCGTGGCGGCGTAAGCAGGCGTGGTAGCACGGGCAATGAACGCCGTAAACGCAGCGGTTCCGAGGCCAACGCCGAGATACTCAAAAACAATGACCACCGCGAGAGCAAAGCGGTCGTGACCGATTTCTGCCAGTGCGGCAAAGCCAAGAATACTTAATACCTGCACCACCCCAAAAACCCACAGCGCACGATTGATACCGAGACGAATCATAATAATGCCACCAGCCAGACCACCAATAATCGCGGCGGTCAGCGAAGCGGTTTTGGCAATGGTGCCAATTTCAGTGAGGGTAAAACCAAGGTCGAGGTAAAACGGCGACGACAGCGCGGTGGCCATATTGTCGCCGAGCTTATAAAGAAACAAAAACAGCAGCAAGTAGAGCGCGCTAGCCCAACCTTTACGATTAACAAACTCTTTGAATGGCTCAACAATCGCCGCCCGCAAACTCAGCGGCGCAATACTGGCGTCCGCCGCCTCCTCAATCCACAGGGTCATCGCCACACCGATCAGCATGAACGCAGCCATGACCATAAACACCGTACTCCACGGTAAATAGTCACCCAGAATCACCCCAATCGAGCCCGGCACTAAACCCGCCAAGCGATAGGCTTGCACGTGAATCGCATTGCCCAGCCCTAACTCATCATCGCGTAATAATTCCCGCCGATAAGCATCAAGCACCACATCTTGGCTGGCACTGCAAAAGGCCACCGCCGCCGCGCCGTAGGCGACAAGCCCCACCGAAAACTTGGGGTCGATAAAGCCCAACACCGCCATCGACACGATCAAGCCTAGCTGACTGATTAACATCCACCCCCGCCGCCGCCCAAAAAATGGCGGTACATAGCGGTCCATCAACGGCGCCCAAACAAACTTCCAGTTATAGGGAAAGCCAATCAACGCAAACAAGCCAATCTCAGTCAGGCCCACACCCTCGCTGCGCAACCAAGCCGGGACCAGTTGAATCAAGAAATACAGGGGCAAACCAGAGGCAAAACCGGTTAATACACAGATAAACATATGGCGATTAAAAATCGCCTGCTGCCAAGTCAGGGGGGCTGGGCTTGGCATGGGCGGTGGGGACTGTTCAGTCATGGCCGGTTCCGAGTATAAAGTGCGTTCATTCTGGCTTGCTGGACAGCGAATGCAAGAGCGGAAAATTCAGCCCTTGCGCTGACGCACGAAAATCGCGATCAATCTCGGAAATTAGTGAACTGAAGGGGCTGATCCAGCTCTTCGGCGCGCAATATCGCCATCACTTCTTGCAAATCATCGCGTTTTTTACCCGTTACCCGCACTTGTTCATCTTGAATTTGGCTTTGCACTTTGAGTTTACGGTCTTTAATCAATTTAACGATTTTGCGCGCCACATCCGAGGTCAGACCGCTTTGCATGGTAACCAACTGCTTTACCTGCTTACCCGCGCCCTTCACATCACCCATTTCCATAGCGAGGGGGTCGATTTTCACTTTTACTAACGCAGCACGCAGCAGGTCTTCCATTTGCTGTAATTGAAATTCCGCCTCTGCGAACATGGTTACCGTCAATCCGTCACGTTCAAAACGCGCATCCACACCTTTAAAGTCAAAACGGGTTTCAATGACCCGTCCTGCCTGATCAACGGCATTGGTAAAGATGTGTAAATCCACTTCTGAGACAATATCAAACGCTGGCATAGCCTAAATTCCTTTGTTATGTTGCGCCGCGCAGTTTAGCATCCCGAGACTGCGGACTGAATGTGTAGGACCAAGCAAATGTACAGAAAAGCACAGTGAGCAACACCGCGAATCCAATATGGTCGATTCTTGGCGCTGGCGCCATTGGCAGCTTATGGGCCTGCTATGCCCAGCGCAGCGGCCGTAATACTGAACTCATCTTTCGTGACCACAGCAGCTTAGCAGCTTATCGCCAGCACGGCGGCATTCGCTTCACGGCTAACGGGCAAACTGACTTACTCAAAATTCCCGCCCGCTGCCCAGCAACAATCGCAGCCCCCATTCAACAGCTGCTGATCACCACCAAAGCCCAGCAAACCCTTACGGCATTGGCAGCGATAGCAGAGTATATTCAGCCCGACGCCAGCTTGGTGCTATTACAAAACGGCCTCGGTATCGCCGAGCAAGTCCAGCAGCAATTCCCCAAAGCACGACTATTTAAAGCCTCCACCACCGAGGGCGCTTACCGACCCAGCCGCTTTGCGGTCGTTCACGCCGGGCGCGGCCAAACCTTAATTGGCAGCGCAGCTGACAAGGTAGACGCCATCGCTCAATCCCTGAGTTTTGCACCACTAACAGTATCACCAAGGGACAATATTGACGCCGTGCTTTGGCGCAAGCTCGCTATTAATTGCGCGATCAACCCCCTCACGGTTATTCATCGCTGCCGCAATGGCGAATTGCTCGACAAGCCAGAAGCCCTAGCACAAATCGCTAGCGTGGTAGAAGAAATTCTAAAGCTCAGCAAAATCCTGAACCTCGACCAAGAGCTCGCCAACTTACACCAGCAAGTATTGGACGTTGCCCGCGCTACCGCGAACAACCGTTCTTCCATGCTTCAAGATATTGAATCTGGCAAAGAAACCGAGATTGAGGCGATTACGGGTTATCTGTGTCGGCTCGCCGCAGAACAGGGCTTAAGCCTACCCGCCAATCAACACCTGCTCGACGACGTTCAACGGATTTCATTACAAAATCGCGTCTAAGCTACCGCTTCTCGGCCTTACATAATTTGACAAAATAGCACCATAGCCGTAGAGTGCGCGCCACGTAATAGGTGCTCAAGCCCGCGTTATTCGCGGCGATGAGTTAAACGGGAAGTCCGGTGAGGCGTGTTCATACAGAACACCACCAAGTCCGACGCTGCCCCCGCAACGGTAAGCCACTGTCGAGTACAAGATAGGGCAAGCCCGGAACCGGCCTACTACCGATTCACCCGATGAAGCGGAGGGCTCCATCAGCGGTCGTATACTTGTATATAGCCCCTACCCCTCCCTCATTGCTTCCCTAGCTAGCTTTGAGGTTAACCATGAACAAATTCACATTAAGCGCATTAAGCGGTGTTTTAAGCATTGCGGCATCGGCTACGTCGGCCCAGTCCCACAGCGAGATGGAAACTACCATCGTCACTGCGACCCGCACCGAGCAATCGATTGCCGACAGCTTGGCACCGGTCACAGTATTTGAGCGCGCCGATATTGAGCGTATTCAGCCAGTAGACTTGCAAGAACTGCTGTCTCGTGCGGTGGGCGTGACATTCGTCCGCAATGGCGGGCGGGGCGCCAATACCAGCCTGTTTCTACGCGGCAATCAAAGCAACCATACGTTGGTCTTAATCGATGGCGTGCGCATTGGTTCAGCCACTCTCGGCAGCCCGTCGCTAACCAATCTACCCCCAGAACTAATTGAGCGAGTGGAGATTGTGCGTGGCTCGCGCTCTAGCTTATATGGCTCTGAGGCCATCGGTGGCGTCGTGAATATTATCACCCGCAAATACCACGACACCGACGGTGTAAAGCCCATGCTGCAACTGGGCATTGGCACTCAGGGTAGCAGTAAAGCTCTGGCAGCCATAAGCGGTGGCAATAGCCAAACGCAGTTTAATCTTAGCGCTCTGCAAGAAAATACTGACGGTATCGATAATAGCGAAAGCAAATCCGGGGTGCACGGCGACAAAGACGGCTTTGAACAAACCGCTTTCAACCTAACGGCGAGCCATAAAATTAACGAGCGCGCCAGCATATTTGCGCTATACCAAAACAGCCGCAGCGAAAGTGATTACGACACCAACTGCTACGGCACCCCTTTTGCTATTTATAGTTGCTCGCCCTACAGCGTCAGCGAGGTTAATGTCGCCAATATCCGCGGAGAATTCCAGCTCTTGCAAAACTGGCTGCTGACTTTATCTGCCGGTGAGTCAAAGGATCAGTCGCAGGTCAAACATCATTATGTGGAACCCAGCGCCGTCGGTGTGAGCGGTGATAATTTTGACACCACCCGCAAAATTTATAGTCTACAAAATGACTGGCTACTCAGTGACAGCCATGTACTCACTGTGGGGTTTGAACGCCTGCTCGACGAAGTCGATAGCAACCTGAATTATGGCGAAGACAGCCGCGCCAACAAGGCGATTTTCGCCCAGTGGCAAGCCGATTTCGGTATCGTCGACCTAACGATCGGCGGCCGCAATGACGACAACGAGCAATTTGGCACCTATGACACCGGCAATGCCTCGGTGGGCATTCAGCTTGCTAAGCCCGTTAAACTTATTGCCTCTTACGGCGAAGGCTTTAATGCTCCCACCTTTAATGACTTATATTACCCCTTTTACGGCGTGGCAACTTTAAAGCCAGAAACCTCAGAAAATCGTGAATTAGAATTGCGGGTCGATCAAGCCTGGGGAACCTGGGGAGCCAGCTATTTTCAAAATGATGTCGATGAATTAATTCAATACAATCCGGCAACATTTGGCCCCGACCAGATCAAAGGTGCCGAAATAAAAGGTCTTGAGCTAAGCATGGCAACAAGCCTCTATCAGTGGAATATTGAAGCCAACGCCACCTTACTCGACGCCACCGACACCAGCACGAACAAAGATTTGCGGCGTCGAGCCAGCAAACAATTTAATATTGATGCTGATCGCCAGTGGCAACAGTGGGGCGCCAGCGCCAGCTTACGCTTTGTTGGCAAACGCTATGAAGACACCAACAACACTGATCGCTTAGGCGGATACACCGTGATCGACACAGCCGTATCATATCGCTTCAACGAGCAACTCAGGCTTAACTTAGCCCTGAAAAACATTTTTGACCGCGACTATGTTACTGCCCGGGGCGGACTAGGTGACTATCAAACTATTGGCCGTGAAGCCATGCTAACCATCACCTACACACCCAAATAACAGGTATCATTACCGTTGTTTTTAACACCACCACTTGCGTGCAATTGGTGGTGTACATTTAACAGGTGACCTAATGACTACACTGAGTGACGACGAAAAACACCAGAAACGCATGCAAATCAAAAAGGCCATGATCGACGAAAAAGTCGCGCAGGCCACCGAGGAGCGCGGGGTCCTTATCGTGCTCAGCGGCCCCGGCAAGGGTAAATCCAGCTCGGGCTTTGGCACGGTGATCCGCGCCTTGGGCCACGGTTATAAAGCAGCCGTAGTACAATTTATTAAAGGCACCTGGGACTGTGGCGAGCGCAATTTTATTCAGCAGCGCTGTCCAGAAGTCCCGTTTATTGTGATGGGTTCCGGTTTTACGTGGGAAACCCAAAACAAAGAACAAGACCGCGAAGCCGCCCAGCAAGCCTGGCAGAAAACCAAGCTGCTCTTGCAAGATGAAACCATTCATCTGGTATTGCTCGACGAAATCACCTACGTTTTAAAATACGGTTATCTCGACGCCGAAGAAGTTTACGAAGCCCTGCGCAATCGCCCCCGCGAGCAAAGCGTCATTGTCACAGGCCGCGGCGCACCGGTACCGCTCAAACAACTGGCCGATACCGTGTCGATGATCGACGATACCAAGCACGCCTTTCACAATGGTATAAAAGCGCGCAAGGGTGTGGAGTGGTAGCGTTGAAAACCACTGTTGCAGTCATTCTCAGCGCGCTATTTGCAGCCGGTTCGGCGTTAGCCGACATCTGCGTGCAAGATGATAGCGGCGCGGAAGTCTGCCTGAGCAAACCCGCACAGCGCATTATTGCTTTATCACCTGGTGCGACTGAGCTGATCTACGCCGCTGGCGGCGGTGATCAAGTCATTGCCGCCGTGAGCTATTGCGACTATCCCGAGGCGGCAAAAGCACTACCTAGGGTTGGTAGCTATAATCGCTTTGACCAAGAAGCGATTCTGGCGCAAAAACCTGATTTACTAATTGCGTGGATTGAAGGTAATCCCGCCGAGCAATTAGCAAAATTAAAGTCACTTGGCCTCACAATCTACTATACCCAGCTCAATGATTTTGACGACGTAAGCTCCAGCCTAGAAAGGCTTGGCAAACTCGCGGGCAGTGAGACACAGGCCAAACTCGCGGCGGATAAATTCCGCGCGGGCATTGCCGAACTAGAAGATCGCTACAGCCAGTCGGCGCCCGTTACGGTGTTCCAGCAAATATGGAGCAACCCTCTAATGACCGTTAATAATGAGCATATTATTAGCGAGGCCACCCGCATTTGCGGCGGCATGAATGTGTTTGGCAACTTGCCTAATCTCAGCGCCCGCATCGACAATGAAGCGGTACTGGCCGCCGACCCCGAGGCCATCATCGCCGGTGGTATGGGCGAAGAAAACCGCGACTGGCTGGACGAGTGGCTGCGCTTTAGCGGCCTTACTGCCGTGCGTCGCAACAACTTATTTTTTATTCCGCCCTCGACTATTCAGCGGCCAACCCCGCGCTTACTGGAAGGCACCACCTTGCTCTGCCAACATTTAGAGACTGCCCGTGGCCGCCGTTAAAACCAGCCGCGGGGCAGTGCCACATTTCATTCTGCCGCTGAGCGTTTTGGCCCTACTTACGCTTGCTACCCTCGCGCTTGCAATTACCACCGGCAGCGTCAGTATTTCCAATACCGAATTGTGGCAGGTACTCAGTGGCGGCGGCGAACCGTTGCACCGCACCTTGGTATTTGAACTGCGACTGCCCCGCGCCCTATCCGCATTTGGCGCAGGCGGCTTACTTGCCGTGGCCGGTGCTCTGATGCAAGTGCTGCTGCGCAATCCCCTGGCCGACCCCTATATTTTAGGCCTGTCTGGCGGCGCGGCGGTTGGCGCCCTGACTTCTATGCTGCTTGGTCTGAGCGCCGCTGCCGTTTCTGGCTCGGCGTTTATCGGCGCCATGGTATCGGCGGTCACCGTGTTTGGTTTAGCCCACGGCACAGGCAGCTGGACACCAACTCGACTGCTATTAACCGGTGTGGTTATCGCCTCCGGCTGGGGCGCCGCCATCACCTTTATGCTCGCCGTCAGCCCCAGCGACCAATTGCCGGGGATGTTGTATTGGCTAATGGGCGACCTCGCCTACGCCCGCTCACCGTGGCCAGCGCTAATCGTACTCGGCTTGATTTCTATTATTATGTTGCCGCTGGGGCGTAGCTTAAATGTATTGGCTCGCGGCCAAATGCAGGCAGCGGCACTAGGGGTTTCGGTACGGGCACTGGAGTGGACGATTTATATTGCCGCCAGCCTACTCACCGCCTTTGCCGTGGTCACTGCTGGCAGCATCGGCTTTGTCGGTTTAATAGTGCCCCATATGCTGCGCTTGGTATTGGGCAACGATCAGCGCCTGATCTTGCCCGCCGCCGCCTTAGCGGGCGGCGCGCTGCTGACCTTGGCCGACACCTTGGCGCGCACCTTGATCGCACCCGAGCAATTACCGGCGGGGGTGATTACCGCACTGATCGGCGTGCCCACATTCTTATACTTGCTGCACCGGAGCCGCTGATGCTTGCGGCCAAAAATCTCATCATCGACATTCCCGAGCGCAGCAGTGGCACGCCACTGTCCTTCGAAATTAAGCCCGGTGAAACCTGGGGCGTACTCGGCCCCAATGGCGCAGGCAAAACCACCTTGCTCCACACCCTAGCGGGACTGCGCAAGCCCCGCAGCGGATCGGTGGAATTAGCGGGCAAAAATATTCAGCAACTGCGCCGCAAGCAGGTCGCCCAGCAATTGGCAGTGGTTTTCCAAAACAATGGCGAGGGCTTTCCCGCCACGGTATTAGAAACCGCCATGATTGGCCGCCACCCCTTTATTTCACCCTGGGATATTGAGAGCGCTGAAGACTTGGCCATCGCCCGCGGCGCCCTGCAAAAATTAGAACTGGCCGAATTAGAGCACCGCCTGATTAGCACTTTATCTGGCGGCGAGCGCCAGCGTTTGGCTATTGCCACTGCGCTAAGTCAAACCCCTAAACTGTGGCTGGCCGACGAGCCCAGCAACCATTTAGACTTAAAACACCAAGTACAAATTATGGAGTTATTAGCCGAGCAGGCGACGGCTAACTGCGGCATTGTGCTGTGCCTGCACGATTTAAATTTAGCGGCCCAGTGGTGCGATAAAATTTTACTACTCTACCCCAATGGCGATGCCTGCTGGGGCGATGCCGACACTATGCTCGCCACCCCCGCCTTAGAGAAACTTTATAATCAGCCCCTGCGCAGCATTGTTAGCGACGGCCAGCGCTACTTCATTCCCCTGAGCAGCAGGA
This sequence comes from Zhongshania aliphaticivorans, assembly GCF_001586255.1. Classification (NCBI taxonomy): domain Bacteria; kingdom Pseudomonadati; phylum Pseudomonadota; class Gammaproteobacteria; order Cellvibrionales; family Spongiibacteraceae; genus Zhongshania; species Zhongshania aliphaticivorans. The sequence goes on from NZ_CP014544.1 coordinate 3,259,678, forward strand.
ACTCAGGTTTATGAATCCAAAGGCCAATAACAACGCCTATAAACAAGCCGACATCGACACGGTGTATCGGGTGATTGCCGAACGCCGCGACATGCGTCATTTTTGCGGCGGCGAAGTGCCCCACGACACCTTAATGAAGTTGCTCGGCGCCGCCCACCTCGCGCCCAGCGTCGGCCTAATGCAGCCCTGGCGCTTTATTCGAATTCAAGATCCCGAGCTGCGTAATTCTCTTTACAACACCGTGCAAGAAGAGCGCATTAAAACCGCCCACGCTTTAAACGAGCGCGAAGACGAATTTATGCGTTTAAAGGTAGAAGGCATTAAAGACTGCGCCGAGCTGATTGTTGTCGCCTTAATGGATCAGCGAGAAAAGCATATCTTTGGTCGTCGCACGCTGCCGCAAATGGATTTGGCCTCGGCGTCCTGCGCTATTCAAAATCTGTGGCTGGCGGCCCGCGCCGAAGGCTTGGGCATGGGCTGGGTGTCGCTGTTTGATCCCGAGCAAGTAATGCAGCTGCTAAATATGCCCAGCGACAGCCTACCCATTGCCATACTCTGCCTTGGCCCTGTAGCAGAATTTTACCCGCGACCGATGCTAGAAACCGAACAGTGGGCCAAGCGCAAGGATCTTGATGAACTGATTATGCAAGACGGCTGGCAAGACTAAGGTGCAGGTCTGGCGCTGGGCGTCGGACGTCGGAGGTCAGACGCGGTGGCTGCAACACGCTGGATGGGAGACGGGAGACGCTAAGAACTCTGGTCGGAGCTCGGTTGAAGGGTGGCAAGGTCTCGCGGCTGGTCCACTTACGTCCGACACCTGACGTCCGACGTCCGACGTCCGACGTCTGAAGTCGGACGAACGAATTAACGCTCTACGTCTAGCAACGCCCGAGAATGCTTTACGTTAGACGGGAGACGGTAAACGCTTAAAACTCTGGCCGGAGCTCGGTTGAAGGGCGGCAAGGTCTTGCGGCTGGTCCACTTACGTCCGACACCTGACGTCCGACGTCAGACTAATTTTTAGCGTTCGCCGTCCAGCATCTCCCGTCTCCCTAAATATTTAAATTAAGTGACACAAGCTATGACCCTAACATTAATGATTCAAGGCACTACCTCGGACGCCGGTAAAAGCGTAACGGTCGCCGGCCTATGCCGTGTTTTTAAGCGACGTGGCCTGAGTGTTGCCCCGTTTAAACCGCAGAATATGGCTTTGAACAGCGCGGTGACCCCAGAGGGCGGCGAGATTGGCCGCGCCCAAGCAGTACAGGCCCAAGCCTGCGGTCTGCCGCCACACACCGATATGAATCCGGTGCTGCTCAAACCCAATAACGACACCGGCGCCCAAGTGATTATTCACGGCAAGGCGCTGAGCAATATGGAGGCGCAGGATTACCACGCTTATAAAAAACGCGCCATGGCGGCGGTATTAGAATCCCATCAGCGCCTTTGTCAGCAATACGACGTCATTGTTGTGGAAGGTGCGGGCAGCCCCGCCGAAATTAATTTACGCGCCAATGATATTGCCAATATGGGCTTTGCTGAGGCGGTGGATTGCCCGGTGGTGATTGTGGCCGATATTGATCGCGGCGGTGTGTTTGCCCATTTGGTCGGCACTTTAGATTTATTGTCGGAAACCGAGCAGGCGCGAGTAACAGGCTTTATCATCAATCGCTTTCGCGGCGATATCGCCCTGCTTCAGTCGGGCCTCTACTGGCTAGAAGAGCGCACCGGCAAGCCGGTCATCGGTGTGGTGCCCTATATTCACGACCTGCATTTAGAAGCCGAAGACGCCATCGACAGCCGCCAAACCCTAAGCGAAAACGCGATTAAAGTGGTGGTACCGGTGTTCACTCGTATTAGTAATCACACCGATTTCGACGTATTGCGTCTGCACCCGCAGGTCGATCTAAAGTTCGTGGGCAAGGGCGAAGTGATACCGCCCTGCGATTTAATTATTCTGCCCGGCAGCAAAAGCACCCGCCGCGACTTGGATTATTTGCGCAGCAACAACTGGCACAAGGACATAGAAAAGCACCTGCGTTATGGCGGCAAGGTCTTTGGGATTTGCGGCGGTTTTCAAATGTTAGGCCGTGCAGTACATGACCCCGACGCCATCGAGGGCGACGCCGGATCAACTACCGGCCTTGGCCTGCTCGACATGGAAACCACCCTCGGCAGCAGCAAAACCCTGCGCCAGGTCAGCGGCCATTTATGGGAAGAACAAGCCAAAATACGCGGCTATGAAATTCACGCGGGCATTAGCACTGGTCCGGCACTGGATACGCCCTTTGCCGATTTAGGCCGCCACCATGACGGCGCCCGCAGCGCCGACGGTCAGATTATTGGCAGCTATTTGCACGGCCTCTTTGACGAAAGCGACACCCGCGACAGCCTGCTTAAATGGGCAGGCCTCAAAGACGTTGCGGCACTGGATTACGCGGGGGTGATTGAAAGCAATATTGATAGACTCGCAGATTGCTTAGAGGCGCATTTGAATATTGAGGCTCTGCTAACACCACTCGCTGGCCGTTAACAAAGCCCTAGGCACCCCAAATTAAAGCGTAAAGGCCGCAAACAATTCATCCAGCGCCGACAGCGGCAGCATAGCCAAGCCTTGTAAAATCGGCGGCAAAACCTGCGTGTCTAAATGGTAGGCGACTTCTTGGCTAACTAAAAGTAATGCAGTGCCCAAAAATTTGGGACCAAGCCCTATAGCATCGCTCACCTCACTTGGCGCATATTCTTCAATAGGCACAACATTGAGCAAAATATTGGCGAGCAGGTCGTCGGTGGTCGACGCCAATACTTGGGCCATTTCGCCGCTATCAACATTGCCCGCCGCATCAATCAAGCGAGTTACATCGATTAATAATTCGGACAATAAGTCCAGTGAGGCTCCAGCTACCGGCGCACTACCGCCCTCTTCAGCAATGCCGTCGACAATGTTTTGAATATTGCTAGCTAAATTACGCAGGGGATCAGTGATGCCACGCAGATCGGCGCTGGCGTTTCCATCTGCAGTATCATCATCAGAAGGCGACTCCGCACTGAACTGCTCCAGCGCAGCGCTGAGCTGGTCGAGGGGCGCAGGCAAGCCTTGACCCTCGGCCGGAACCAGACTGTCTTGTAAGCTTTGCAATGCGTACTGCAGGGCCTGACTTGCCCGCGCGGCTCCGGCCAAGGCCAAGTCTGGATTCTGCTCAGTGGCAGCGCCCTGCAAACCCGTGATCAGCGAATCGGCAACTTCCAATAGTGCAGTACCGGATTCACCCACCCCCGTCACAAGGCGACTAATATTTTCTTCGGGAATGGCCGCAGCAAGACTGTTAAAGCCGCTGCTAAATTGCGTCTGTACCGGGTCAAGATTACCGGTCTCACCGTTAACGTCAAAGCTGTCGTTAGCTTGCAGTGGGCTAGTAAAACCTTCTGATTCAGGCAAGCCAATTGCTTCTTGCTGAATTTGCTCACGCCGAAATGCTGGCTCAGGCTGATTGAGTGAACCTAAGCCCAAGGCTGGGTCGGCCGGATCGACTTGGTAGATTTCGCCCACCATTTTATCGCCCTTAATCTCGACCCAGACAAAGCCGTAACTATCGCCCTTTTCATAAAACACGGGATTATCGTCGCGGTGTTCAAGACTGCGGGTTTTACTGGCCGCACCCGAGAGAATAAAACCAGTTTTACCACAGGAAGCCACTGGCATCAGCCACTGCAAATCGTGATCGTGACCGGCAAAAAAGAAATCGGCTTTATCGCATAGGGTTTCTTCAACAAATGCTTTATAGCGTTCACCGGCTAATACCGGCGCAATAAACACAGGGGCACCGTCGTAATTACCGGCATTGCCATGGGAACCGTTGGAGATATAAGGATGGTGAGCAAAGACAATTTTCCATTTGGCTCTACTGTCGGCCATCGCCGCATTTAACCACTGGGCCTGAACCAAGCCGTAGTTATTGTAAGAATAGTTTTCGTCACTGTCGGGGAATCCGCCCGCGATTTGATTGGAGTCGATACCAAAGAATTCCACCAGTGGCGCGCTGGCCTCACCACCTTGGGTGAAGCGGTAGTAGCGCGACGGCATTTTCCAGCGCGACGTTTGCCGCGGCGAATCAGGGTGCTGGCTATCGCGGTAGTGGTAGTCAACCTCAAAATCACCCTTGGCATTATTGGCGCCATCGCCGCCAAAAAAACCACTGTTATCGTGATTACCAAGTACAAAGTAAAAGGGCAAATCAATAGGTGCGAAAGGCAGCTCAAACTTTTCTTCAAACTGAGGGTCTAGCGCCGAACTCACCCCAGATTCGTAAATATTATCGCCGAGCCCCAGCACCAAATCGCAGCCTCTGACCGCGCACACTTTCGCCACCGCCTTACCAACCGCATAGGCGCCCTCGCTGCCACTGCCGCTGTCGCCGAGCAGTATCATTCTAACAACAGCGTCGTCTTTATCGGGAGACGTATCTGGCGTGCTGTCTACAGGTGCTTCTTGGAGCGGGTCATCGACCGCTGCCGTCGGCTTTGCCGAAGAGCCCCCACCACACCCGGCTAGATTAAGTAGTAATGCAATTAAACTCGCCTTAGCGAAACAAGGTAATGCCTTCATAGTTATTCAACATTTCAAAAGTTTTAAAAATAATCACTACACACTAAACAATACCCAGTGCTACTGAAACCCTAAACATATTTACAAATCAGAACTTGGGCCGAGACAGCGGCGTATCTTCTTTTAAACGACTGCTACCGCGTTCAACCGCCATACTTTTTACTTTGCTCGACTCCACCCCAGACTGATCCGCCGCATCGATATTTGCGGCATAGTAAAATTCAGCTTGGGCGCGCTGATGAGTAACATCCATTAAAATAAAACCGTGATTTTTCAAGTCGGTGTATTTCATATGGGGATTCACCACTGGCAGTACCGCCGACACCAATTCTGCTGCGCCGTCTGGGAAGCCGGGTGACGTTACGCTGGGAGTAACAAACTCCACACCCAGTGGCTCCTCAAATACCCCTGATGTTAATATCGCGCTACTTTTATAGAGTTCATTGGCCCAGCTACTATGAATATCGCCGGTTAATACCACCATATTTTTAATGGCATTTTCTTCCACAAAATCCAGTATCTCTTCGCGCTCACTGGGGTAGCCGTCCCACTGATCCATATTTATGGCCACCAGCGGACTAAATTCATTGGTCGGCACACCCGGCAATAAGCGCTGAATTTCCAGCAGTTGCAGCTGAGCAAACATCACCTGCTGGCCCACGATTTTCCAGGTATTTTGCGCGGTAGCGAGCTTGTTTTTAAACCACTCTTTCTGGGTTTGCCCAAGCAAGTCGCGGGCGTCGGTTCGCGCTGGGTCAGCAGGGTTATCCAACTGCTTAATACGCCCTTCTATGCGGGTGTCCAGCATGACGAAGTCGGCTAAATCACCGTAGCGGAAGCTACGATAAATACTGTCTTCGCTAGCCGTAGGGGGGCGAATTGGCATCCATTCAAAATAGGCTTGAATCGCTTGAGTCTTGCGCGCATCCCACTCGCCCTCACCGTCGTTGTGATTATTAGCACCATCTTTGTAGGAGTTATCGGCGGTCTCGTGATCATCCCACACGGTAATAAAAGGGTGTGTCTGATGCACTGCTTGTAAGTCAACATCACGGCGATAATGGGCATAGCGACGACGGTAATCGTCTAACACCAAAATTTCGTGATTTGGATCGAGCAGGCGACCCGCGTTGTCACCGTACTCGCCATCACCATATTCGTAGATGTAATCGCCCAAGTGCAGAACAAAATTGAGATCGCTGCGATTGGCGATCATCCGGTACACCGAGAAATAACCGTGGGGGTAGCTGCTGCAGGAACACACCGCAAAACGTAAATGCTCCGCGTATTGACCTGGCATAGGCAGCGTCAGTGCGCGACCAACTGGCGATAGCTGCTCACCAACTGAAAAGCGGTACCAGTAATGTTGTTCAGACAATAAACCAGCGGCGTCGAACTTCACCGTATAATCGCGTTCGGGGCCAGTCACCAAATTTTCTGCCAGTACGACATTCTCAAACTCGGGGTCTTCAGCAACCTCACATAAAACGGTAATACCACCGCCGTCGGCTTGGTCTGGCGTGACTCTCGTCCACAGAATAACGCGATCATCTAGCGGGTCGCCACTCGCGACGCCATGAATAAATGATACCGGCGGTGCAGTGACAGGACTGCCTGCCGGCGGTTTGCTGGCCGTTGGCGCGCGATTGGAATTGCTGTTGCTACCGCAGGCTGTCAATATAGGCACCGCGATAGACACAGTACTCATGGCGCGTAGAAAATGGCGTCGGTTCACGTATAACTCACTCGTACTGTCATTTAAAAGTAACGGCATGATAACCACGCCTTGTTACAGTTAAGTTTCAGTAAAAAAAGCCAAAGCAGCACAAATCAGGTCCACCAAGACCCTATTAAGATGGAATGCAAATGTATAAAGCCTTATTAATTTTCTTCTGCGCAAGCATCGTGGCCTGCAGCAGCAAGCCCATCCCCTTTACCGATTACATTGTTACTAATTTACTGCGGGATAATTTAATGAGTCTTGCCGAACCGGCAATATTCAGCATTGAAGAAATTATAATTATTGAAAGTGAACACAGCGACAATAGTGGCCGCGCGACCGTCGATGTGCGCCTGAAGTTTCCAGAAGATTTCGACACGGTTACTAGCCTGCACAAGCTGGAACCATTTAATATGGCTTACAAACAGTATCAAAGCAGTTTTGGCAAATTCGCCGCCGGTGAGCAGCAGGTGCACCACGCCGAGTACCAGTTTCAGCGCCGGGATGGAAAGTGGTTCATTGTTGGGAGCAAAGCCCTGTCGCCACCGGATATTATTGCCGTAACCGCCCAGACACCAGTAAACTAAGGGCTTGCTGGCACTCCGCACATCAAGATTAAAAGTGACTAGCCAGCTGGACCCATGGCGCCTTGCCTTCTTGATGGTAAACGCTAAAACGCGTCACACCCGCATAGGGCACATTTATTCTCGTCATCGCCCCCATGGGCATACCCAGCAGATGACACATCATTACCCGAATGACTGCGCCGTGCACCACCAGCAATACCGATTGCCCTTGATGACGCTCAACAATAGCGTCGATGCCGGTACTAATACGCCGACAGAAATCTGGCATGGCCTCGCCATTAGGTGGGCTTGCCTCCGCGGGCGACTCCCAAAATTCTGCCCACTCTCGGGTAAAGCGTTTTCTCGCCTCTGAGTGGGCCAAGCCCTCCCAATCACCAAAATGCATTTCGCGCAAATCGTCCTGCACTGTCATTGTCGTGGCGCGCAGGGCAGCAAGGTCTTCGGCAAAACGCAAACAGCGCTGTAAAGGCGAACTCACAATATGATCCCATTGCATATCGCCTAGGCTAGCAACTTTATCGCGCATTTGCTGCCAACCTAACTCGCTGAGTGCCACATCGGTGCTGCCGCGAAAAATTTCACCGCCTTGGCAAGCGCCGTGACGCAGTAAATCGATATGGGTTTCTGTGACTTTAGTCATTACCGCGACTTACCCCTGCTTGCTCAAAGCTCGCCATTTCAATTTGTAAACGACAGGCCGCTTGCATAATGGGCAGCGCGAGCGCCGCACCAGTGCCTTCGCCCAAGCGCATATCCAGTTGCAGGAGTGGCTCGGCTTCCAATTTATTCAATAAACGGCTGTGACCAGGCTCGGCAGAACAGTGCGAGAAGAACAACCAAGGCCGAATTGAGGGATTAATTTTTACTGCCGAAATTGCCGCCGCCGTGCAGATATAACCATCGACCAATACCACAATACCACGCTGAGCAGCGCGAATATAAGCGCCCGCCAAGGCATTAATTTCGTAGCCGCCAATACGACGCAATACTTCTACACCGTTTTTCATATGAGGTAGATGCCGAGACATCGCGCGGGTTACCACCGCCGCCTTTTTCGCCAAAACCTGGTCGCTAATACCGGTACCGCGACCAACCATCGCGGTAGCCGAAAGGCGGGTGTGCGCTACTGCCAGTGCTGCCGCAGCGGTGCTATTGCCAATGCCCATCTCACCGCCAATAAACACATCTATGTCGCCAGCCTGATCTATTATGTCGCGTCCTACCGCCAAGGCTTCTTCGCACTGCTCCAAAGACATGGCTTCGGTAACGCACATATTTTGGGTGCCGGCGCCCACCCGTAAATCCTGCACATTGGGTAGATCTTCGAGCGCGTAAACAGTACCCACGTTGACCACGGTGAAATCTACGCCCATAGACTTAGCCAAGACGCTAATGGCCGCGCCGCCATTGGCAAAATTGCGCACCATCTCTGAGGTAACGGTTTGCGGGTAGGCCGAAATATCTTCAGTGGTCACACCGTGATCACCCGCGAATACCGCAATTAATGCTTTGTTAGCATGAGGTTCTAAAGTGCGCTGAATAGCCGACATCTGCACCGCAACATGTTCGAGACGACCAAGCGCACCACGGGGTTTGGTTAAACTATTTTGCCGTGCGATGGCTGCGGCCCGCATTTCTTCGTCAGCTTCCGGTGCCGCTTCCTCGTACCAATGACTCATATCTATTCCCTTTAATCTTATGCTTTAATTTTTTAAAACTTGCTCTAAACCCGCGGTAACAAACACCACTCTATCTGCTAGCGCGGCAATGTCTTGGTGCAAACGGCCAGACTCATCCACAAAGCGACGGGTGAGCGAACCCAGCGGCACTATGCCCTGCCCCACTTCATTGCTAACCAACACAATATGCCCCGGCGCGGTTTGCAAGGTATGCAAGAATTGCCCCTTCACCTGCTGCCAGCTGTCGTCATCTTCTTTGGCCAACCAATTACTCAGCCACAGAGTAAGGCAATCTACCAAAATAGCCGTTTGCGGTGATGCGTGTTGCCGTATTGCCGCAGACAACTCCTCCGGGGCCTCTACAGTACGCCAATCATCAGCTTTACGCTGCTCTTGATGGTGTTCAATTCTCATCGCCATTTCTGAATCGCCAGCGGTCGCGGTGGCCACATAAACCCGCTGCAACGTAGATCCGCACACGCGTTGCTCGGCCAAACGGCTTTTACCAGAGCGGGCACCGCCCAAATACAATTCCAGCATGTAGATACTCCACTAAGATGCCGAGACTGCCACCGTTTAGCGATCTGACGTATAGTAAACCGCTTATTCTACAAGACTCGACTTCATTGAGGGAAATATGGGACATCGATTATCCAAGATTTACACGCGAACCGGCGATGACGGCACCACCGGCCTCGGCGATGGCTCACGCATAGACAAAGACCACTGTCGTATGGAAGGCATAGGCACAATAGATGAAGTGAATTCTTTTATCGGATTACTGATGGCCGAGTTGCCCACAGCGGATCCTTTTTTACCACTGCTGGCGCGTATTCAGCACGATCTTTTTGATTTAGGCGGCGAACTGGCCGTGCCCGGTTACACCATGATAAGCCCAGAGCGAATCGATGAATTAGAGGCCAGCCTCGACGAATTAAACGCCGACCTGCCACCACTAAAAAACTTCATTCTACCCGGTGGCAGTAAAGCCGCGGCTCTTTGTCATATGGCCCGCGCCGTATGCCGCCGCGCCGAACGCTGCTTGGTCGCGTTAAGCAAAACCGATGAAGTAAATGCCACGGGCCGCAAATATTTGAATCGTTTGTCTGACTTTTTGTTTGTCATGGCCCGGCTGCTAGCCTTGCGCGACGGCGGCCAGGAAGTATTGTGGGTGCAGGCGGATAAGCGTTAAAAAACTGAATGACGCTAAAAATGCAACATCATCGCCAGAAGGATAGTTGCGTTGCCCTTAATCTCCAGCCTCGTTGACGAGATGGACTCCTGCCTCCGCAGGAGTGACGAGTTTTAGACCTCCTGTCTCTGCAGGGCGCGACGCGTCGCCCCAGCGCGCAGCTACCAGCCAAGTCAAACCGGCTAGCTAGGTCATGCCTGCCCCTCATTCTTGCCATACCTGATAGCTTATTCCCGTCATACCTTCTTCTTTTTTGTCATAGCTGCGCAGGCAGGTATCCATGTGAGCGTAGCGAATGCCTTATTACGCCAACGTCTAAGCCCAAACTCCGGCGCAGAGATGGACTCCTGCCTCCGCAGGAGTGGCGAGTTTTAGACCTCCTGTCTCTGCAGGGCGCGACGCGTCACCCCAGCGCGCAGCTAACGACCAAGTCAAACCGGCTAGCTAGATCATGCTTGCCATACCCGATAGCTTATTCCCGTCATACCTTTTTCTTTTTTGTCATAGCTGCACAGGCAGGTATCCATGTGAGCGTAGCGAATGCCTTATTACGCCAACGTCTAAGCCCAAACTCCGGCGCAGAGATGGACTCCTGCCTCCGCAGGAGTGACGAGTTTTAGACCTCCTGTCTCTGCAGGGCGCGACGCATCGCCCCAGCGCGCAGCTACCAGCCAAGTCAAACCGGCTAGCTAGGTCATGCCTGCCCCTCCTTCTTGCCATACCCGATAGCTTATTCCCGTCATACCTTTTTCTTTTTTTGTCATACCTGCGCAGGCAGGTATCCATGTGAGCGTAGCGAATGCCTTATTACGCCAACGTCTAAGCCCAAACTCCGGCGCAGAGATGGACCCCTGCCTTCGCAGGGGCGGTGCTCGGCCTCCGCAGGAGTGGCGAGTTTTAGACCTCCTGTCTCTGCAGGGCGCGACGCGTCACCCCAGCGCGCAGCTAACGACCAAGTCAAACCGGCTAGCTAGATCATGCTTGCCATACCCGATAGCTTATTCTCGTCATACCTTTTTCTTTTTTTGTCATACCTGCGCAGGCAGGTATCCATGTGAGCGTAGCGAATGCCTTATTACGCCAACGTCTAAGCCCAAACTCCGGCGCAGAGATGGACCCCTGCCTTCGCAGGGGCGGTGCTCGGCCTTCGCAGGAGTGACGAGTTTTAGACCTTCTGCTTTTACAGGAGTGACGTATCTCCCGTCCAGCATTAAGCGGACGCCCTAAGCATTAGCCTTCCCGCATCAGGCACTCGACTCAACTACCCCCACAACCAGGCAGCGCCGCGCACGCCACTGCTGTCACCGTATTTTGCGGGCAGTAGCTTGGTAACGCATTGGTCGCTAAAAACGTAATTGGGCCAATATTGCGGGACGGTTTCGTAAAGCATCGCGATATTAGAAAGCCCGCCGCCCAGTACAATTACGTCGGGGTCGACTATGTTAATCACTACGGCGAGGGCCGATGCGAGTTGTCGGCAGTAATTATCGAGAACTGCCGCAGCCTGTGCGTCGCCCCCTGTAGCGCATTTTACAATTTCTGGTGCGGACAAAGCCTCGCCAGCGGCATTGCGATAGCTATGAACCAAGCCCGCGCCGCATAAATAGGTTTCTATGCAGTCTTTTCGCCCGCAGTAGCACGGCCGTCCTTCTTGCCTGTTTGGCATTGGGGTGTGCCCCCACTCTCCAGCGATACCATTGGCACCGCTCAGTACCTGTTTATTAAACACAAGGCCGCCGCCAGTGCCGGTGCCGAGGATTACGCCAAACACCGAGCTATAGGGCGCGCCAGCGCCATCCACGGCCTCAGACAGCGCAAAGCAATTAGCATCGTTACTAAAACGAATCTGCCGCCCCAGTTGAATACTGAGATCATCACACAGGGCTTCGCCATTGATACATTGGGTATTGCTGTTTTTCATGCGGCCAGTAAGGGCCGACTCGGCGCCCGGGCCGCCAACGCCAACACTCGCGCGGCCACCGGCGGTCGCTTCTAGGCGGCCAACCAAATCAGTAATCGCATCGATAATTGCGGGGTAACTCTGCGGCGTGGCAACGCGCTCCTTGGCGAGCACAATGCCGCTGGCAGATAGCACCACACCTTCAATTTTGGTGCCCCCAAGATCAATCCCTAGCTTCATGCTCTGCCCTTTTTAAAAATCCTTCTACACCAGCTGCAATACCGCGACCACGCATACCCAACACAATAGGCTGCGCGACAGCAGCAGCTGCACGGCGGTAAGTTCATCTGCAGCCGACTTCACGAACTGCTCGCCGTCTATCTGACCATCGGGAATATAGCTTGGCAGGGATTTCATACCGATGCTGTCTAACACCTCGGCGCTGGGCTGGTCACTGCTTAAATGCTGTCGCCATACGCCAATACAGGTATCAAAATTGGCGACAATAGCGAAGGCCAACCCTAATAATCGCACCGGTGCCCACTCCAGATAGAACAGGCCGTTAGCGGCCGTATCGCGATCTTGTTGAGGCAGACTGCGGCTGGCCGCCAACATAAACAACAGGCGATAGGCTAAAGCCCCGGCTGGCCCCAGCAATACGAACCAAAACACCACCGCAAACCAACGTTCAAAACCTTGATAGAAAACGGCCTTGCGCACACTCAGATGCAGCTCCGACGCGTTATCAACACCGCTATCACAGAGTTCGGTGCTAAATCCCCGGCCATGCTGATATGCCCCTTCAAGATCGCCGCGCTGCCAGCTATTTAAATACAGCTTTAATAGAATCTGAAAATCGCCCCGCCCCAAGCTGTAGAGCAAAATTGCCACGCTTAAAATAAACAGGGGCAAACCAAACAAAATAGGGCTAATTAACCACAAGACGGCAAACACGAGGATTACCGGCAAGGCAAAAACCACAAATAGCCTAACGCTACTGGCGGGAATTTTAAGCGCCATCAGCTGCAAGCGCTCAAACCACTCATCTTTTTGAATTACCCCGCCGCTGCCCCAAAATTGTACGGCCGCCCAAGCAATTAAAATGGCAAAAAAATCCATGATTTATTCCAATGCGTTTTTAAAATAGGCCCAATCAAAAGCCGCGCCAGGGTCCGTTTTCCGCCCCGGCGCGATATCATTATGCCCCACTATACGCGCGGCTGTAATCGCCGGGTATGAATTGCGCAGCGCGCGACTAATGGCAATTAACGCACGGTACTGAGCATTGGTATAGGCAACTTCGTCACAACCTTCAAGCTCAATGCCAATACTGAAGTCATTACAGTTCTCGCGCCCTTCAAATTGGGAGACTCCCGCATGCCATGCGCGGTCGGCAAAAGACACAAACTGGCTCACGGCGCCATCGCGGTCTATCAATAAGTGGGCGGAAACCGCAAGCCCGCGCAAATCAGCAAAGCTCTCATGGGCATTGCAATCGAGGCAGTTGGCAAATAGGTCATGAATATACTGACCGCCAAATTGCCCCGCTGGCAGGCTAATATTGTGAATAACCAAAAGGCTAATCTCAGTCGCTGGCGGTCTGGTATTAAAGTTTGGCGATGGATGCTTGGCGACTGACGTTAGCCAGCCAGCCGAATCGATGAAGTACATGCTACTTCCGCACTCGTTACAGCAAGGGGTGAGGCAAGATTACACGGGAAGCGGTGGGACTGTAAAACATTGCTATAAATAAGCAAATTAAAAAGGAATACGACGAGCCCCTAATTACAGAGGCTTGTCTTTCATATCCCGCAAATTGCTAATCACTGATTCTAGAGCGCGATCAAATTGACGGTCTTCGTCAATCAACAACACTGACTTACGCATAAGGGCTGCGGCCAGCTCGTCACGATTGAATTCCGCCACTTTAATACCGGAGCGATTTACAAAAATATAGCGACCAATACCGTTAATAACAGCGGCCAATCGACACCGCAGCATTTTGCCGTCGTCTTGACGCAGATCAACCCAATTGCCAACCCGTAAGGACTGCAAACGCGCGGTTAATTGCGCTTCGTCCTCAGCCCGCATCGGATTTAGCTCGGCAGAGGCCATATCATTAGCAAGCTCATCGTCAGCAGCAAGCTCCGATTTGTCGTTATTAGCACCAAAGCTTTGCTCCAACACCGCATCTAAGGAGGCAATATCTGAGTCCGCTGCAGTCTCGGGCTTTACCGTTACCGTTGGCGTGGGGGGCGCGTCTTTGCGGCTCAATTTGGCAAGGTGTAAACGCTCAAGCTGATCTAGCCACTGGCTAGTCTCAAAGCTATTCAACGATACCCGATTGAAGCCTAATCTTAGGGTTTCAATCAATACCGGAAGTGCTGAGATCAATTCATTGCGATGACCTGGGTCGCTAGAGGGCTGCACACTCCAAAGTAAACGCTCAATTAAGCCGGCATCTTCAGCAAAGCGCTCGCTGTCGCGGCCATGCTGAATATAGCTTAGGAATAACACCTTGCTCCAACCCAGCTGCAGTATTTTACTTAACACCGGTGGACAATCGACGCCAGCCAAACGCGACTCCAAAACACCGGCAATATGCATCCGCGCAGTTTCTGCGGTTGCCTTGCCATCTTCGGTGTCGACCGTGCGCTGAGCAACCAGCTCGGCCCGCCGCTTAGCCTTTTCATTAAAGGTGAGGAATTCCGCATGGGCGTCAACAAACACCTGGGTATCGACACCAAAATCACGCAGCACCCGCATAACGACTTTTTCAATCTCGCGGTACAGTGGATCTTTGTCCACCCCAGCGACCGGCGACCAGCCAATACCCGCACTAACCAAGGCACTGAGTAGTTTGCGGGCGGGGTGCTCTTCATGACCGAAAAAACCCTTATCGAGCATGGCCATTTTCAGCACAGGTATCTGCAGCCTAGCAATTAAGCCTTTTAAGGGCTCAGCCAAACTGTCGCCTTCTAAAATATACTGAAATAAGGCGCCAACAAAATTAATGGTGTCTTGGTCCCGCTGGTAGCTCAGCGCCGAGGCATCGGTACTGGCAACCCGCATCACCTGAGATAAGCGCGCAATCAACTTCTGAGCAATAGCGCTAAAATCAACACTATCACCACCGTTTATCGAGATCTGCACATTAAAATGCGTAAACTGCTCGTTTTGCATATCTTGCAAAGCGACCATAAACGAGGGCTTAGAAACCGCCGCTTTTGAGGCATCTAACTCAGCGTCATTCGCGCTAAGCATGGTGTCGAAGGCATCAAATAATTGGGTAACCAACTCCGTTGACTGCGAACGTTCTTCAGCAGGCGCCTCGTTAGACAACGTTTCGCCACTGGCCTGATCTTGGGCTTCGCCTGAGGCGCTCGGCTTGTTTGCCAGCAACTCAACAGGCAGGCCATTGGCCTCAAGTACGGGGCTTAAGGCATTATAGAACTCACCAAATGCACTAATAATCTGCGTATCAAACAGCTTAAACAAGACCAAGCGGGCCTTGATATCAATATCTAAACCGCGGCATGCCGAGCCCAGTGCTTCGGCAATTTTTGCCGGGCCCACTGGCAACTCTTTGGCCGCCAGCACTGGGCCATTCGTCGCCTGCTGCCACGCGGTGCACAGCACCCAAACTTCTTTCAAAAAGCGACGTTCAGCCTTTTTTGCCATACCCTCCAGCGCGACCAGTTCTTCCAGCGCCTCAGACTCCAGCAAGCGCAACTTCGCCTGACCATTTTCTCGGGAACTGGCTTTAGTGCCGCTGGCGAGATTGAAACCTTGGCCAAAAGCCTCGGCAAAACCCATTTCAATAGACTGCCTATTCACCCGAATTTCGCGCATCGCATCAAAATACACATGCTGCTCACGGGCATTACTCGCGTCGTCCGCCAATTCAAATAAGGCATCGTCGACATCGTCTAGCAAACTACAAAGACGGTCATTTAAATACAATACACACTTATCACGAATTGCGGCTATCGCCACCGGCAAGGCGGCGCCAGTCGACACCGGCTCGCGCCGCGACTGTAAATCCACTACCTTAGATGACTGATCTACCATAATACTTTCGCCAAAATCTCAATGTAAACGCTGGAAATATAGAACGTAAGCCCCTGAACTGTCGAGCAAAAGCTCAACAATGACGCATAATTCACTTGAATGAAGTAGTTATACGGCAAATACCCCCCAAGGCACTACTGTTACAACTACTTACTAGCCCAAGCAAAACACCATGAACATAGGCAGGCCAAGGCATGTGCTGGTAGAATAGCGGCGCTCCGAATTATCTTGCCAATAACCCCGGAAAATCACCATGCAGTTCACAGCTCAATTACAGCGCGACATCACAGAAACCGTGGCCTTCGCCCTTAAAGAAGACATTGGCAGCGGCGACATCACCGCCCAGCTTATTCCCGTCACGCAGACCGCCAAAGCTCGTATTATTACCCGCGAAAACGCCGTGATTTGCGGCACCGAATGGGTCAACGAGGTTTTTCGCCAAATTGATAGCTCCGTCACAATTCACTGGCACGTTGCCGACGGCGATGCCGTAAAACCCGATCAGCTGCTTTTTGAACTAGCAGGCTCGGCGCGCTCACTACTCACTGGCGAGCGCACCGCCCTCAATTTCTTACAATTACTCTCTGGCACCGCAACTATCTGTAAAAGCTATGCCGATATCGTCGCCCACACCGAAGTGCGCCTGCTCGATACCCGCAAAACCATACCCGGCCTACGCACCGCCCAAAAATACGCCGTCACCTGCGGTGGTTGCCACAACCACCGTATTGGCCTCTACGATGCATTCCTTATAAAAGAAAACCACATCGCCGCCTGCGGCGGCATCCCCGCCGCTATTAGCGCCGCCAAAGAAATCGCCCCCGGCAAATCCGTAGAAGTAGAAGTAGAGAGTATAGCAGAGCTAGAGATTGCCCTAACGGGTAATGCCGACATCATCATGCTCGACAACTTTAGCTTGGCAGACATGAAAACCGGCGTTGAGCTGACAGCAGGAAGAGCCAAATTGGAGGCATCTGGGAATGTCGACACATCTACTTTGGCGGGCATTGCGGAGACTGGGGTGGATTATATTTCGATAGGCGCGCTGACTAAGCATGCGCAGGCGGTGGATTTGTCGATGCGGTTTAGTTAAAAAAATGGGGAGCCCGAAGCCCCCCATTTTATTAAACAATACTATCAATTAACGACATGAAGACGGCAGATACTTTGCTTCAATACCCGCAGTAGTAGGCGCAGCGCATTTCCAAGCACGAACAGGCTTCACTGATGCCGCTGCGAAATCTGCAGCAACCGATGCGGTAGTCATTCCGGCATCAGAGTATGGGATCAGCTGGAGCTGCGTATTAGTAGTCCCTAGCTGTGAGATATTCTGAGCCGTAATGGTAATAACTCCGGCTGTACTAGTAGAAATAGTCTTTACATACTGACTTACCGGGCCCGTCGAGTCTTCGCCGCAACCAAACGAGTCGGCCGCAGTTGGAGCAGCTGCCATACCTGTTTGAGACGCTTCAGAAATTGACGCACGGCAAGATGATGCAGCCAAAACGACCTCAGACACCTTTGCGCGAGCCGTGTAATCCTGATAGGCAGGTAACGCAACAGCAGCCAAAATACCAATAATCGCTACAACGATCATTAATTCGATAAGCGTAAAACCTTGTTGTGTCTTCTTCATTATTACTCTCCAAAATTAGATTTCTATTTCTAGTTGTGATTAAAAATCATCACTGGGCATTACGATGCAACACTTGCACCAAACAGCCCTCAGACAACAATATAAAAATTAAACATATAAAAAACAATAAGTTAAAAGCATAATGATTTATTACAACATATTTAAATGCACAGACTAATAGCACTGAAGCACTCCAAACGTGACAATTAATGTCAGCATCAGCCCATAACGTCACATTGATCTCCATTTTATGAGCTATTTTGGCCTTAAAAAGGCACTAGCTAACTTCTGATGTAATGCTTTATGTTAATTGAGGCACTATACTGTTTTTCATACATATTCTAAGCGACTGGCACAATGAATAGCGCAACGATCCCCTTAAACGGCCTAGCTCGACGACTGGTTTACGACGCAATACTTGATGAAGAAACCATTCGCAAAGCAATTGAGGCTGCCCAGAAAGAAAAAAAGAGCCTAGTCACCCATCTTGTAGGGAAGAATTTGGCTGATGGGGTACGCATAGCGGAAATTGCCGCTGACGAGTTCGGCATTCCGTTTTTAGATCTGCGCTCCTACACCACAGAGCTAGCGCCCCAGAAAATAATAGACAACAAACTAATTAAAGCCCACAGGGCTCTTCCTTTATGGAAACGGGGTAAGCGCTTATTTATCGGCATGTCGGATCCCACGAATCTACATGCCCTAGACCAAATTAAATTCCATACTGGACTAACCACGGAACCTATTGTTGTTGAAGAGTCAGCGCTTAATAGCGCGATCGAAAAATATCTATCTGCCCAAGAGGAATCTCTTGCCGACAGCCTTGGCGACATGGACGATATCAGCCTTGAGAACTTAGACATTGAGGCGGTCGACGAAGACGGAGGCAATGGAGAGGTTGACCTTAGGGGTGTGGATGAGGCGCCCGTAGTTAAGTTTGTCAATAAGGTACTGCTTGACGCCATACGAGGTGGTGCTTCGGACATTCATTTCGAACCGTACGAAAAAATTTACCGCGTCCGTTACCGCACAGACGGTATTTTACAAGAGGTAGCGCGGCCGCCTTCTACACTCGGCTATAGACTCGCGGCACGTCTAAAAGTTATGTCGCAAATGGACATCTCAGAGCGGCGCGTACCGCAGGATGGCCGAATTAAGATGAAACTGTCTAAAACGCGGGCCATCGACTTCCGAGTTAACACTTTACCCACCCTGTGGGGCGAGAAGGTAGTACTACGGATACTCGATCCATCATCAGCGCAGATGGGCATTGACGCCTTGGGTTATGAGCCAATACAGAAAGATCTGTATATGAAAGCACTAAACCAGCCCCAAGGTATGATTTTGGTCACGGGGCCAACTGGCTCCGGTAAAACTGTATCGCTTTATACCGGCTTGAACATTCTCAACACCCCAGAAAGAAATATTTCCACTGCGGAAGACCCAGTCGAAATCAACCTCGAGGGCATTAACCAAGTTCACGTCAACGCCAAGGTCGGTCTCGGCTTCCCCGAAGCGCTCCGCTCCTTTTTGCGACAAGACCCCGACATTATTATGGTCGGTGAGATTCGCGACTTAGAAACTGCCGAAATAGCGATTAAAGCTGCGCAAACCGGTCACTTAGTACTATCTACACTGCACACAAATAGTGCCCCAGAGACCTTAACACGCCTGCTCAATATGGGTGTACCGGCATTTAACGTCGCCACCTCTGTCAGCTTAATTATTGCCCAGCGCTTAGCAAGACGACTGTGTAAGGAATGCGCCATTCCCGCCGACGATGTGCCAAAACAAACGCTACTCGACGAAGGCTTTTCGGAAGAGCTGTTAAAAACCGCCAAAATAATGCACCCAGTAGGCTGCGACCATTGCAATAACGGCTACAAAGGCCGTGTTGGTATTTATGAAGTAATTCGCATCACCCCCGATATATCTCGTATTATTATGGAAAACGGTAATTCCTTAGCTATTGCCTCTCAAGCACAAGCAGAAGGTTTTAATAATTTACGTCAGTCTGCGCTAATGAAATGCGCACAGGGCGTTACCAGCCTTGAAGAAGTCAACCGGGTTACCAAGGATTAACAATGGCAGCAGCTAAAACCGAAACCTTTGTTTGGCAAGGTGTAGACAAGCAGGGTCGCAAAACTCGCGGCGAATTGAACGCCCCGTCATCAGCTATTGTCAAAGCCCATTTGCGCAAACAAGGTATTGCTGCAAAAAATGTCAAGAAAAAGACAAAACCGCTCTTTAGCAACAAAAAGCCCATCAAACCAGTTGACGTTGCCATTTTCACTCGACAAATGGCAACCATGCTTAAAGCCGGAGTACCTCTTGTACAAAGCTTTGATATCGTTGCAGAAGGTGTAGAAAATCCCACCATGCAAGACCTCGTTACGGAAATCAAAAATGACGTTGCTTCTGGCGGCGGATTTGCCGTAGCGTGCGCTAAACACCCAAAATACTTTGATGAACTTTTTTGTAGTTTAATCGCATCAGGCGAAGCTTCAGGTACTTTAGAAATCATGCTAGATAGGGTTGCAACCTATAAAGAAAAGACTGAGGCACTAAAGGCAAAAATTAAGAAAGCACTCACCTACCCAATAGCTGTGCTAATAGTCGCCGCAATAGTCACTAGTATTCTTTTAATAAAAGTCGTGCCTCAATTTGCATCTACATTTGAAAGTTTCGGATCAGAGCTGCCCGCATTCACTCAATTGGTTGTCGCAATGTCCGAATGGATGCAAGCAAATTGGTTTATTGTTTTGGCACTTACAATCATTTCCTCATTTATCTTCGGAAAGGCTAGACAAAAATACAAACGATTCTCCGACTGGGTTGACAAGATGTTACTCAAGGCGCCGATTATCGGCGACATCGTTTACAACTCAGTAATAGCAAGGTTTTCGCGCACCCTTGCAACGACCTTTGGTGCAGGGGTGCCCTTAGTAGACGCACTGAACTCTGTCGCTGGCGCTGCTGGGAATGCTGTTTATTCCAAAGCAATTATTCAAATCCGAGACGATGTAACGACGGGACAAACTCTTTACTCATCCATACGTTTCACAAATCTTTTTCCTAGCCTTTTATTACAAATGGTTTCAATTGGCGAAGAATCTGGCTCCCTTGATGACATGCTCGACAAAGTAGCTACACACTATGAAGAAGCTGTAGACAACTCCGTTGATGCACTGACATCTCTTTTAGAACCTCTAATCATGTCGGTTCTTGGAGTCTTAGTCGGCGGCCTAATGATCGCAATGTACCTCCCCATATTCATGCTTGGCTCCGCCATTTAACGGGCGCGCCTCATCGCTTACACACGAGTATAGTTTATGTCGTTCTTCGAAGCCGCCGCGAACTACCCGCTGCTTCTCATTACCTTATTAGGTTTCTTTGGCCTTCTCTTTGGCAGCTTTTTCAATGTAGTGATCTACCGCTTACCCAAGATGATGGAATCTACGTGGAAATATGAGTGCGAAATTTTGCTCAGCGATGACGACGCAGCCGCTGAAGAAATCACGCCACCTCAGTTTAATTTGGCTTTTCCCAACTCCCACTGCCCAAAGTGTAATGCGCCGGTAAAGGCGTGGCAGAATATTCCTGTTGTTAGCTACGTGCTGCTGCGCGGGCGCTGCGCTTCTTGTAAGGCACCGATCGGCCTGCGCTACCCTACGGTTGAGGTCATTACCGCGCTGCTTACCGTCTTCCCGCTGTTAATGTTTGGTTTCACCACCTATGCCCTTGCCGCCATTTTGTTTAGCTGGATCTTGCTGATTCTTACCGTTATTGATATTGACCACCAGTTGCTACCAGACCAACTGACCTTACCCCTCATATGGCTGGGCCTTTTATTTAACAGCGTTACCGGCAGCATTCCATTACAGGATGCGGTGTGGGGCGCCATTGGCGGCTATTTGTCGCTATGGTCCGTATTTTGGTTGTTTAAATTACTGACCGGTAAAGAGGGCATGGGTTACGGCGATTTTAAATTACTCGCCGCACTGGGCGCTTGGCTGGGCTGGCAGTATTTGCCGCTAATTATTTTATTGTCTTCTGTTGTCGGTGCCGTATTTGGCGGTTTAGTAATGCTGCTACGTCGCAGTGACAGTTCCATGCCCATGCCATTTGGCCCCTATTTGGCCGGTGCTGGCTGGATCGCCCTGTTCTGGGGTGAAGCTCTGATTGACGGCTACCTTCAACTCGCTGGCATTCGCTAGCCCCAATACATTACCTTATTTAGATTATGAGCAAATTCATCGTAGGACTTACCGGCGGAATCGGCAGCGGCAAAACCGCCGCATCGAACCGCTTTGCGAAACTGGGCATTGGCATTGTCGATGCCGATGTTATTGCCCGCGAAGTGGTTGAGCCTGGCAGCCCTGCCCTACAAAAAATAGCGGCGCACTTTGGCGACTCGCATCTACTCAGTGATGGGCAGTTAAATCGCGCCGCCCTGCGCCAAACTATTTTTGCCGATCCGGCTGCCAAACAGTGGCTGGAGTCCTTGCTTCACCCACTCATTGCCAGCGAGACGCAACGCCAACTGCAAAACGTATGTAGCGCTTACGCCCTATTTGTGTCGCCATTGCTGGTGGAAAGCCAGCAAAAAGCGATGTGTGATCGGCTTGCGGTGGTCGATGTGCCTGAGTCCGTTCAGTTAAGCCGCACCATGCTCCGAGACAATAACGAGCAAGCCCAGGTGGAACGCATTATTGCCAGCCAAATAGGCCGCCAAGCGCGCTTAGCCGCCGCAAGCGATGTTATTGATAATACCCTGGGCTTACCTCAGCTAGACCTGCGAGTTAGCGAATTACATCAGCAATTCCTCAAACTCGCCGCCAACAAGGCCTAGCAAGTCTTTTGAACAATTTGGAAACCATTTGCTATGAATAAAGCGTCTGCCATCACCGTCCCCTGTCCACATTGTAAAACGGAACTCGTGTGGGACAGCAGCAATCCATTTCGCCCTTTTTGCTCTGACTCATGCAAAAACCACGACTTAATTGCGTGGGCAAACGAAGAGCACAATATCCCCGGCGACTCGCTGCACGACGACGTTTTAAGCAGAGATTTAGAGCAAGATTTTTAAGAGAACGAAGGGATATTCAAAGCAGCTTTAGATGACGTCGGCGCACTGAATCGCTTTGACGATGGCCACATTTGCCGCCGGAAATACATAGTCAGAAAGTGATTGCGGGGTGACCCAGCGCAGTGGCTGACCATCTCGCCCAATGGCTTCACCGCGAAAACGCGTCACCAACCACACATCCAAAAACACCGTTTTATCGGCATAATCATGATTGATTTCGATTAGTGAACGGCAACTCGCAGCGTCAATATCAATACCGAGTTCTTCGTGTAGCTCTCTGGTGAGCGCCTGAGACACCGTTTCACCCGCCTCCACTTTACCGCCGGGGAATTCCCACAAGCCGCCTTGATGGGCATCGTTCGCGCGGCGGGCGATAAGAATATCGCCCAGCGAATTAACAATAACCCCAACTGCAACGTGAACGCGTTTATTAACTGCGGTATTCGGCATTGATTTTGACGTAGTCGTAGGAGAAATCAGTGGTCCATACCGTCTCTGCATGCAGACCACGATTCAAGTTAATGCGAATACGGATTTCTGCCTGCTTCATTACAGCGGCACCAGCCGCCTCGGTATAGGATTCTGCGCGACCGCCTTGCTCGGTAATCAAGACGTCGTCTAGGTGAACGGTCAGCGCCGCCACGTCGAGTGACTCCACCCCAGCACGACCAATAGCGGCCAGAATACGCCCCCAGTTTGGATCGCTGGCAAATAAAGCCGTTTTCACCAGTGGCGATTCCGCCACCGCATAAGCAACCTTAAGGGCTTCGCTGACGTCTTTGGCACCCGTCACTTCAACCGCAACAAACTTAGTGGCGCCTTCGCCGTCGCGCACAATGGCGTGAGCCAGCTCTAAGAACACCTCGTTAAATACACGCTGAAGCTCGTCAAACACCGGGCCACTTGTTTCAGTAAGCTGCTCACCACCCGCACGCCCAGTGGCAACAAGCACACAGGCGTCATTGGTTGAGGTGTCGCCGTCAATGGTAATCCGATTAAACGAGGCATCAGCGGACTGATCCAACATCGCCTGCAAAACATTTGGCGCAATATTAGCGTCGGTGGCTACATAGCCAAGCATGGTCGCCATATTGGGCTTAATCATGCCCGCACCCTTAGAAATACCGGTGACGGTAATGGTGCGGCCAGCAATGTCTAATTGGCGAGACGTCGCTTTGGGGCGAGTGTCCGTCGTCATTATACCGTTGGCGGCAGCTTCCCAGCTATCAGCCGAAAGTGCGGTAACAGCCGCAGGCATGGCGGCGACCAATTTATCTACGGGCAATTTTTCGCCGATAACGCCAGTGGAAAATGGCAGCACTGCTGAGGGCGCTACACCAACCAAGTCAGCCAGCGCCGCGCAAGAGTTGCGAGCGCTAAGCATGCCAGCTTGGCCAGTGCCTGCATTGGCATTGCCGGTGTTGATAAGCAAATAGCGCGGCGAGCTTGTGGCCAAATGTTCTTTGGCCACTGTAACCGGCGCAGCGCAAAAGGCATTAAGGGTGAAGACCCCTGCCACAGATGCGCCTTCAGCCAGCTCGAAGACGACTGTGTCGATACGGCCTACTTTTTTAATACCGGCACTTGCCACGCCTATTTTTACACCGTCTATTGGGTGTAAAACAGCTAACTCACCAGAACCTACCGCCATGTTCTTGCCTACCTCAGTCTAATTTGCCGTGACACTGCTTGTATTTTTTACCGGAGCCGCAAGGGCAAACCTCATTGCGGCCGACTTTGCGGCCATCGCGCACAAAGGTTTCTGGCGTACTAGGCGTGGCTTCTGCAGGCTCATCACTCATTTCCTCATCTAATGTGAGGCCACTGGACTCGGCGTGCTGGAATTCCATTGCGCGTTTAGCCTGCTCTTCTCGACGCTGACGCGCCAACTCTTCGGCGTTTTCATTCTGCTGGAGACGCAGATGTGAAAGAAAGCGAATGACTTCTAGTTTTAAGCTGTCGAGCATTTCTTGGAACAGCTCAAAAGCTTCGCGCTTGTACTCTTGCTTGGGGTTTTTCTGAGCAAAGGCGCGCAGATGAATACCATGACGGAGGTGGTCCATGGTCGCCAAATGCTCTTTCCACAGTGTATCCAATACTTGCAGCATGATATGGCGTTCAATTTTACGCATATCGGGGCCAACCAGTGCGCATTTAGCTTCATACGCTTCAGTAATAGCTTGGTTGATTTTTTCGGTCAGCACTTCTTCATTTACTGAGCGATCTTCGTCCAACCAGGTTTGCAGCGGCAAGTCCACTTCAAAATCGGTGTGCAGCCGGCGCTCAAGCCCTGCCACATCCCACTGTTCTTCTAAACTTTGCGGCGGAATATATTCCCGCACCACATCGCCGACAACATCGTGGCGAATCGCGGCGAGCATATCGCTAATATCATCCGCTTCCATTAATTCATTGCGCTGCTGGTAGATGATTTGGCGCTGGTCGTTTGCAACATCATCGTATTCAAGCAATTGCTTGCGCATGTCAAAGTTGCGACCTTCGACTTTGCGCTGGGCTTTTTCGATGGCGTTAGACACCATGCGATGCTCAATCGCTTCGCCTTTTTCAAGACCCAGTGCCTGCATAATGCCGCGCACGCGATCTGAGGCAAAAATCCGCATCAGGCTGTCTTCTAAGGACAGGTAGAAGCGTGAGGCACCCGGATCACCCTGGCGGCCAGCGCGACCACGCAGCTGATTGTCGATACGGCGCGACTCATGGCGCTCAGTACCCACAATATGTAAGCCACCGGCTTGCATTACTGTTTCATGACGTACTTTCCACGCTTCGCGCAGCTCGTTGATCAGCGCTTCCGACGGATTTTCATGTTTGGCAATTTCAACGTCGACATTACCACCAAGCACGATATCGGTACCCCGACCCGCCATATTAGTAGCGATGGTCACCACACCGGGGCTACCGGCCTGGGCAATAATTTCGGCTTCTTGCTCGTGGTATTTGGCGTTGAGTACTTTATGAGGAATGCCAGCGGCCTTGAAACGTGAAGACATTTCCTCCGAGGTTTCAATCGAGGCAGTACCCACCAGTATCGGCGCGCCACTTTCCATAATGGTTTTAACGTCTTCAACTATCGCGTCGTACTTCTCTTCCTTGGTCAGATATACCAAGTCATTGGCATCGCGGCGAGCGCTAGGCTTATTGGTCGGAATAACGACCACGTCTAAACCGTAGATCTGACGGAATTCAAAGGCCTCGGTATCGGCGGTGCCGGTCATGCCTGCCAATTTTTCAAACTGACGGAAATAGTTCTGGAAGGTGGTTGATGCCAAGGTTTGGCTTTCGGCCTGAACCGTCACGCCTTCTTTGGCTTCGATGGCCTGATGCAAGCCTTCTGACAGACGCCGACCCGCCATGGTCCGGCCAGTGTGCTCATCTATTAAGACGACTTGGTCATTCTGAACAATATATTCGACATTGTTATGGAATAAAACGTGGGCACGCAGCGCAGAATTGACGTGATGCAGCAGGTTAAGGTTGCTGGCGGAGTATAGGCTGTCGCCCTCAGTCAGCAAGCCCGCCTGAATAAGCATGTCTTCTACCTGCTGATGCCCCTCTTCGGTCAGTTCGACCTGACGCATTTTTTCATCAACAGTGTAGTGACCTTGATCAGCGATTACCGGCTCGCTGTCATCACTTTCTATGGGCTGGCCAGCGTCATCTACTTCAGCTTGTTTAAGCGAAGGGATAAACATATTAATTTGTTTATAGAGCTTAGAGCTATCTTCCGCAGGACCAGAGATAACCAGCGGCGTACGCGCTTCATCGATGAGTATAGAGTCAACTTCATCGATAATGGCGAAATTCAGACTGCGCTGGTAGCGATCTTCAATGGCGAAGGCCATATTGTCGCGCAGATAGTCAAAGCCAAACTCGTTATTGGTGCCGTAAGTGATGTCAGACAAATACGCTGCGCGCTTCTCTTCGGGATCTTGCCCAGAGCGGATAACACCCACGCTCAGACCGAGAAACTCATACAGCGGACGCATCCAATTAGCGTCTCGCGACGCCAAATAGTCGTTAACGGTTACCACAAACACGCCTTTGCCAGGCAGTGCGTTTAAATACACTGCCAAGGTTGCAACGAGGGTTTTACCTTCACCGGTGCGCATCTCGGCAATGGTGCCCTCGTGCAGGCTAATACCACCGATGAGCTGCACGTCAAAATGGCGCATGCCCATTACACGGCGACTGGCCTCGCGGCACACCGCAAAAGCTTCGGGCAGCAGCTGATCGAGGCTTTCTCCCGCCGCAATTCGCTCGCGAAACTCCCCAGTTTTGGCGCTGAGGGCGGCATCGTCGAGCGCCGTCATCGCCTCTTCCAGACTGTTGATCTTGCTCGCGACTTTGCGCATGCGCTTTAATTCGCGATCGTTTTTACTGCCAAAGACTTTTTTAACTACTGCTCTAATCATGATTAATTCGTTACTGTTCCCGGGAGCAAAAGTCCCTAATCAATGAAGGCTCTAAAGCCGCACCAAGCTACATTGTACGAATGAAATTCTGATGACGGCGGGGTAATCACTGTGGAGAATGATCCCGAAAATGCCGTACTTTTACCTAATGGCAAGACGTGGGCAATACCGTAACACCGAGGCGCAATATCGCATAGATAGGGGGATATTACCATGCTTAGACGAATCTCGGCCAAGCATGGCAGGAAGAGATAATCAGACTGCCGCTACAGCAGCAGCATAATTAATTGGCGCGTCAGCGGCATCGTCAAACGTTACCCATTCCCACGCGTCAGTGTCTTTAATCAAGGTCCGCAAGGACGCATTGTTCAGACCGTGACCAGACTTAAAGGCTTTGAACTCGCCAATCAAGCTAGTGCCCAGCAAATACAAATCGCCAATCGCGTCGAGCACCTTGTGCTTAACAAACTCATCCTCATAACGAAGACCTTCCTCGTTAAGAATACGATATTCATCAACCACAATCGCATTGTCGACACTGCCGCCCTGAGCCAAGCCCTTGGAGCGCAGGTATTCGATCTCGTGCATAAACCCAAAGGTCCGGGCACGACTTACTTCTTTTACAAAAGAGGTGCTAGAAAAATCGAGTTCGGCATGGCCAACCCGGTCTTTAAAAACCGGGTGGTCAAAGTCGATGGTAAAAGACACTTTAAAGCCGTCAAAAGGGAGGAAACTCGCGACTTTATCACCATCTTTTACCGTCACCGGACGCTTAATACGGATGAACTTTTTCGGTGCATTTTGTTCTTCAATCCCGGCAGACTGAATAAGAAAAACAAACGGACCGGCGCTGCCATCCATAATCGGCACTTCCGATGAGCTGACTTCAACATAGGCATTATCGATACCCAAGCCTGCCATCGCCGACAATAAATGCTCAACCGTTGATACCCTCACATCGCCATTCATCAGCGTGGTCGACAAGGTGGTATCACCCACATTTTCCGCGCGAGCGTGGATTTCAACAACGGGGTTCAAATCGGTGCGTCGGAAAATCACACCGGTATCCGCTGGCGCTGGCTTCAGCGTCAGGTAGACCTTTTCCCCTGTATGCAAACCAATGCCCGTAGCACGGATAGTGTTGCGCAAGGTACGTTGTTTAATCATGTTCACACTCACTCTATGGGCCGGACGGCTACATTTACAAGGGCGTACTTGTCTTTGTGCCAGCTAACTACTGACACATGCCCATGCTGTACCGGCTACTACTAATTAATCAGCCTGACGCCGCAGAAACGCAGGAATATCCAAATATTCCATATCTTTATCTGCCATTGGCGCCGGCGCCACTTCTCGCGCAACGGCCGCTTGCTGGTTGTTGCGCATAACAGTTGGCCGATCGAGCTTGCGGTAATCATTGGAACGCGGCTCTATGGGCCGTGATTCAACAACCTTCAGCGGTATATCTGCACCAATACCATCTAGGCCGGTGGCAACCACTGTTACGCGCAATTCGTCTACCATATCGGGGTCAATTACCGTTCCGACAACGACTGTTGCGTTCTCGGAAGCGAATTCCTCGATAGTATCCCCGACATCGTTAAACTCGCCTAGGGACAGATCCAGACCTGCGGTAATATTAACCAAAATCCCGCGCGCCCCTTGCAAATTCACATCTTCAAGGAGGGGGCTGCGAATTGCGGCCTCTGCAGCTTCGCGAGCGCGGTTTTCACCGGTAGCCACACCACTGCCCATCATCGCCATGCCCATCTCTGACATCACGGTACGTACGTCGGCGAAATCGACGTTTATCATACCCGGACGAATAATCAGATCGGCAATACCCTGTACTGCACCTAACAATACATCGTTAGCCGCTTTAAAGGCATCGAGTAAACTGGTGTTTTTACCCAAGACAGGTAGCAACTTTTCATTGGGGATGGTGATCAGTGAGTCGACATGCTGACGCAGCTCTTTCATACCCTCTAGCGCCACAGCCATACGCTTTTTACCCTCAAAAGGGAAAGGCTTGGTGACTACGGCTACGGTTAAAATACCCAGTTCTTTGGCAACCTGCGCAACAACTGGCGCGGCGCCCGTACCGGTGCCGCCGCCCATACCGGCGGTGATGAACACCATATCGGCACCCTGCAGTGCTTCAGCAATGCGGTCGCGATCTTCCATTGCCGACTGGCGACCAATTTCAGGGTTAGCGCCTGCGCCCAAGCCCTTGGTAATAGTGGTGCCCAGCTGCAATACTGTCTTAGACGCGACATTGGTCAGCGCCTGAGCGTCAGTATTGGCGCAGATAAAATCAACACCATCAACATTACAGGCAATCATGTGCTTAACAGCGTTACCGCCGCCGCCACCGACACCCACCACTTTAATTACTGCGTTCTGAGGAACGTTATCTACTAGTTCGAACATTGGTTTTCTCCCTTTTGCATATTTGACCGTGCTGCCGGCACGGCCGCCTTACACCTTAAAAATTGTTTTGAACCCACTGTTTCAAGCTGGCCAAGAAGCCGTTGCGCTTAACTCGCCCACGGCCACCGTGCTCGGACTGATGCTTGATGCCGTAATGCAGCAAGCCCACGCCGGTTGAATAAATTGGATTGCGCACGATGTCGGTTAAACCTCGCGCATCCTGAGGTACACCGATTCGCACCGGCATATGAAAAATTTCTTCTGCTAATTCAACAACACCTTCCATCTTCGAGGTGCCGCCGGTCAGCACAATGCCTGCCGCGCACAAGTCTTCGTAACCACTGCGGCGCAGTTCAGCTTGGATTAGGGTGAATAGCTCGTCGTAGCGAGGCTCCACCACTTCAGCCAGTGCCTGGCGAGACAATTCCCGCGGGGCGCGCTCGCCAACACTCGGCACCTTAATCATTTCGCCTTCGCCCGCAAGCTGAGTCAGCGCGCAGGCGTATTTAATTTTGATCTCTTCCGCGTACTGGGTTGGCGTGCGCAGCGCCATGGCAATATCATTGGTGACCTGATCGCCCGCAATCGGGATCACGCCAGTGTGGCGAATAGCGCCGTCGGTAAAGATCGCGATATCGGTGGTTCCACCGCCGATATCCACCATACATACACCCAGTTCTTTCTCGTCTTCAGTCAATACCGCGTAGCTTGAGGCCAGTTGCTCCAAAATAACGTCTTCGACTTCGAGGCCGCAGCGACGAATGCATTTCTCGATGTTCTGCACTGCATTTACGGCGCAGGTCACTAAGTGCACCTTAGCCTCTAAACGCACGCCAGACATGCCCAGCGGCTCCTTAATCCCCTCTTGCTCATCGATCACAAATTCTTGGGGCAAAATGTGCAGTACTTTTTGGTCAGCCGGTATCGCGACCGCTTGCGCGGCGTCGATAACCCGATCTAAATCCAACTGAAATACTTCACGGTCGCGTATTGCGACAATACCGTGGGAGTTGAGGCTGCGAATGTGATTGCCGGCAATACCCACATATACGCTGTGGATCTCGCAGCCCGCCATCAACTCAGCTTCTTCTATCGCGCGCTGAATGGAGTGCACGGTCGACTCTATATTGACCACCACCCCTTTCTTCAGACCGCGAGACGGGTGCGAGCCAATGCCTATAATTTCCAGCTTGCCGTCTTCGTTGCTCGAGCCAACGATAGCCACCACTTTCGAGGTGCCGATATCAAGGCCGACAATCATCCGGCTTGCGTGTGAACTAGCCATTGCTTTGCTTCTCCCAAGTTTGCGATCTGTTGTGCTGCGGCAACTCCATTGCCAGAGCAATTTCCTTAGCCATTACCTTTTGCACCTTTTGTTTCATCCCACGCCACCGCTAGACCATTGATATAACGTGTGTCCACACGCTTAACGCGATCAAAATCCGCCGCCAATTGATGGCGATACACCCACATAAAGCGTCGCAGCTTCTCCAGCGGCTCGTAGCGGCCCAATACCAATACCGCGCCGCCATTTAAGGTCGCTGTCCAAGCGCCGCGATCATTCATTTCAAGGCGCTGTAAAATTAATTCTTCATCACCAAGCAACTGACTCATCAAGCGGTACTGGCGCATTATTTCTATGGCGCTGCCATCAGGCCCACTCAGCAGCGGCAAACCGGCGTCGTCGGCCACGCCCTTGGCAGGCAAAAATATTTTGCCGCGATGATTTAGCAATCCACCGTTGCCCCAGGCAGCAATTGGCGCCTCTTCAACGATGGTAATTTTCAATTCCCGAGGCCAAACCCGCTCTACAATCGCCCGATATACCCAGGGCTCTTGCTCTAATTCACTTTGGATCGCCTCCAGATCCAAGCCGACATAACCCACAGCCAAATGGCCGGTCACGCGGTCCACCAAAACATCGCGACTAACGTGCTGTAAATCACCAGCAAACACCACGCGATCGACGGGTATGGCATCCAACTGGCGTCCTAATTGCTCAACGCCATAAACAAATGCGATGACAACCGCGATTAATACCAAACGGTTCAAAATACGCCCCCATTCGCGCTGCACCTGCGGCCCTTTTGGGGCCGCCGATTTGCGCGACTTGAGACGATTTTGCTTGCCGCTCAGTAGTTGCATCTCAGTTAGAATCCGCCTTGATACTGCCCGCCAAAATTTCTACTACCAAATGTTCAAAATCCAGCCCTGCTTGCTTGGCCGCCATCGGCACCAAACTGTGGTCGGTCATGCCCGGCACGGTGTTTACTTCTAATAAGTAGAATTTACCCGCCGCGTCGCGCATAACATCAACCCGCCCCCAACCCGCACAGCCCAGACTAGTAAACGCCGCCAATGCCAATTCGCTCAGTTCTTGTTCTTCCTCAGCACTCAAGCCACAGGGGCATAAATAGCGGGTCTCATCAGAAATATACTTGGCGTTAAAATCGTAAAACGCGGCATCGGTTTCCAATTTAATGGCGGGCAAGGCCTTGCCATTTAATATCGCAACCGTGTATTCGCTACCGCTAATCCACTGCTCTGCGAACACCCGGCCATAGGCCTGGGCGTTTTGCCACGCGTCAGCCAACTCTGCCGCACTCTGCGCGCGAGCCATACCAATACTCGACCCTTCGCACGCAGGTTTAACAATGACCGGACCTAAAGCATCAATAATGCCCTGCCAATCGCTATTCGCCGTTAACTCCGCAAAGCGCGGAGTCGACAAGCCCAAGCCCAACCACAGCAGCTTGCAACGGAATTTGTCCATCGCCAGTGCCGAGGCCATCACACCGCTGCCGGTATAGCCAATGCCCATGCATTCCAGTGCGCCTTGCACGGTGCCGTCTTCGCCGCCAGGGCCATGTAGTGCAATAAACACCTGACGAAACTCGCCATTGAGACGCTGCATCCAATCGGTATCCGCCACATCAATGCCTTCAACCACAATGCCTTGACGCTCAAATGCCGCCATCACTGCCGCACCGCTTTTCAGGGAAATTGCACGCTCCGCCGAGCGGCCGCCCAACAGTACCGCTAGCTTGCCGCCAATCGCCTGATTTATGTTTGCTACCGTCATGTCACTCATTGCCGCGACCTACACCCAATCCTGATTAGCTAATTGCAACGCCACTGCGCCGATATTGCCCGCGCCTTGAGTGAGCAAAACATCACCGGGGCGAATACGGGGTTTTAATATTTCAAAAGCGGCCTCAGTATTTTCAACAAATACCGGCTCTAAATTGCCCTGCAAACGAATACTCCGACACAGGCTGCGACTGTCGGCGCCCGGCACCGGCTCTTCGCCAGCCGAATACACATCCAACAGCAACAGGCTGTCGACGGTAGACAACACCCGAACAAAATCCTCGTATAAATCTTTGGTACGACTGTAGCGATGAGGCTGATACAGCATCACTAGGCGGCGATCTGGCCACGCTTGGCGCGCCGCCGATATGGTTGCGGCCACTTCTGTCGGATGGTGACCGTAGTCATCCACCAACATAAATTCGCCATCGGCCAAGGGCAGTTCGCCGTAACGTTGAAAGCGACGACCGACACCCTGAAAATTGGCAATGCCATTGCAAATAGCTTCTACCGGCAAGCCTTCATCGGTGGCCACCGCCACAGCTGCCGTCGCATTAAGTACGTTATGCACACCGGGCTGCTGAATACTCAGCTCAATATCACTGCCATCTGGCCGCACTACATTAAAGCGGCTCTGCATACCCAGCTTTTGCAGAGAATGAATACGAAAATCCGCGTCTTCACTAAAGCCGTAGGTCAATGTCGGACGCGCTATGTCCGGCATAATGTCGCGCACCACTGGATCATCCACACAGACCACCGCCATGCCGTAAAACGGCAAGTTGTGCAGAAACTCGATAAAGGTACGTTTCAGCTTGCTAAAGTCACCGTCATAGGTCGCCATATGATCGGCTTCAATATTGGTAATCACCGACACCATGGGCTGCAAATGTAAGAAGGAAGCATCGCTCTCGTCGGCCTCTGCGACCAAGTAGCGGCTCTCACCTAATGCTGCATTGGTGCCAGCGCTGTTAACCAGACCGCCGATAACAAAGGTAGGATCGAGACCCGCCTCGGCAAAAATAGCGGTAATCAAACTGGTCGTCGTGGTTTTACCATGAGTGCCAGCCACTGCAATGCCGTGACGATAGCGCATTAGCTCAGCCAGCATTTCAGCGCGACGCACAATAGGCACTCGCAATTGGCGGGCGGCGGCCACTTCCGGATTACTTTCATTAACCGCGCTAGACACTACGACCACATCGGAGTCGCCAATATTCTCGCCGCGATGGCCAAAGGCAACTCGCGCGCCTAATTGCTGCAACCGCGCAGTACTGGGTGAGGCCTTTAGATCAGAACCTGAAATCACATAACCCAAGTTCAATAGCACTTCAGCAATACCGCACATTCCGGCACCGCCAATACCAACGAAATGTATGCGTTTGACTCTGCGCATTTCTGGAACCACAAAGGGATGCTTAGGACTCATTGGCAAACTCCATACAATAATTTGCGGCAACGTCAGCGGCATCTATTTTTGCAAGCCGTCTTGCGGCCTCGGCGCTATTCAACAATGACTCCCGATTCGCACTATCGCTTTCCAACCATTTACATAAAACATCAGCATTAAAAACTGACTGATCAATAATTTCACCGGCGCCGCCATCCACAAACCACTGCGCATTGGCGCGCTGATGATCGTCAATGGCATGGGGCAACGGCACTAACAGCGCTGGCACGCCCGCCGCCGCGAGTTCGGCTACCGTCAATGCACCAGCGCGACAAATAACCACATCGGCCCAGCTATAAGCGGCTGCCATATCTTCAATAAACGCTTCGGCGCGCGCCGCTATTCCCGCGTTCTGATACGCCTGCTGCACTTGTTCTTCGTGAGCGCGGCCAGTCTGATGCCATAAGGTCGGCCGCTGCGCCTCGCTAAGTTTTTGCCACGTCGCCAGCACCACATCATTTATAGGCTTAGCACCTAAACTGCCGCCCAAAACTAACACCCGCAAATTGTCGCTGCGCTCTGCCCAGCGAGCCGCTGGCGGCGCAAGCTCGGCAATTTCGCGACGTACTGGGTTGCCAATATAGCGATTGCGCTCACCGCCCAAGGCAATGGGGTAACCAGTCAGGCAAAGCCGGGCAATTTTTGCCAATAATCGGTTGGTTGTGCCCGCCACTGCGTTTTGTTCCTGAATCAACACCGGCACGCCCAGCAACTTAGCTGCCAAGCCACCAGGGCCAGAGGCATAGCCACCCATACCCACCACGCAGAAGGGCTTTAATTTCATAATTAAGCGCATGCTCTGCACAACCGCGAGCATGGCCTTGGCAATTGCCAGCAAGCGAAACAAGGGATTCTTACCCCGCACGCCCGCCATGTTTAAACAGTGCAACGGCAGACCTGCAGCAGGTACCAAGCGCGCTTCAATACCTGCTGCAGTGCCTAGCCAATGCACGTTGACATTGCGTTCGGCCAGCGCAGAAGCAACCGCCAATGCGGGGAACACATGCCCGCCGGTGCCACCGGCCATCATTAGTACGGTCTGTTCAGCGGCCATCTTGCCTCCGACATTCCAGTTCGATTCGCGCCACCAGAGACACCATCGCCATACACACAATTAAGCTACTACCGCCGTAACTAAAAAATGGCAATGTTAAGCCCTTCGTTGGCAACAAGCCGGTATTTACACCCATATTGATAAAGGCCTGCCCGCTAATCATGACCGCAATGCCATAGGCAACAAACGCGTGAAATTGCTTGCCCATCATTTCTGCATAACGCCCAATAAATAAAATTCTGCCAATTAATCCGGCGAACAACGCCAACACCAACAAGCTGCCAATGATCCCGAACTCTTCCGCAAAAATGGCGTACACAAAGTCGGTGTGCGCCTCGGGCAAATAAAATAATTTCTGGACACTATTACCCAGACCAACGCCGCTTATTTGCCCACGACCAAAGGCGATAAGCGACTGAGTGAGCTGATAACCGGTATTGAATTGATCTGCCCAGGGGTCGGTGAATGCGGTTAGGCGCTTCATGCGATAAGGTTCAAAGATGACCATGGCCACCGCACCCGCGACACAGCTCAAAATAACCAGCAAGAATTGACCGAGTTTTACGCCGCCCAAAAAAATCATCACAAAAGCCGTGCCCGCAGTAACAACAGTTGCGCCGAAATCCGGTTCGAGCATGAGCAGTAAGGTCACCGCAAATAGTAACGCCATGGGTTTTACAAAACCGGACCAGCTCTGGCGCACTTCGTCGCGACGCCGCACCAAATATCCGGCCAGATAAAAAATGACACACAGCTTTACAAACTCAGATGCTTGCAAGGTTAACGGCCCGACGCCCAACCACCGACGACTGCCGTTAACTTCTTTGCCTACACCGGGAATCAGCACCAGCGCTAGCAAGACAAAACCTAACAATAACCAAAGCCAGCCTGTGCGTTCCCAGAGATCGACCGGTGTCAAATACATGACCACGCTAAGGCCAAATGCCAAACTAAAATGGAAAAAATAGCGCTTTGCAAAAAAGAATGCGTCGTCATACCGACTCGCCGCATGCTCCACCGACGCCGAGGTCATGGCAACAAAACCAATCGCCAATAGCGCCAGCAGCAACAATTGTAAATGCCGATCAAATCGGCCCAATTCTTCCCAACGCAGCTGAAGGTAAGCGCTCATTGCAGACCTCCGGTCAGCGCCAGTACCGACTCAGCGAAAACCGCACCGCGATGTTCGTAATTGCGAAACATGTCAAAGCTCGCGCACGCTGGTGATAGCAACACCACATCACCGGACTCTGCATAGGCCGCTGCCGCGCGAACTGCGGCGGGCATATCTGAACATATTTGGCTAGGCAAGCGACCATCGAGCAGCGCGTTCATCGCGGGGCCAGCCTCGCCAATAAAGACCACTGCCCGCCCCACACTCAGCAGGGTGTCAATCAGTGGCTTAAAATCTGCCCCTTTGCCGACGCCGCCAGCAATTAACACAAGCTTGCCTGCGCCGCTTAATCCCCGTAGCGCAGACACTGCCGCGCCAACATTGGTGCCCTTAGAGTCGTTATAAAATCGCAAGCCCTGCCACTGCGCAACAAACTGACAGCGATGAGACAAACCCTTAAATTCAGTAAGTGTACTGAGCATCGCGCTCATAGGCAGGCCCGCCGCCGCGCCCAAGGCCAGCGCCGCCATGGCATTGCTAATATTGTGGCTGCCCGCAATTTTAAGCGCCGACACCGGCAGCAACGCTTCCCTCGCCAACGCCAGGTATTGCTCGCCGTCTTCGTCCATAAGGCCAAAGGCGCGAAAATCAGAACGCCCTAAACCAAAGTTCCATTTTTCAACCGCATCGGGAACCAGCGGCGTACTCAGTGCGTCGTCACGATTGATAACGACTTTTTTACAATCGCGAAATATACGGTGCTTGGCTTGATGGTAGGCAATCATGCTGCCGTGATGATCTAAATGATCTTCACTGACATTCAGTACTGTTGCCACTTCGGCGCCGATAAATGCGCAGCGCTCTAATTGGAATGACGATAACTCCAGCACATAAAGCTCGGCTCGGTCGTCCAATAACTCCAGCGCAGGCGTGCCAAGATTACCGCCTACCGCACAGCGCCATCCGGCATTAACGGCCATTTCCGCCACGAGTGTGGTCACGGTACTTTTGCCGTTAGAACCGGTAATGGCGACGATCGGCGCCTTGGCCTCGCGACAGAACCACTCAATATCGCCCGTAATTGCCACGCCAGCGGCTTTCGCCGCCGCAATTGCTGGCTCTGCCAAAGAAACGCCCGGGCTAATCACAAGCTCGGTTGCCGACAAGAATTGATCGGTGGTGAACGCCCCAAGAATTGGCGTTACATCGGGAAACTCCGCGCGAAACAACTCGAGCTCCGGCGGCGCATCGCGGCTGTCGGCAATCGCAAAAGACAGACCACGGCGGGTAAAATAACGTGCGATCGAAAGCCCGGTTTTACCTACACCGATAATGACCCGCCTATTGTCGGATGCGATCAAACTCACCTTATGTATAGCTCCCGTTTTCTTAGCGTAGTTTTAATGTCGCTAGGCCAAATAGCACCAGCATTACCGTAATAATCCAAAACCGCACAATAACCCGTGGTTCTGGCCAACCTTTCAATTCAAAATGATGGTGGATCGGCGCCATACGGAAAATTCGGCGGCCGGTTAATTTAAAAGACGCAACTTGCAAAATAACCGACACGGTTTCCAGCACAAAAATGCCGCCCATAATAAAAAATACAATTTCGTGCCGAGTAATCACGGCAATGGTTCCCAGCGTTGCGCCCAGGGCCAAGGCACCGACATCGCCCATAAACACTTGCGCCGGATAGGTGTTAAACCATAGAAAACCGAGACCAGCGCCCGCTAGGGCACCACAAATAACAATGAGTTCACCCGCACCCGCCACGTAGGGAATATGCAAATACTCGGCAAATTTTACGTTCCCAGTAAGGTAGGCAATCAAACCGAGCGCCGCACCAACCATGACCGTTGGCAAAATCGCTAAGCCATCAAGACCATCTGTTAAATTCACCGCGTTGCTGGCACCGACAATCACAAAATAAGTCAGCAGAATAAACAGCGGGCCCATTTGCCAGCTAACGTTTTTCAAAAACGGCAAGAACAACTGCGTGCTTACGGCGCTGTCTGCAGTCATATATAAGTATATTGCGGCGCCTAATCCGGCCACACTTTGCCAAAAGTACTTCCAGCGCGCGGGTAAACCGCGGGGGTTGCGCTCTATCACCTTACGGTAATCATCTACCCAGCCCACCGCGCCAAAAATCGCAGTAACAATCAATACGGTCCACACATAATGGTTCTTCAGATCGGACCACAACAAGGTGCTAATAAAAATCGCAACCAATATCAAAGCGCCGCCCATTGTGGGTGTGCCGGACTTACTGAGGTGCGACTGCGGACCGTCATCGCGAACAGATTGACCTATTTGATGAAAATTAAGTTTGCGAATCATCACTGGGCCGATCATTAAAGAGATGGCCAGCGCCGTTAACACCCCAAGTATGCCGCGAATACTCAAGTACTGGAAAACCGCAAATGCGCTAACGTATTGAGTTAAATATTCAGCAAGTAGCAGCAACATATCAGTTGCCCCTCTGTACTAAATCGGTCGTCAATACGTCGACAACCACGTCCATTTCCGCACTGCGCGAACCCTTAACCAAAACCGTATCCCCTGCTTCTAAATAATTTTTTAATGCCGCGATTAAATCCGGCTTATTGTCAAAGGCGTATGCATTGCGACCAAATTCAGTCGCCATCATACTGGCGTATTCCCCCGTAAAGAAAACCGCATCAAGTCGATTTTCTCTGGCATAAGCCGCTATTTCTCGATGCTGCTGAGCAGCCTCCGCACCCAACTCCGCCATATGCCCAAGGGCGAGAACTTTGCGGCCGTGACTCGATGCCAGCACTTCAATTGCCGCTCGCACTGAACCCGGGTTCGCGTTGTAACTATCATCAATCAGTTCAATTCCGGCGACATTACGGCGCAGCAGACGACCACTTACACCGCGCACCGACTCTAGGCCACTAACCACCTCACCTAAGCTTGCACCTGCCGAAAGCGCCGCTGCGGCGGCCGCCAAGGCATTGGCCACCATATGCCGACCCGACAGGGGCATGCACACCTTGGCACTGCCGGCAAAACTGACCAACTCAAAACGAACTTTGCCCGGCTCACTCAGATCAATATCACGCGCAAACACATCGACATCCTCCCGTACCAGGCTGAATAGGCGCTGCTGCACATGGCTGGCATAGGACTGCCACAGTGAACAGTGAGCATCATCAGCGTTGATAATGGCGAGGCCGCCTTTCGCTAAACCGCGAAATATCCCGCCCTTGGTTTCAGCCACTGCCGCCAGCGAACCAAAACCTTCAATATGCGCGTGCTGAGCATTGGTCAGCACCGCAATAGTAGGTTCAGCAAATTCGCAGAGGTAGTGGATATCACCTCGTTTTGCGGCGCCCATTTCAATCACCGCAAACCGGTGTTGCGCAGAGATCGCCAGCAGACTAAGCGGCACACCGATCTCGTTATTTAAATTGCCGACTGTGGCATAAACCTCACCACACTGAGCAAAAATTGCAGCCAACATTTCTTTAGTACTGGTTTTTCCGCTACTGCCGGTAATGGCAACAAGTGGACCAGTAAAACGACGACGATTTTCGCGAGCAATCAAGCCCAGCGCACGACGGGTATCTGAGACCCTTATATTAGGCAGAAGATCCGTTGCCTCGCTAACAACGCTGGCAACGGCACCAGCGTCCTTCGCTACGCCAACAAATTGATTACCATCAAAATTATCGCCACTTAAGGCAACGAATAGATCACCAGCCTGGACTTTGCGGCTGTCAGTACAAATCCGATCAACGGAGATATCTGTACCCGTGAGTACGCCACCAGTAGCGGCCGCAATGGTCTGCAAATTTAATGTGCCGATCATAAGCTCGGCCTCGCTGCCAGTGCCAGTCGCGCGCACTGAATATCACTAAAGGGCAAACGACGCCCAGCGATCTCTTGATATTCTTCGTGGCCTTTGCCGGCAACTAACACAACATCGCCAGGCTCAGCCGCGGCGATTGCTGTCGCGATTGCGGAATCGCGTTCGGAAATCACCACTGGCGCGCTGCGCATACCCGCACAAATGTCCGCGATGATAGCCGTCGCCGACTCCGAGCGGGGATTGTCGTTGGTCACCACCACCGCATCGGAAAAGCTTTCTGCTATTGATCCCATTAACGGTCGCTTACTACGATCTCGGTCGCCACCACAGCCCATTACGCAACGCAATTTACCGGCGGTAATTGGCCGCAAGGCTTTGAGCACTTTCTCTAATGCATCTGGTGTATGCGCGTAATCAATAACCGCCAACACGCCATCTGCAGAGCGCAGGCATTCCATACGGCCTGGAACGGGTTTTAATTTGGGTATCGCCTCTGCGATTGCATCGACAGTAACGCCCAAGCCCAGTAAAACGGCTGTTGCCGCCACCAAGTTCTGCAAATTAAATTCGCCAAGCAAGGGCGACTGCAATTGAAAATTGCCCCACGGACTGCTGATGTGAGCCTCGATGCCCCGCATGTCACAACGTGCGTCTTGGGCGTAAACCTTGGCCTGGGGATCAACAATACTAAAATCAATTAATTGCGCGGCGGTGGACTCAGCCATAAGCTTGCGACCAAATTCATCGTCTCGATTAATAACGGCCAACGGCAGATTAGGCCAATTCAATAAGCGCGCTTTTACGGCGCCGTAAGCCTCCATAGAACCGTGATAGTCAAGATGGTCTTGGCTAAGATTCGTGAATACTGCGGCAGCAAAATTCAATGCGGCCACCCGGTGTTGAGCCAAGCCGTGAGACGACACTTCCATCGCTGCCCAATTTGCTCCGCCATCTCGCCATTCGCTAAGCAGAGCCTGCACTGAGACTGCATCAGGAGTGGTGTTATTGCCACTATTAAGGCGACCAAAGCGACCATTACCAAGAGTGCCAATTAGCCCACACGGTTGACCAATGGCTTCCAGTAATTGCGCCACCATCCATGCACAAGATGTCTTTCCATTGGTACCGGTAATCCCGATAAGCTGCAGCTGCCGAGATGGCAAATCGTAAAAGCGCCCGGCAATTTCGCTAATATGCGCTTCTAGATGTTCAATGACGACCACCGGCAGCGACCATTGCGCAGCATCGAAGGGCGCGTCAGCGATGACGGCAACGGCACCCGCAGTAATCGCATCGTGAATATAATCACGCCCATCAACCTCGTGCCCCTTTATCGCCAAAAAGACATCGCCAGCTTGAACCTTGCGACTATCTATGGCCAAACCGGTAACGGGCAAGGCGGCAATTTCCTGACTTAAGTCAGGTAGTAAATCGCCTAACAACCTCGGTAATGTGTAGTTCTGCTGGTCTACCATCACGCTGCCGCATCTCCCTTGGTTTTGGGTTTAGGCTCGGCTGCCTCGATATTGTCCGGCGCGATATTCAACAAGCGCAGGGCATCAGATACCACTTTTGAAAAAACGGGCGCAGCAACCAATCCGCCATAATAATCACCCTTAGGTTCATCAATGGTCACTACCGCCACAATTCTGGGATTACTGGCCGGCGCCACACCGGCAAAAATGGCAAAATAGCGGTCTTCGGCATAGCCGCCAGCAATCGCCTTGTGTGACGTTCCGGTTTTACCGGCAATGCGATACGCGTCTACCTGGGCCCGCGTAGCCGTACCACCCAGCTCAGTCACTTCTTCCAGCATATCGACAATCTGGCGCGCAATTTTTGCTGAAATAACTTGCTGCTGAGCTGGCTTTTCGGTGCGCTTCAGCAAAGATACTTGCTGAAAAACACCGCGATTAGCAAATACCGAATAAGCTTGGGCCAATTGTAAATTGGTAACAGTAATGCCGTAGCCAAAGGCAAACGTGGCGCGCTCAATTGCACGCCAATTGGGCCGGTTCGGCAGCATGCCGTTGCTTTCGCCAGGAAACCCTGAGCTAGTGCTGCGCCCCAAACCAAAGCGATCAAACACACCCCAGACGTCATGCTCATCAAGAGAGAGCGCAATTTTGGTGGTACCGACCTGGCTAGATTTTTTCAATACCTCTGCCACGGTAAGCACGCCGTAGTTACGGTGATCTTCTAAAACTTTCCGCCCAACCTTGATATACCCAGGATTAGTATTGATGGTGGTGTCGGGCTGATACTTACCACTTTCCAGAGCTGCCACCATAGTCAACGGCTTCACGGTGGAGCCCGGTTCAAACATATCGATAACAGCGCGGTTGCGCAGCGCGTCAGGACTTAACTGGCTGCGATTATTGGGGTTAAACGAAGGCTGGTTAACCAGCGCCAAAACTTCGCCTGTTTCACTGTCGATAATAACGATCGAACCGGCTTTAGCGCCGGTTCGGTTTATTGCTGCTTTTAATTCGCGGTAAGCGAGGTACTGCAAACGCAGATCAATACTCAGTTGGACATCTTTGCCGGGGCTGGCCGCCTCCCCGGCGTCGATCTCCCTGATAATATTGCCGTACAAATCCTTCAGCACCCGCTTGCGCCCAGGGGTTCCGTTAAGCCATTCGTCGTAGGTTAGTTCGAGCCCCTCCTGGCCACGATCGTCGATATCGGTAAAGCCCAGCAAATGCGCGGTTACCTCGCCCGCCGGATAAAAACGGCGATACTCCCGCTGCAAATACACACCGGGAATTTTCATTTGCATAAGGCTTTGTGCTGCCGCAGGTGCAACGTGACGGCGTAAATACATAAACTGGCTGTCGCGATAACGCTCTACCCGCCGCGACAATTCACTCGCCGACATTTCCAGCGCTGCGGCCAAGCGCGCCCAGTCACCTTTTGCACCCTGCAATTCCTGAGGGTTAGCCCAAATAGAGGCAACGGGGGTACTAACCGCTAGGGGCTCGCCATTACGATCGGCAATGATTCCGCGATGAGCAGGGATTACTTCGGTGCGATTGGTGCGCGCATTGCCTTGGCCTTGCAGAAATTGGTAGCCGCGATCGACATCCAGGACCTGTAAACTTAGCGCCCGCCAAGCCAATAACAAGGCGAGCAGCAGCAGACTGCCGACCACGATTCGGAAGCGCCAGGGCGATATTTGAACTTTAGCCTGCTTTACCATAACCCCGAACCATTTTGACTTCCCTCATTTTGGGCGCCTGCATTTTCAATTTTTGTATTGCCACATCTTGCACGCGATCCGGTGACGCCCACGTACTCTGCTCTAGCAATAAACGTCCCCACTCTTCTTCCAGTGACATTGCATCGCGGCGCAAGTCCTGTAGCTCACCAAATAATTTTCGGCTTTTATGTGAACTCTGAATCACCGCAATACATGACAAAACCACCAGAATGAGCAAGGCTGGGCCTAACACGCCACCCAACGGTGCCGGTGTCGACACCGCATTTCTCATGCTATTGCGCTGCTTTCCTTCCAACATAACTCACCCTTAGGCACACTCGTCATACGCGAGTTTTTCCGCCACGCGCATTACCGCGCTGCGCGACCGGGGGTTCAAGGCGACTTCATGATCGCTTGCCTTTACCGCCTTACCAATGAGCTTCAGCTTGCGATTGCGCTGACTTTCGGTAACCGGTATGTACGCGGGCACCTGCTCGCCTTCTGCCTGGCGACGCATAAAACGCTTCACTATGCGGTCTTCTAATGAGTGAAAGCTGATGACGACCAAGCGCCCACCCACATCCAAACTATCAACAACCTTACTCAGCAATTTTTCTAAATCTGTTAGCTCGTCATTGATGAAAATCCGTATCGCTTGGAAGCTACGCGTTGCTGGATGTTTGTGCTTTTCCCAAGCGGGATTAGCCTCAGTAACTATTTTGGCCAACTGCAAGGTCCGCGTAATCGGCTCTTCTTCACGCGCGGCAATAATTGCTCTAGCAATACGTTTAGCAAACCGCTCCTCGCCGTAATCCCGCAGCACTTTGGTAATTTCCGCTTCGTCGGCCACGGCAATCCACTGCGCGGCACTCATGCCGCGATCAACGTCCATACGCATATCTAAATCGCCGTCGCGCATAAAACTAAAGCCGCGCTCCGCCTGGTCCAGCTGTGGCGATGAAACGCCCAAATCCAATAGCACGCCAGTAAACGGCGCAGCCATGCCACTCGACGCGGCCAGCTCGGCAAAATCAGCGAAAGAACCTCGTGCAATACGGAAGCGCTGATCCGCCTGTGCTAACTCAAGACCTTCAGAAAATGCCTGGGCGTCTTTATCGATCCCCAATAAACGCCCTTCAGCGCTCAAGCTTTCCAGTATCTGGCGACTATGACCACCACGGCCAAAAGTACCGTCGACATAACGTCCACTGGTATCAGTTACCAGCGCTGCAACGGCCTCCTCTAGCAATACTGTTAAATGCTGTTCCAAATGACTCACTCTCTATAGTGACAGTGACAACATCTCGTCCGGCATATCGTCACCCTCTCCCGCTGCACCAAGCCAGTCGAACCAACCTGACTCACTCCACAGCTCTAATTTTTTACCCTGACCCACTAGTAGTAGTTTCTTTTCAAGGTCAGCGTAATCGCGTAATGGCGGCGGCAGCAGCACCCGACCATTGGCATCCATTTCTAAAGGGGTGGCATAACCCAGTAACAGCCGCTGAGCCAGCCGCGCCTTGCGATGGATATTCGGCAAGGCTTCAATCTTGGGCAGCAAATCCAACCACTGGGGTTCGGGGTAAACCAGTAGACAGCGCTCTTCGGTATGGGCAGTAATCACCAAGCGGCCATCGCAAGCAGACACAAGGGCATCGCGTATTTTGGCTGGAATCGCCAAACGCCCCTTGCTGTCCATTGTGATTGCATGACTACCTAGGAA
Organism: Zhongshania aliphaticivorans; assembly: GCF_001586255.1. Lineage (NCBI taxonomy): Bacteria > Pseudomonadati > Pseudomonadota > Gammaproteobacteria > Cellvibrionales > Spongiibacteraceae > Zhongshania > Zhongshania aliphaticivorans. Next base: position 3,304,489 of record NZ_CP014544.1, read on the forward strand.
CACAAAACCCACCTTCTTCGCTTCAAAAACCCCAAAACACCACAAAAAACCACTTCTACCCACTAAACGACACTATAGGAACTTGCAAGCCCTAGTGTCAAGCGAGACCGAGACCTAAATAGAGGGATTTTTCTTAAAAATGTCAGTAACTTGCGGCTAAAACGCGCTAACGAGGATGGGCTTTAAGGAGCTTAATTCAAGGAAACAAAAAGATAGAGCACCAACTTAATGCACTACATTAAGTTACGGCTTTTTATGCGAAGAAGGGGAATAAAAAGTGAGTCGGCCGATAAGCCGGGTTCTGTCTTGGACGACCATTCATCTGGGATCTGCGTCACCGCAGACCTCTAGCAGCCTACCCGAATCCACTGTGGGCCACAGCATTGGATTCCTATTTGGCCTTGCTCCAGGCGGGGTTTACCATGCCACGAACTGTTGCCAGTCGCGCGGTGCGCTCTTACCGCACCATTTCAACCTTACCGGCAGCTTGCGCTACGTAGGCGGTGTATTTTCTGTTGCACTTTCCGTAGGCTCGCACCTCCCAGGAGTTACCTGGCGCCTTGCCCTGCGGAGCCCGGACTTTCCTCCCTGCAGCGAACTGCCGAGCGATCGTCTGGCCGACTCACCTGTAAGAATAACCAGTAGTTAACCCCCGCGCAAGCGCTATTTCCACAGACATTTATAATGGGTGCTCGATTCCATACTGGTATAACTGGTTTTTCTTAATGCCGCTGATTTTCGCGCACAGCGCCGCCGCCTGTTTGAGCGGCAGATCTTCTCGCAATATATCCAATATTTCGATCACTTCTACAGGAAGACCTTCGTCACCCGCAAAGCCCGCAATCAACAACACACACTCGCCACGCTGCTGGTTGCTGTCTGCGCTTATAAACTCCAGCATCTCGGCGGCCGGGAGGCGCTTGACCGTCTCAAACATTTTGGTTATTTCTCTGGCCAAAACGATCACCCGCTCAGGACCCATGACGGCCAGCACGTCGGCCACGCAGTCTTTTATGCGGTGGGGCGCTTCGTAAAAAATCATGGTCCGGCGCTCTCGCAACAGGGCTTTGAACACCCCTTGCCGCGCATGTTGTTTGGCAGGTAAAAAGCCCTCAAACATAAAGCGATCTGAAGGCAAACCAGCCACACTCAACGCCGCTATTACGGCGCAGGCGCCAGGGATTGGTACCACCTTAAAGCCCTCGCGCAACGCGAGATCGACCAATTTATAGCCCGGGTCCGATACTAGCGGGGTGCCCGCGTCGGAAATGAGCGCTAAATCTTTACCGTTGCGCAAATGCCCGAGCAAGCGCTCCAGAGCGGCATTATTACTGTGATCATGATAAGCCACTAAGGGTGTATCAATGTCAAAATGGCTCAGCAATGTCCGACTGTGGCGAGTATCTTCCGCCGCAATGAGCGCAACCGTTTGTAGGACCTCTATGGCTCGGGGTACCATATCGGCCAAATTCCCTATTGGCGTTGCAACAACGTAAAGGGTGGGGCTAATTTCCACAACAGCGGCCTCATTGACAATGCATGACCGCGCAGACTAACAATGGCTGATCAATGAAGACAAGAACTTTTGCTTTTGCACTCACTTGCGGCCTCCTGGCTAGCTGTGCTGCTAACCCGCCGCCAATCTCAGTTTACAACCGTCCGGAGGCGAGGCAAACGCCAGCCCCAGCACGGCCAATACCCCAACAAAGTGGCGAATTTAACCCTGCGACCGCCGATGCCGAACTCGTGGAGCAATGGCTGCTAGACGCCGCGACACTCGATAGCGACGAAGCGGCAGATTTGCTGCTCCGCGCGTCCGAGGTACTGCTGCGCGAAGGCGAGCTGGCCCGCGCAGACGATGTAGTGGGCGAATTAATTGCCCCAGAATTAAGCGCGGACCAGGCCTTGCGCCTTGCCATTATTCGCGCGCGGGTGCACCGCGGCCACGCCGAGTTCACCAGCGCCCTGGCAGAGCTGTCTGACCCCCTAATCGAGGCTGCGGTGATTGATGCGCCTATACGCCGCCAACTGCAGTACAGCCAATTGCGCGCCTCGCTCTTTCAGATTGAAGGCGATCACCTCGCCGCTGCCAGAGAGTGGATTTTCATCGACCCACTGCTCAACCCCAGTCAACAGGGAGCCAACCGCGAGTCGATTTGGCAGTCACTGATGCAGATCCCCACTGCTACGCTGATTGAACACATTGGCAGCACCGGAAATAGAGACTATCTTGGCTGGCTGGAACTCGCGTCCGTGGCCAAAGACAATCAAGGCGATATCGAAGCCCAGGTTCGCCAACGCGACGCGTGGCTAGCGCGCTGGCCCCAGCACCCGGCACGCTATTCGCTCCCCGGCGGCCTCGATAAATTAGATGATTTGATTGTCGAGCGGCCAGACCAAGTCGCGCTCATTTTGCCCGTTACCGGGCGCCTTGCAGCCTACGGCAAAGCCATTCGCGACGGCTTTTTTGCCGCCTATTACGAGACCTTAAATCAAGGCGGCGGCGTCCCAAAAATTCGACTTTACGACAGCAATAGCGCGGATATTAACGCCCTCTATCAACAAACAATAAACGATGGCAACAAACTCGTCATAGGCCCACTGGAAAAAGAGCATGTTAGCGCGCTAACGGCCAGCCACCCGCAAGCAATGTCGGTGCCCACACTGGCACTCAATCGCATAGACGGCGAGCGCTTCCCAAGCGGTCTGTATCAGTTTGGCCTGAATCCTGAGGACGAAGCGGCGCAAATAGCCGATATCGCGCTAGCCAAGGGCTATAAGCGTGCACTGGTGATTACACCAGAAGGCTCGTGGGGACATAAGGTAGCAGTCGCCTTTACCGATCGCTGGCAGCAACTGGGCGGCCAAATTGTCGCCAGCCAAACCTTCGATTCAAATAAGAACAATTACTCCAAACAGATTAAAAGTATTTTAAATATCGACAAAAGCCAACAGCGTCTGCAGCGCCTGCAACAAATTATTGGCATCAGGCCCAACTACGAACCCTACCGGCGCACCGACCTCGACTTCATTTTTTTGCTCGCGCGCCCCAACGAAGGCCGCGCGATAAAGCCGCTACTGGCCTACCACTACGCAGGAGACATCCCAGTCTATGCGACATCACACATTTACCGTGGCAGTAAGGCGCCAACCAAGGACCAGGACATCAATGGCGTACGGTTTATTGATATTCCTTGGATTTTTAACGAAGAACTAGAAATTCGCCAAGCCATTAATAATGGCATACCGTCCAGCGCTGGCTACCAGCGGATGTACGCCCTCGGCGTAGACAGCTTTCGGCTCCACCTCCGGCTTAAGCAGCTGCGCAATGGTGATCGTAATCAGGTGTTCGGCGAAACCGGCACCCTTAGCTTAAATATGCTTGGCCAAATTGAGCGAGAACTGTCATTAGCCGAAATTCAAAACGGCATCGCCGTGGTAAACCCAATTACGGCAGCAGAAACTGAGCTGCCCTAATGTGGCGCAAGCAGGGAGCTAGCAATACCGGTGCGCGCGCCGAACAGGCTGCATGCCGGTATTTACAAAAGCAGAAGCTAAAAGTCATCGCTAAGAATTATCGTTGCCGCTTTGGAGAGATCGACATCGTATGCCGCAGCGACGAGCACCTGGTATTTGTAGAGGTTCGCTACCGCCATAGCGCACACTTCGGCAGCGCGGCTGAAACTGTCAATTTTGCCAAGCAGCAACGCATTATCCTCACAGCCCGCCATTACCTCAGTTGCAACGCCGGTGCTAAGCAGTACAGTGAACTTCCATGCCGCTTTGATGTCATTGAAGCAAGCCCTGGCAACAGTGGTGAGCTGCAGTTAAATTGGCTTCCCAACGCTTTTCAGGAGTGAGAGACAATACACCGTGGATAATACCGAGCAAGTACTAGACCTTTTTCATCGCCACATTGAAAGCTGCATGTATACCATGGAATCGTTGAGCGACGTGATCGTTCAAGCCAGTGAATGCCTCGTTGAAAGTATGCTGCATGAACATAAAGTTATTTGCTGCGGCGAAGGGACCAGCGGCCTCATCGCTCACCACTTGGCCACCAACCTCCTCACTAGCTTTCAGCAGGAACGCCCAGCACTACCCGCGATGGTACTCAGCGCCGACGCCGCTACCGCGATAGCCGTAGATTCCAGTTACAATGATATTTATGCCAACCAAATTCGCGCGTTAGGCCAAGCGGGCGACTGTTTAGTACTGTGCTATTACGGCAACGGCTCCACAGCGACTTTACGCGCTATTCAGGCCGCACACGAGCGCGGCATGCGGGTGGTCTCACTGTGTAATCTCAGCGGCGGCGACGCCAGCTCACTACTCTCGCCAGAAGATGTCGAACTCGCTTTTCCGGTAGAAGACCGCGCCAGAGTCACCGAAATGCAATTAATCGCCGTTCACAGCATCTGTGAACTTATTGACAGTCAACTGTTTGGAAACCCTCACGCATGATCCAATTTCAACGCTATGCCCTAGCCCTACTCCTTATCGGCCTACTCAGCGGCTGTACCCAGATACTCACTGCAACCACCGACACCCCTATTGCTGAAGATCCCGGTAGCCGGAGCCTCGGCAGCTACCTAGACGACGAGATCATTGAGACCAAGGCGCTGGTTAATATCCGAAAAACAGATCCAGCACTGCAAAGCGCACGCATCGCAGTGACCAGCCATAATGGCATCGTGTTATTAACAGGCAATGTGCCCAACAGCAGATTAAGCAGCGTTGCCGGGGAAGTGGCCAACGAAGTAAAAAAGGTCCGCAAGGTTCACAACGAATTAACGGTTGGCACTGACGTCAGCATGTTAGCCCGCAGCAACGACGCCTGGATCAGCACCAAAGTCAAAAGCCGCCTATCACTCGACGACAAGCTAGATGCGTCAAAAATCAAAGTCGTCACCGAAAACGGCGTTGTTTATTTAATGGGGCTGGTATCAAAATCGGAGTCTGACGTCGCGACTAAAATCGTCAGTGAGACGAGCGGCGTACAGAAAGTTGTGCGGGTCTTTGAATATTATTGAAGCCTAGAACAAAAAAGCCGACTTGATTCCCATCAAGTCGGCTTTCCAGTATTACTTAACCACTTTCAAACTCGGCTTGCCCTTCGCCGTCGGCAGCTTACTAAGACTAGCACTCGGTCTAGATCCTGGCGGCTTGGGCGGCACGTCCGGCTCTTCGGCATCAAAGAGCATGCCTTGGCCATTCTCTTTAGCATAGACACCCAGTACTGCTGAGATTGGCGCACTCACTTCCTGTGGCACGCCGCCAAAGCGACCGCTAAACGTTAGAAAATCATTACCAACGTGCAAACCCACCACCGCAGACGGGGAAATATTGAGCACAATCTGACCGTCTTGCACATACTGCTGAGGCACGAACACGCCGTCATGAAGTGCATTCACGAGAATGTAGGGCGTACAACCATTGTCGACCACCCATTCGTAAATTGCCCTAATCATATAGGGACGACTCGATGTCATTGCCATAATATACAGCCAGTGGTTTAGGCTACTGACGCCTCGCTACGATTTTCACGCTCTTTTTCGGTCAGACTTTCCTGAAAGGAAGGTCGCTCAAACAATCTCGCCATATAATCGAACAAGGGCTTAGATTGACGGGTTTGCGGAATAACCACACCCAGTTGAGGCAAACGCCACAGAATCGGCGCCAAACAGCAGTCTACTAGCGTGAATTCATCACTCATAAAGAACGGCTTCTCAGCAAAAATAGGAGCTACAGTTAATAAACTGTCCCGCAATTCCTTACGCGCCTTTTCAGCATTCTTTTGATTGCCACCGACCAGCAGCTCATCAACCAAACGGCACCAGTCACGCTCAATACGGTAGATATACTGACGACTCTCACCACGGGCTACTGGATAAACAGGTAATAGCGGCGGATGCGGAAAGCGCTCGTCAAGATACTCCATCATTACTTTTGATTCGTATAATGCTAAGTCGCGATCAACCAAAGTAGGCAGCGAATTATACGGGTTCAGCTCGGCGACCTCTTCCGGCAGAGTGCCCGGCTTCACATCGACGATATCAACAGTCACGCCTTTTTCGGCCAATACAATTCTCACCCGATGGCAGTAATGACTTGCTGCGTCGGAGAAGAAGGTCATGGTAGAACGCTTGGCAACAACGCCCATTGATCTCACCTCAAATTATCAAACTAAAAACAAGAAACGGGCAGTTCCAAATAGAACCGCCCGCTGACTCTTTCCAACTCACACGACAGGTCGGGTGAGTCAAAGGGGTTTAATGCACGTCTTTCCAATATTCGCGGTTCAACAAGAAGGCAAATACAAAGAACACAGCAATAAATAACAGAACATATACGCCAATCCGCCTGCTTTTCGCAGCAGATGGCTCAGCAACGTATTCCAAAAAATTAACCAAGTCATACACGACTTTATCATACTCGGCGGGACTCAGGGCGCCCTCAGTCTGGTAGCTAAATGAACCGCAGGGATTCAAAGCTTTACCATCATCGCCAAACAAAATATTTTCGCCGGTTAGCGGGTCGCGTAATATGCCGCCGTTATGGGCGTGAACTGGGCCTGGTGCGCACTCGGGCATCCCCTGCAGGTCGGCCATAACATGGGGCATACCCACATCTTTAAAAACCTTGTTGTTCACGCCATAAGGGCGCGAAGGGTCGGCATAGAAGGTCCGCAGATAAGTGTATAGCCATTCAGGACTACGAGCGCGCGCCACCAAGGTTAAATTAGGCGGTGCAGCGCCAAACCACTTTTTTGCATCGTCAGCAGCCATTGAGTTATGCATGAGCGAGCCGATTTTTGCCTCGCTATCGAACTTCAGGTTTTCCTCAAACAACTCAAGCGGAATCCCAAGGTCGTCAGCAGTACGCTGATAGCGTGCATAGCCCAGTGAATGACAGCCCATGCAGTAGTTCATATAAGTGGCTGCGCCGCTTTGCAGCGACGGCAAATCAGTCACATCAGTGTCGATTTGATCGCAAGCCATCGTGCCGCAATCAAACGCCGACTCAGAGCCCGCGGCCTTAAGTGGCAACACGGTTAACAGAATCACCGCCAGCAGCACCAGCATACTCTTCCAGAAGCCCATGCCACCGTCGGTGGTGCGGGTCGGCTCCGGTTTAGTGGCCTCCCACTTCGTCCAGAACGGCATCAACAAGAAGAACGCGAAGTAGAGCACCGAACAGATCCGCGCCAATAAGGTCCGCGCTTCTGTAGGCGCCTTCACACCAAGCACACCAAGGATCAAGAAAGAAGCCACAAAAATCAGGATGGCCGCTTTACTGATATTGCCCTTGTAGCGAATCGACTTCACCTTACTGCGATCCAGCCAAGGCAGCAGGAACAAAATAGCAACCGACGCGCCGAAAGCCATAAAGCCCAGCAGCTTATCCGGCACTGCGCGCAGCACTGAGTAGAAAGGCGTGAAATACCAAACCGGCGCAATGTGCTCAGGGGTTTTCAAGCCATTGGCGATTTCAAAGTTAGCGTGCTCAAGGAAATAGCCGCCCATCTCTGGCATAAAGAACACAATGCCACAGAACACAAACAAGAAGACCGCGATCGCCGTCAAATCGTGCACAGTGTAGTACGGGTGGAAAGCCACGCCATCTAGCGGTATACCGTTAGCGTCCTTATTCTTCTTGATCTCAACACCGTCAGGGTTGTTAGAACCCACTTCGTGCAAAGCCAATAAGTGGAGAACAACCAAGGCAATCAGGATAATTGGCAGCGCAACAACGTGCAGTGCAAAAAAGCGGTTAAGCGTGACACCCGAAATCAGGAAGTCACCACGTACCCATTGCACAATGTCTTCGCCTACGACAGGGATCGCGCCAAACAGCGAAATGATAACCTGCGCACCCCAGTAGGACATTTGTCCCCAAGGTAGTACATAACCAACAAAGGCTTCAGCCATCAACGCGAGGAAGATGAACATACCGAAAACCCAAATCAATTCACGGGGCTTTTGGTAAGAGCCGTAGATCAGGCCGCGGAACATATGCAGGTAGACCACGACAAAAAACGCCGAGGCGCCGGTGGAGTGCATATAACGAATAATCCAGCCGAAGTCGACATCACGCATGATGTATTCAACAGAGTTGAAGGCTTCTTCAGAGCTGGGGGTAAAGCTCATGGTTAGCCAAACACCAGTCAGCAGCTGATTAACCAGCACGACCAGCGACAAGACACCAAAGAAATACCAGAAGTTGAAGTTTTTTGGCGCGTAGTACTTACCCATATGGGTATCCCACGCACGCATGATAGGCAGGCGGGCATCAACCCAGTCGCGCAAACCCACTAACATTTTGACCATTACGCAGCCCCCTGATCAATACCGATAACAAGCACATTGTCACCCTCGAAGGAATAAGGGGGAACAATGAGGTTTTGAGACGCAGGTGAACCCTGATAAACACGGCCAGCCAAGTCGAAACGCGAACCGTGACAGGGGCAAAAAAAGCCGCCTAACCAAGATTTGCCACCGAGATCCGGCACGCCCACTTCTGGGTGATGCTTTGGCGCGCAACCTAGGTGCGTACACAAACCAACGAGAACCATATATTCCGGCCGAATTGAGCGGGTCGCCACTTCGACATATTCAGGTTGATCGGAACCGCTAGACTCAGGATCTTTTAAGTATTGGCCAAGCTCTTTCAGACCGGCAACCTGCTCTTGGGTGCGACGCACCACATAAACAGGTTTACCGCGCCACTCAACAACAACCATCTGACCGGGCTCAAGCTTACTGATATCGGCCTTTACTGGCGCACCAGCAGCCTTAGCTTTAGCACTTGGATTCCAAGAACCCACAAATGGCGTTGCTATACCAACGGCCCCGGCGGCACCAACAACAGATGTTGCGGCCGTCAGGAAACGTCGACGTCCTGTATTTACGCCGTCATTACTCATGACGATTCCCCCATAACATACGAAAAGTCAGGCTGGCCCCGCTAGATGAGCAGAACCCACTCCAAAATTCCAAATGGGCCAAATACTAATGAACTTGACCCATTCTGACAATAATTATGCGCGACAAAGATCTGCATTCAGATCTTTGTTCAGGCAAAAAAAAACGCCCACATCGTAGCTCGTGGGCGTTTTCCGAAAGCCGCAATGGGCAGTCTCCACAGGCCAGAGGCCGTAGCGGTTAACGCTTGGAGAATTGTGGCTTCTTACGAGCTTTACGCAGACCGACTTTCTTACGCTCAACTTCGCGTGAGTCGCGGGTTACGAAACCTGCTTTACGCAATGGGCTACGCAGACCTTCGTCGTACTCCATTAGAGCGCGCGTGATGCCATGGCGAATCGCACCGGCTTGGCCGAAACTACCACCACCTGCGACGGTCACCAAAATATCAAACTTTTCAGACATTTCGACCAGCTCTAGCGGCTGACGAACGATCATACGTGCCACTTCACGACCAAAGTACTGGTCAAGAGTGCGATCGTTTACTGAAATAGCGCCGGTTCCTGCTTTCAGGAATACACGGGCTGACGAGGTTTTACGGCGACCTGTACCGTAATACTGGGTGGCTGACATATTACGCTTCCGTTAGATATTCAGTTCAACTGGCTGCTGAGCGGTATGTGGATGCTCAGTACCAGCGTAGACTTTCAATTTTTTAAACATAGCACGACCCAGCGGGTTCTTGGGCAACATACCCTTTACCGCTCCCTGGATCACACGCTCGGGGGCTTTCTCGATCAACTTCTCGAAGCTCATCGACTTCAATCCACCCGGATAACCGGTGTGGTGATGATAGATTTTACCACTTGCTTTATTGCCGGTAACGCGAATTTTTTCCGCATTAACAACAACGATATAATCGCCAGTATCAACATGAGGCGTGTATTCAGGCTTATGCTTACCGCGCAAACGATGCGCAATTTCACTGGCCAAACGACCCAATGTTTTTTCGGCGGCGTCTACTACGTACCAGTCATGTATTACGTCACTGGGTTTTGCGCTTAAGGTTTTCATGTGTCTCGCCTATAGGGCCCGTACCGAACAAAGAGCGCGAATACTACATAAGCGCCACAGGTTTTTCAAGCGGAATGTTTGCTTTTCTGAATGAATAGCGCCAAACACCGTCACGGACGGTGCTCTTGCCCAAGGTAATCCTCAGACTGCATTTCCAGAAGCCGACTCTGAGTCCGCTCAAACTCAAAATCCAACCGGCCGCCAGTATACAGATTCTCTAGCGATACTGCAGCCGACAAAACCAATTTAACGTTGCGATCGTAAAATTCATCGATCAAATTAATGAAGCGTCGCGCCTGATCGTCCCGACCCGCGCCCATTTGCGGCACATTACTAATCACCACCGCATGAAACACCCTCGCCAATTCAATATAATCATATTGGCTGCGAGGGCCGTCGCAAAGCTCGTCGAAATCAAACCAGGCCACGTCGTCCGCGACATATCGGGCCTGGATCTGGCGTCCTTCAATATCCAAACGCTGATCAGCCGTCGCCGCCTCCGGCGCCAAACGCTGGAAGCTGCGCATCAAGCTCTGCTCCGCCGCGTCACCCAGTGGCTGATAATACAACTCAGCCTGCTCCAAAGCCCGCAGGCGATAATCCACACCACCATCGACGTTGACGATCTCTGTGCGCCTATTAATAAGGGCGATGGCTGGCAAGAAGCGCGCGCGCTGCAAACCATCTTTATACAAACCATCAGGGATAATATTGGACGTTGCCACCAAGACCACGCCGCGCTCAAACAAGCGCTCAAACAATCCCGCCAAGATCATTGCATCGGTAATATCTGAGACAAAAAATTCGTCAAAACAAATTACCCGCGCCTCATCGGCAATGCGGTCAGCCACAATCACCAGGGGATTCTTTTCACCCGAAAGGGATTTCAACTCTTTATGAACCCGCTGCATAAAGCGGTGAAAATGCGCTCGCAGCTTATTCTCAAATGGCAGGGTATCGAAAAAGGTATCCATCAGATAGGTCTTACCACGACCCACGCCGCCCCAAAAATACAAACCCTTTATATCTGCAACAACTGGGGCGCGCCGCGTCAGGCGCGCCCACAACCCCGCCGCACCAGGCGCAGGCTGGGCAAGCAAGTCATCATACAAACGCTGCAAACAGCTAACAGCGTGTTCCTGAGCTGGATCGTAAGAAAAATCAGCTTGCTCTAGATCTCGTCGATATCGCTGTAATGGGGTAGCCACATAAAGACCCTCGTTCAAGTCGGCGCAACTTTACCGACCCAACCACGAATTGGCAATTTTTTATCGGGGCATACTGAACCCAATCGCGTGAGCAGTTATACTTAGTGCTAACAAGAGTGACATACACGTCGACTCACCGGAGGAGTTTCTGTGCAAGACCTAAGCACCCTGATCACCGTTGCCATCATTTGTTTACTCAGTGGCGCCGCCATCGGCTACTTCATCTTGGGGCGACTTAAGCCTGAACAGCAAAATCGCGCGGCACTAGAAAAGCAGTTCGGCGAAATGCAACAGCAACAGCAAGAGTATCAACAGCAGGTCAGCACCCATTTTGACCGCACTGGTGAACTTCTAAATGAACTCGCTGAAAGCTACCGCAGCGTCCACAACCATATTGTAGAAGGCGCGCAAAACTTACACGCATCGGGCATTAGCCCACTACAAGCGCTACCTGAAGGCCGCCCGGTGCTAGAGAGCAAATCCACCAAGGCTACGCCCTCGGCTCCACCGCTGGACTACGCGCCACGCCAACCCGGCAAAAAAGGCGCGTTACACGAAGAGTTCGGCATGGACTCCGAGAAAAAGCCCAAAGATCATATCGACCCGCCACTTGCGCCGCACCTTTAGCAAACCAGGCCCCAGCACCAACACTGGGGCCACCGCCGCTATTACAAACAAACTAGCGCGAACCCCTTAAGCGGGATTATCAATATCAATAAACTCGTGCTGTAAGTTGAATTGCGCAGCCAGCGTCCCAGCCAAGGCCTGCACACCATAGCGCTCGGTGGCGTGATGCCCCGCGCCAATATAGGTAATACCCAACTCCCGCGCCGCCAATATCGTCGGTTCCGACACCTCGCCACTGAGAAAGGCATCCATGCCTAGCGCCGCCGCTTTTTCAATATAAGATTGTGCTGCCCCAGTACACCAACCGATACGCCGAATCGGCCGCTCATGGCCCAACTCCAACAACGGACGCCGCCCCAGCACCCTAGCAATATGGTCGGCAAAATCCTGCGCTGATTGTGGCGCCGCCAACACGCCAATATTACCCACTGAGCGCGGATTACCGGGCTCGAGACCGCCCTCAACCGTAATACCCAGCTGCTTAGCCAGCTGAATATTATTCCCCAACTCCGGATGCGCATCCAAGGGCAAATGATAAGCTATCAAACTGATATCATGCGCCAACAACAAACCAAGACGGCGGCGCTTCATACCCACCACACAGGGGTCTTCTCCCCGCCAAAAATAGCCATGATGCACAATAATGGCATCCGCCCGCGCCTCTATCGCTGCTTCAATCAAGGCCTGGGACGCAGTCACCCCCGACACAATACGGTGCACCTCGGGGCGCCCCGCCACCTGCAGGCCATTCGGGCAATAATCATTAAAATTGTGTGGCGCCAACAGGCCATCTGCAGCGGCAAGCAAAGCAGACAATGAAACACTCATACAAGCTCCCAGAAATTCGAAAACGGCGTAAATCATGCTAGGCTAGCACGCCAGCAGTTTAGTCCAGCCAAAAACGGCCAATTTAGTGTATCGCGAGGATCAGCTTTTGAATCTGCCCAACCCCAAAACCCTGATCTGGCCAACGCTTTGCGGGGCATTACTGGGCCTGTGCATACTCGCTTACCTGCCCGGTCAACCCGACCGCGATTATGTCTATGCGGTAGAGAAAGCCGCGCCAGCGGTCGCCAACATCTATACCACAAAGGTTGTGCAACAACGCCACCCACTAGCCAACGACCCGCTATTCAAACATTTTTTTAAACGCAACGGCAAAGCCAAACAGCAACTAGAGCGCAGCTTGGGTTCCGGCGTTATTGTCAGTGATGCCGGCTATCTATTAACAAACTACCACGTCATTAACGGCGCTGATGAAATTTTAGTCCTGCTCCACGACGGCCGCCAAGCTCTCGCTAGCGTGATCGGCAGTGACGCCGACACCGACCTTGCCGTGCTTAAGATAGACCTAGGCAACCTCACTAGTATCACGATTGGCGACCCCAGCAAAATCCGGGTCGGCAATATCGTGCTTGCCATCGGCAACCCCTACGGCTTCGGCCAAACCGTAACCCAAGGCATTGTCAGCGCCACCGGACGCTACGGGCTTGGCCTGAGCCAGTTCGAAAACTATATTCAGACCGATGCCGCCATCAACCCCGGCAACTCTGGCGGCGCCCTCATTGACACCAAAGGCCGCTTACTGGGTATCAATACCGCCATTTACACTCAGAGTGGCGGCTCTACCGGCATAGGCTTGGCCATCCCCACCGACCTCGCCCTACGCACCATGAGCGACTTAATTACTTACGGCCGCCCGTTGCGCGGCTGGCTTGGCATAGAAGTGCAGCCAGTCGGGCTTGGTACCAATGGCGTCGTTATCACAGCCTTAGCGAATAGCGGCCCAGCCGAAAAAGCCGGTTTGAAAGTCGGCGATATACTCACTGAGATTAATGGCGAACAAGTTGGCGATGGCCACGCCGGAATGAAGCTAATCACCTATACCCGCCCCGGCCAGCACGTGCGAATTGGCTTATTGCGCGGTGAGGAGCTGCTCACGATAGTCACCCAAGTCGCCGAGCGCCCCAATAGCTAAGTCGCCTCTCGGCAGATGAGCTAACCACTTGCCGCTTAGCGTGTTGTGCCGAGAACCCGTTGTAGCGATTCAAATAACACCGCACTCTCTTCGGGGCGACCAACGGTAATACGCAAATATTGCACTACGCGGGCCTGCTTGAAATGACGAACAATAACACCATCTTCGCGCAGCCCTGCCGCCAGTTCGGCGGCGTCGCGACTGCGGTGCCGACAAAACACAAAGTTCGCCAGAGACGGCAGTACTTCAAAATCTAAGGCTGCCAACTGCTGCACCAGGTTTTCGCGCTCGGTGATCACCGCTTGCTGACACTGTTCAAAATAGGCTTGGTCGGCAAAAGACGCCGTCGCGCCAAGTTGGGCGAGGCGATCTAGCGGGTATGAGTTAAAGCTATTTTTAATGCGATCTAAGGCTTCGATCAAATCTGGGTGCCCAACCGCAAAGCCCACTCGCAATCCCGCCAAGGAACGCGACTTCGACAAGGTCTGAGTAACCAACAAATTAGGATAGTGATTCACTAAACTAATGGCCGATTCGCCACCGAAATCCACATAGGCTTCATCAATCACCACCACAGTTTCGGTATTCACCGCCAATAGCCGCTCTATTTCCGCCAGTGGTAAAAAACACCCTGTCGGTGCATTTGGGTTGGGGAAAATAATCCCGCCCTTCATACCGGTGTAATCACTAACCCTAATCTGAAAAGATGCGTCTAGCGGAATCGCCTCATAGGGAATACCGTATAAACCGCAGTAAACGGGGTAAAAACTGTAGGTAATATCTGGAAACAGCAACGGCTTGCCATGTTGAAATAGGCCGTGGAAAATGTGCGCCAGCACTTCGTCTGAGCCATTACCAACAAACACTTGCGCGCTATCAACGCCGTGATAGTCGGCAATTGCCGCCTTAAGCTGGTCACTATTGGGGTCAGGGTAGCGGCGTAAATCGTCGTTAAGCCCCTGTTGCATCGCGGCCAAGGCCTGTGGCGATGGCCCATAGGGGTTTTCATTGGTATTGAGCTTGGTCAGTTTTTGCAGCTTGGGCTGTTCGCCGGGGATATACGGCACCAGATCCTTAACAAAGGGGCTCCAAAACCGGCTCATACAGACTCCTCGCCAGCGTCATTCGCTGGTAAAAAACGGTATTCCGCACTGCGGGCGTGAGCCGTTAAGGACTCCCCCCTGGCCAACACCGAGGCCACCTTGGCCAACTCTGCAGCACCCGCTGCTGAACAACCAATAATAGATGAGCGTTTTTGAAAATCGTAAACCCCCAGCGGCGACGAAAACCGTGCCGTGCCAGAGGTTGGCAAAACGTGATTGGGGCCTGCGCAATAATCACCTAGCGCTTCGGGCGTATAACGGCCCATAAAAATCGCGCCCGCGTGGCGAACTTTAGGCAAATAATCTTGGGCATTATCAAAGGACAATTCCAAGTGTTCCGGCGCAATTCGATTACTAAGTGCGATAGCCTCATCAAGGTCTTTTACCAGAATCAAGGCGCCACGCGCAGAGAGGGATTGGCGAATAATGTCCGCCCGCTCCGACATCGGCAACAATTTAGTAATACTCGCCTCAACCGCGTCTAAAAAGTCGGCGTCAGCGCTTAATAATATAGATTGGGCATCTTCGTCGTGTTCCGCCTGGGAAAACAAATCCATGGCGATCCAGTCGGGGTCAGTCTTGCCATCGCAGATCACCAGTATCTCCGAGGGACCAGCAATCATATCCAGCCCAACACTGCCAAACACCTGACGCTTTGCGGTGGCCACATAGATATTGCCGGGACCGACAATTTTATCGACTTTTGGAATGGTCGCAGTGCCATAAGCTAAAGCGCCAACGGCTTGCGCCCCACCGATGGTAAATACCCGGTCGACACCGGCAATCGCAGCCGCCGCCAAAACCATGTCGTTCACAAAGCCTTTCGGTGTGGGCGAGACCATAATCAGCTCATCCACCCCCGCAACTTTGGCGGGTATCGCATTCATTAATACCGATGAAGGGTAGGTCGCTTTTCCGCCCGGCACGTAGAGACCAACGCGCTCAAGCGGGGTGATTTGCTGACCCAGCACGGTGCCATCAGCCTCGGTATAAGACCACGATTCCTGACGCTGATGCTGGTGATAGCTGCGAATGCGCTCGGCGGCTTTTTCTAAAGCCTCACGCACCTCGGCGGGTATCGAAAGTAACGCCGCCTGCAATCGCGCCTGAGGAATCTCCAGCTCAGCAGCGGTGTCAACATCAACGCCGTCAAACTGCTTGGTATAACTGAGCAAGGCAGTATCGCCGTCACTGCGAATAGCCGCCAAAACCCCCGCCACTGTATTTGCAATGGTCGGGTTTGTGGTGGCCTCCCAGTTGAGTAGTGCGGTCAGTGCCGCATCAAACCCCGCATCCACAGACCTCATGCGCCGAATAATATCTGCCATTACACAGCCTCCGATGCAGCTTGGCGAGCCTCCACAGCCGCGGTCAATTTACCGATGATATCCTGAATACTGTGGTGTTTGCGCTTCATTGCCGCCTTATTAACCACTAAGCGCGAGCTAACATCGGCGATCATATCCCGCGGCTCCATGCCATTGGCGCGCAAGGTATTACCGGTATCTACAATATCGACAATCAAATCAGCCAAATTCATCAGGGGCGCTAATTCCATAGCACCATAAAGCTTAATCAGCTCTACCTGAACGCCACGCTCAGCAAAGTGGCGACGGGCGACATTCACAAATTTAGTAGCGACCCGCACCCGACCATGGGGCAGCACTTCGCCAACCCGCCCCGCTGTCATTAAACGGCAGCGAGCAATATTTAAGTCTAGCGGCTCGTACATATCTGCCGCGCCGAGCTCCAGCAACATATCCTTACCAGCAACACCGATATCAGCCGAGCCCAACTTCACGTAGGTCGGCACGTCGGTACCACGAATCACGATAAGCTGAATATGGGCGTGATTGGTTTCAAAAATCAGCTTGCGACTGCTGCTAATATCCTCAAGCGGCACAATGCCAGCCTCGGCAAGCAGGGGCAGGGTTTCTTTAAGAATACGCCCTTTGGTAAGGGCGATAGTAACCGGCTGATCCACAGGTAAACTCCAGGAACTGATAAATTCTAGTTAGCAACCCGGCGAATATCGGCGCCGAGGGCGAGGAATTTCTCCTCAATACATTCATAGCCGCGATCAATATGATAGATTCGGTCGACTAAGGTTTCGCCATCTGCCACCAAACCAGCAATAACAAGGCTCGCCGAGGCGCGCAAATCACTGGCCATCACTGGTGCACCTTTTAGGCGATCAATACCTTTAATCATCGCGGTATTACCTTCAATGGTGATCTTCGCGCCCATACGGTTCATTTCATGGGTTTGAATTAAGCGATTCTCAAAAATTGTTTCAGTAACATGGGACACCCCGTCAGCCACGGTATTCATCGCGGTGAACTGAGCCTGCATGTCGGTAGGAAACCCCGGATATGGCATCGTCTTTATATTCACCGCTTTGGGCTGACGACCGTCCATATCAAGTGTAATCCAATCGGCACCGCTTTCGATCTTAGCACCCGCCTCTTCCAATTTAACCAATACCGCTTCCAGCGTTTCGGGACCAATATCTCGCAGCCGGATCGAACCACGACTTGCGGCAGCAGCCACCAAATAGGTTCCCGCTTCGATGCGATCAGGCATGACCGAGTAGGTACAGCCGCTCAGGCGCTCGACACCATCAATGGTAATGGTTGCTGTGCCGTGACCCGTTATTTTGGCACCCATGGCGATCAGGCAATTGGCCAAATCGACAATTTCTGGCTCACGCGCGGCGTTCTCTAGCACGGTGCGGCCTTTAGCCAGCGCCGCCGCCATCATTACGTTCTCAGTACCACCAACGGTAACCATATCAAACAGTACATGAGCACCTTTCAAACCGCCCTCAGGTGCCCGCGCAGTGATATAACCTTCGTCGATGTCGATGATGGCGCCCATCGCCTCAAAGCCACGCAAATGCTGATCAACTGGCCGACTACCAATAGCGCAACCACCGGGAAAAGACACCTTGGCGTGACCGAAGTGCGCCAATAAAGGCCCCAGCACCAATATCGATGCCCGCATAGTTTTCACGAGCTCATAGGGTGCAGTCGTTTTAGTGGTCGTAGAACCATTGATTTCAACGCCGAGCCGCTCATCAACAATAAGCTCGGTGCCCATGCTGCGCAGCAGTGCAATCATGGTGGTCACGTCGTGCAAGTGCGGGAGATTGCGGATCAATACCGGCTCACTGGACAACAAGGTGGCGGCAAGAATCGGCAGCGCCGCATTTTTAGAACCGGACACGCGAATCTCTCCGGCCAAAGGGCCGCAGCCGCGTATAAGCAACTTATCCATGAAATCTCCTGGAAAGTCCCGTCAGCCTCAGGCTTGGGCTTCCTCGGGGGTAATAGCTTTAATATTAATGGCGTGGAGTGAACCGTCGCGTATCCAATCGTTGACTGCAGCATAAACCAATTGCTGGCGCTTAACAGCGCGCAAGCCAGCAAATGCGGCACTCACAACCCGAACATCAAAATGACTGCCGTCGCCGCTAACAGCCACGTCACTCTCGGGAAAGTGCTCTGAAAGGCGCTGTTCGATATGGTCTGTTTGCATGACAATTCTACCTGTATTCTTCACTTGCGATATCAAGCGCGGAATTGTACGCAATTGCGGTCAACATGGCGAGACGAATACCTAAACACGCATTCATCCCTCGCCATTAAGACACTAAGCTTATTTTGTCGCCTGCTCTTCCATCACCGCTTGCGGTGCAACTGTCCAGTTAGCAATAACCTTGTCGATATCACCATTGTACTGCTTAACCGCAGCATCAAACTGATTCTGGTAAATACGACCTAAGTTCAAGCCTTCTATAACCACATTGCGCAACTTCCAGCTGCCATCAGAGCCTTGACGAAGGGTATACATAACCTGATAGGGCTTGGCGCGCTCACCATAGATATTTTGACGCACACCAACGCTGCCCGATAAATCGGCGTCATCGGCTAACGGCAATACTTCGATACGATTGCCATTAAAACCAAGCAGGCCTTTGGCGTAGGTATTGATTAAGCCGTCTTTAAAATTATTGGTAAAACGCATCACCCGGTCGCGAAATTTAGCGCGCTCAGCATCCGTCTTCAGGCTCTCGTAATAACCCCGGCTGCCATATTTACCCATTATGCCCCGCGCGAAACTCTGAAAATCGACAACCTCATCCATTATTCGGCGCACTTCACCCGTAAAACGCTCAGGGTCTTTATCTACATAGCTGCGCGCACCTTCGATAACCTTCACCAGCTCTTGGGTAGTATCAGCCACCACTTCGTAGGGCCCCTTCTGCTCCGCAGATACCTGCACTGATAGGCCTACAGCCATAAATGCCGCCAGTAAAATTCGCTTAAACATATCATTCCCTCAATAATTTTTAACCGCACAAACACGGCACAACACTGCTAACTGCTAGCTTCGACCCTCTTTTACGGAAATGTCTCCCGCATCGGAGGTCAGCTAATCCTGTTATTTTGTCACATTGGAAATTATCATAGCTAACATTAGCCCCCGCTTAACGGGCAATTTCAATAATTCAGGTAATCCCGAGTGACCAATAGCACATCATATACCAGCTCAGCGCTGCGCGTTATCCGTATGGAACGGGATGCCGTTGCCGTCCTCGCCGACCGCATAGACGAAAGTTTCAGCCAAGCCTGCGACATTTTAATGGGCTGTAAAGGCCGCGTCGTGGTTACCGGCATGGGCAAGTCGGGGCACATCGGCAATAAAATTGCCGCCACCCTTGCCAGCACCGGCACCCCAGCTTTCTTTGTTCACCCCGGCGAAGCGAGTCACGGCGACCTGGGCATGATTACCGCTGGCGATGTCGTCATTGCGCTCTCCAACTCCGGCACTACCGGCGAATTAATCACTATTCTGCCGCTGCTTAAGTTACTCGCGGTACCCGTCATCGCGTTAACCGGCAATCCAAACTCAGAGCTCGCCACCACCGCAGATGTGCATTTAAACGTCGGGGTGGCCGAGGAGGCCTGCCCATTAAACCTCGCACCAACGTCCAGTACCACCGTCACCTTAGTGATGGGGGATGCCCTCGCGATCGCCCTATTAGAAGCGAGAGGCTTTACTGCCAATGACTTCGC
The DNA here is from genome assembly GCF_001586255.1 of Zhongshania aliphaticivorans. Lineage (NCBI taxonomy): Bacteria > Pseudomonadati > Pseudomonadota > Gammaproteobacteria > Cellvibrionales > Spongiibacteraceae > Zhongshania > Zhongshania aliphaticivorans. The sequence goes on from NZ_CP014544.1 coordinate 3,324,481, forward strand.
CCTATCCCACCCCGGTGGCGCGCTGGGCCGCAGACTGATCCTAAAAATCGACAGTATTATGCACACCGGCGACAGCATCCCCAAAATTAGCTTAGGCAGTGCACTCAGCGGTGCCCTACTGGAAATGAGCAGTAAAACGCTAGGCATGACCACCGTGGTTGACGACGCTGGCGTGCTTGTCGGCATTTTTACCGACGGCGACCTGCGCCGGGCCATTGATCGCGGTATTGATATACATAAGTGTCCCATCGATGACATTATGACCCGCAATTGCCGCACCATTAAGCCCGGCACCATGGCCGCTGAAGCCCTGCGCATCATGGAAGATAATAAAATTACGGTATTGGTCGCCGTCAATGAAGACGGTCAACCCGTCGGCGTCATCCACACTCACGACCTGCTCAAAGCAGGCGTTGCCTAGGAATCTGCAACACCATGAACAGTGTTATTGAGAAAGCAAAAACCATCAAACTCTTGGCGATGGATGTCGACGGCGTGCTGACCAACGGCAGCCTGTACTTTGGCAATAGTGGCGAGGAGATGAAAGCATTTAGCATTCTCGACGGCCTCGGCATTAAACTACTGCGCGACGCGGGTATTAAACCGGCCATTATCACTGGTCGCTGCTCCGAACTGGTTAAGCGTCGCGCCGGTGAACTCAAAATAGAGCTAATTTACCAAGGCCGCGAGGACAAACTCGTCGCCTTAGAGGAGCTGCGCGCTGATCTCGGGCTTGAAATGAGTGAAATTGCCTACGTTGGTGACGATCTACCCGATCTTTCTGCTATCCGCAAAGCTGGCCTAGGGATTACCGTTGCCAATGGCCACGAGTTTGTCGCTCGCCACGCCGACTGGCAAACCCGCGCCGCGGGCGGCAGCGGCGCTATTCGCGAAGTCTGCGAGCTAATCCTTACCGCTCAAGGCAAACTCAATAGCGCGCTGGAACAATACCTCTGACATGAAGCAAATCAAATTCACTGTCTTCTCCGTGCTGTCGGCCATCACCGCCATGGCCGGTATTATTGTCTACCTAACGCAATTCAGTGAAAGTGGTAAGCTGAGTATTGTTGAGCGTTTTGAGGCGGTTCCCGATGCCGACTCTCACCTCACCAAAGTCGACGGCATTAAATACAGCCGCGATGGCGAAATCGCCTACAAATGGCGGGCAAGCAGTGCGGAGCGATTAATTTCCGATGGCTCAATTTCATTGCAAGACCCCTTTTATATCGGCAATATCGCAGACCAACGACCGTGGACGGCCAGCGCTAAGACCGGCAAGCTATCTCAAGACGGCGAACAATTAACCCTGCTCGACACCGTACTGGTAAAAGATTTAATCCGACAGGCACAAATAACGACCGAGTTACTGCAAATAAATTTAGAGAGCAGCGAAGTGAGTACTGACCAGCCACTGACCCTATCATTGCGCAATGGCAAAACTCATTCACTCGGCATGAAAGCCAGCATGAAAGATGAACGTGTTGAACTCCTTGATCAGGTAAAAGGCCATTATGACCCTATTTAAAGCCGCGCTCGCCATCACGCTTACCCTGAGCGTTTGCAGCACTGCGCTGAGCTTGCCCGATGACCGCAAACAAGCCATCAATCTGAGCTCCGATAGGGCAATTTACGAAAACAACCAAGGTGTTTATATCGGTAACGTCAATATGAATCAGGGCTCGCTCAAGATCCGCGCCGACAAACTGACCATTATTGAGTCAAACCGAAAAGTTGAAAAAGTGATTGCCGAGGGCAGCCCCGCCTACTTTGAACAACAGCCCCGGGCCAAAGAGGGGGTCGTAATCGCCAGCGCCCAGCGCATTGAATACAGTTTGGCACAAGAGGAAATTCTTCTCCAAAAGAATGCCTCGATTACCCATCAAGGTTCCAAAATCTCCGGCGACCGCGTGGTGTACAGCGGCCGCAAGCAAATGGTGGTGGCCGACGGCGGCACCACAGAAAAAGAGAATCGAGTAAAAATGACCCTCCAACCCCAAGCAATCCCTGACGGCGACTTGCCTGGCGGTGACGCCAACAACACGACGACCAAGCCCACCCCTGACAACGCCCCCAGCGGAGAATCGCGCTAACCATGCCAGTTCTGCAAGCCAGCAATCTCGCCAAGGCCTACAAGGGCCGCGAAATCATTAAAGATGTGTCGCTCACCATTAGCAGCGGCGAAATTGTCGGCCTACTCGGCCCCAATGGCGCAGGTAAAACCACCTGCTTTTATATGATTGTTGGCATCGTTAATGCCGACAGGGGCACGATCCGCCTCGATGATCGCGACCTAACCAAACTGTCAATTAATGGCCGCGCCAAAAACGGAGTGGGCTATTTGCCACAGGAAGCGTCAATTTTTCGCAAACTGACCGTCGCCGATAATATTATGGCCATCCTCGAGACCCGAAAAGACCTCAACCGTACGCAACGCAAAGAAAAATTAGAGGCTCTGCTTCAAGAGTTTCACATTACCCATATTCGCAAATCCATGGGTATGGCGCTGTCCGGCGGTGAACGTCGCCGAGTTGAAATTGCCCGTGCGTTGGCCACCGAGCCAAGCTTCATACTCCTTGACGAGCCCTTTGCAGGGGTAGACCCGATCTCGGTGAACGACATTCAAAATATTGTAAAGCACTTGCAAGCGCGGGGCATTGGGGTACTCATCACTGACCACAACGTCAGAGAAACCCTCGATATTTGCGACAAAGCCTATATCGTTGGCGAAGGCCGTATCGTTGCCGAAGGGGACGCCAACACCGTATTAAGTAATCAGATTGTCCGTGACATTTACTTGGGCGATAAATTTACTTTATAAGTTATGCAATGAGTAAATGAGTCGGCACAGGTATTGCAGGAGATGATTGTCCCGACTACACTGAGAGTGAGGCATAATTGTTGCCGGTAGAGTAAAACCTATTACTCGTGTTGCCATCACCCCGTTGTAGAAGCCGCTGCCTATGAAACAATCGCTACAGCTCAAAGTCGGTCAAAGCCTGACCATGACACCTCAGCTGCAACAAGCGATTCGCTTATTACAACTCTCTACCCTCGACCTCCAACAAGAAATACAATCAGCATTGGACTCCAATCCACTGCTTGAAATCAGTGATGACAGCGACGATTTTGAAGTCAATACCGAACCCACATCCGCCGAACCCAAAAAAGCAGAGAAAAGCAGCGACCAAGAGACCGAAGCCCCGCAGCCCGAAGCAGACACTGAATGGGCCGAACGCAGCGACATCCCTGACGACCTGCCGGTAGACAGCCAGTGGGACGACGTTTACCAAACCAGCGGCAGTAGCAGCGGCTCCGGCAGCGGTTCGGCAGCGGAAGACAACGACTACAGCAACGACTATCGCAATTCCAGCGCCGACTCCCTGCAAGACCATTTACGCTGGCAGCTAAACCTCAGCCGCCTATCTGATATTGACCGTTTAATTGCCGACGCCATCATCGACGCCATCGATGACAATGGCAGGTTAACGGTCAGCGCAGAAGAACTTGTCGAAGGCTTTGCCAGTGACGAAATCGAAATCGAAGAGTTCAATGCGGTTTTACATCTTATTCAGCAATTTGATCCACCGGGCGTAGCCGCCCGCGACCTGCAAGAGTGTTTATTGATTCAGCTCAAGCAATTACCCGCCGACACCTATTTAGTTGAAGAAGCCCGTCTTGTCGTGAGCCAATATATGGCGCAATTGGGCAATCGCGACTATAACCAGATAATGCGTCGCTGCCGCTTAAAAGAAGATCAGCTTCGCGACATCATAAAACTGGTGCAATCGCTCAACCCCACACCGGGTGACAGCATTGGCGCCGACGAAACTGAATATGTCGTCCCCGATGTGTTTGTAAGCAAAAAGGACGATCGCTGGCTGGTGGAGCTGAACCCTGATATTGCACCCAAAATTCAAATTAACGCACACTACGCGGCACTGGCCAGAAAGAGCAGCAATAGCAGTGATAACGACTATATCCGCGACAATCTGCAAGAAGCGCGCTGGTTTATCAAAAGCCTACTCAGCCGCAATGAAACTCTAATGAAAGTCGCAACCAAAATTGTTGAATACCAACGCGGCTTTTTAGAATACGGCGAAGAAGCCATGAAACCCCTGGTTTTACACGATATTGCCGAAGCGGTTGGCATGCACGAATCCACGATTTCACGGGTAACGACCCAAAAATACATGCACACCCCAAGAGGCATTTTTGAGCTTAAATTCTTCTTTTCCAGTCATGTATCAACCGACACCGGCGGTGAGTGTTCATCGACCGCTATTCGCGCGTTAATTAAAAAGCTGGTGGCGGCAGAAAACCCCCGTAAACCGCTAAGCGACAGTAAAATTACCGACTTACTCGGCGATCAAGGCATTCAGGTTGCCCGCCGCACCATTGCAAAATATCGAGAATCACTGGTTATTCCGCCCTCAAACGAGCGGAAACGACTGGTATAGTGGCAGTGCCCCTGTTACGGTCATTGTCGTCATACACGCGCCGTGAGGCGCTAGTTATTTTCAGCGATGAAGGAGCAAAATATGCAGATTACTGTTAGTGGTCACCACGTTGATGTTACCCCGTCTCTTCGCGATTACGTCAATACCAAGCTCGGCAAACTTCAACGACACTTTGACAACATCACTAATACCGACGTCACCCTGTCAGTAGAAAAGCTGATCCAAAAGGCCGAGGCCACCGTGCACGTCGCCGGCGCCGACCTATTTGCCACCTGCGAATCGGAGGATATGTACGCGGCGATCGACAGCCTGACCGACAAACTCGATCGACAATTAATTAAACACAAAGAAAAAACTCTCGGCCGCTAAGGCCCTTGACCTAAACCACTGTTGCAAGAAACCATGATACTCAATTCCATTCTCACCTTAGGACGCACCCACAGCGGTGCGTCCATTACCAGTAAAAAACGACTTCTTGAATTCATTTCAGCCGGTATCAGCGCCGATAATAGCGAATTTGACGCCGATGAATTATTTAATGAGCTCTTGGCCAGAGAAAGACTGGGCAGTACCGGTATTGGCCACGGCGTCGCTATTCCTCATTGTCGCAGTAGCCGCTGCACCGCGATCACCGGCATGCTCCTCAAGCTAGAGCAAGCCATCGATTTCGAAGCGGTAGACGACCAGCCCGTCGACTTGGTGTTTGCTCTTATCGTGCCAGCAGAAGCCCACGACGAGCACCTTAAAGTCTTAGGTGCGCTTGCCACGGCCTTCAATGAAGAAAGCTTTCGCAGTGAGCTGCGCAGCGCCACGTCTGACCAGGCCCTCTTTGAGCGAGCGCTACAAAGCTAATGGAACTCATCATCCTCAGCGGGCGCTCAGGTTCCGGCAAAAGTACCGCCCTGCATCAGCTGGAAGATGAAGGCTTCTATGCCATCGACAATTTGCCCGTATCTCTACTACCCGAGCTGGTTCGTGAGCTGTCACGAAGTCCACTGAAAGTGCACCAGCACGTCGCCGTATGCATCGATGCCCGCAACGCCCAAGATGGCCTAGCACGCTTCAAAAGCCTGTGCGATCAGGTCAAACAATACGCCCACCTTCGAATCGTCTTTCTCGACGCCGGTGACGACAAACTTATCAAGCGGTTTAGTGAAACTCGCCGTCGCCACCCGCTAACCACTGACTCGCTGCCACTGGCCGATGCCATTAAACTGGAGTCTCGTTTACTGGAACCCATTGTGGTCGAAGCCTCGCTGGCAATCGACAGCAGTGACATGACGGTACACGAACTCCGCGCGGCGATTCGCGACCGTATTCTCGGTGTCGACGCCAGTCGTCTTGCCGTGCAGCTAAAATCCTTTGGTTTTAAACGCGGCCTGCCGATTGATGCCGACCTTGTCTACGACTTGCGGATGCTGCCCAACCCCCACTGGCAAGATAATTTACGCAGCCTCACCGGTCGAGACCAAGCCGTGCAGGACTTTCTCGCCAAACAGCCTGATGTGCAATTGATGCATCACGATATTCTGCAATACCTGCAAACCTGGCTACCCAAAATTGAAGCCAGTAACCGCAGTTATTTCACCATTGCGATTGGTTGCACCGGTGGTCAACATCGCTCAGTATATATGGTTGAATCCTTGGCAGAGGCCATGCGTAGCGCCTACCCAGACTTACAAGTTCGCCATCGCGAACTCCAGAATTAGAGAAGACACGATGGTCGAAGCAGAACTCAAAATCATTAATAAGCTCGGCTTGCACGCCCGCGCTGCCGCCAAACTCGTTGCCACCACAGGTGCGTATAGCTCGCTTATTACCCTGCGCATTGGCGACAAAAGTGTCGACGGCAAAAGTATTATGTCGGTGATGATGCTCGCCGCCGGAAAAGGCAGCGACATTCACGTTCGCTGCGAAGGAAACGACGAGACGGCGGCCTTGAGCGCAATACAAGACCTGATAAATCAACGCTTTGGTGAGGGTGAGTAAGAAACTTTATTTCATCTGAAATTAGCTAGTGGATTGTTGCGCGCCGCGCTTTCAAGGATAATTACCAAGATATCTCACAAATCCACCACGGCTCAGGCTAGGGATAGGTATGGCCCAGACTGCAGACAAGCTACAATCCGAGAGCCAGCTAAAAACCCTTAACGACGCCCTGGGTTCTGGCGGGTTTCTGCAAATTCGCCGCATGCTAAACGGCCTGCCCCCAGCAGACGCCGCCCACTTAATTGAATCAACGCCGCACAAAATCCGTAGTGTTTTGTGGCAGCTTATCGACTCTGAGAATGAAGGCGACATCCTTCAACACCTCAATGACGAAGTCCAAAGCCAATTCCTACGGCAAATGGACGCCGAAGAAGTCGCGGCCATCACCGAAGGTCTCGAAGCCGACGACATTGCTGACATTCTCCAGCAATTACCAGACCGCGTTATTCGCGAAGTTCTGGAATCGATGGACCATCAAGATCGCCTACGCGTAGAACATGTCTTGTCCTTCGACGAGGACACTGCTGGCGGCTTGATGAACACCGACACGATTACCGTGCGGCCCAACATCACCCTCGATGTCGCGATGCGTTATTTACGCCGCCATGAAAGCCTGCCAGAGATGACCGACAGCCTGATCGTCGTCAATCGCAACGATCAATACATTGGCATACTGTCGCTGCGCAAACTGCTGGTCTCTGACCCCAGCGTGACCGTGCGGGAAATCATGGACACCGAGGTGGAACCGATCTCTGCCAGTATGTCGTCAAAAGAGGTCGCCACGCTTTTCGCCCGCCACGACTGGGTCTCTGCCCCGGTCATTGGCGAAGACAGTCTATTGCTCGGCCGTATCACCATCGATGACGTGGTCGATGTTATTCGCGAAGAATCCGACCACTCCCTGATGAGTATGGCGGGTTTAGATGAAGACGAAGACACCTTCGCCGCCGTGTGGAGTACCGCACCGCGCCGGGCTATATGGCTTGGTATCAATTTACTCACTGCCTTTATTGCCTCCGGCGTTATCAACTTATTTGAAGCCACCATAGAAAAAGTGGTGGCGCTGGCGGTACTCATGCCGATTGTAGCCAGTATGGGTGGCGTCGCCGGCACCCAAACTTTAACGGTGGTGATAAGGGGTATGGCATTGGGCCATATCAGTAAAGACAATAGTCGCTGGCTCATTAATCGCGAGATCATGGTCGGCGCGATAAACGGCGGCCTCTGGGCCTTGATCGTAGCGGGCGCCACTACTGTGTGGTTCGGCGATCCACTGATGGGCGGCATTATTGCCGCCGCCATGATTATTAATTTAATTACCGCCGCGCTAGCGGGGGCTGTTCTGCCGCTGGCCATGAAATCCCTAAATATTGACCCCGCCCTCGCTGGCGGCGTAGTACTTACCACGGTTACCGATGTTATCGGCTTTATGTCCTTTCTCGGCCTAGCAACCTATTTTTATGCTTAATAGCAACGGATTTTAATGTGACTGACGAAATACCCGAATCAGAGCGCCCCAGTAAAACGGCGGTGAAAAAAGAGATGCAAGTCCTCCAGCAATTGGGGGAGAAGCTCGTTAAGCTCAGCAATAATGAACTGGCCAAAATAACGATTCACGATGAGCATCTCATCGAGGCGCTAAGCACCGCCCGAAAGTTGACCAGCCGTGAAGCACTGCGCCGCCAGCTCCAGTATATTGGCAAGCTAATGCGCGGAATCGACCTCACAGAGATTGAAGCTGGCTTAGCCAAACGCGAAGAAGGTCAACGAGAGCAAGCTCAGCAATTTCACCGATTAGAGCTACTGCGCGATGAACTCGCCGAGACTGGTATCGGCGCCATAGAAAAGGCCCTAAACGTCTACCCCCATGGCGATCGTCAACGTCTGCGCCAACTGGTAATGCAAATAGACAAGGACGCACAGGCAAAAAAACCGCCCGCTGCTAAACGGAAATTATTCCAATATTTGAAAGAACTTCAGGCCGCCAAGCCTGCTGACTAATGGCAAAGTTATAAACGGCGGTGCTGGGCAACTGGCATTCGCTTGCGCAATGCCAGTTGCTCCTCAGCGTCATAGTTAGCAATAACCGTGCAGGCGCCCAAGCCCGCCTCAGCCAAGACCTGCCCCCAACTGTCAATAAGCACAGAGCCGCCCGAGGTCTGCCGTTTAGCATCGTGGATACCGCCTTGGTTAGCCGCTACCACAAAACATTGATTTTCAATTGCGCGAGCACGAAGCAGAGGCAACCAATGCGCCCAGCCGGTGCTGCGGGTAAACGCCGAAGGCAGGGCAATAATATCAACCCCTTGATCCTGCATAAGCCTGAATAGCTCTGGAAAACGCAGGTCGTAACACACCGCCACGCCCAGCTTGCCCAGTTCGGTATCGACAAGCAGCACACTGTCGCCCGGCGCATAGGAATCAGACTCCCGATAGCGCCCTTGGTCATCACCAAGCTCGGCATCAAACAAATGTATTTTGCGGTAACGACCAAGACAGCTGCCGCACGCTGCGTAGACAAAACTCGTCGCGTACACCCGACCATCTTCCGCTGGGGTAGGAATAGTGCCGCCGACCACAATAAGCTGATACCGCGCTGCCAGTGCACTGAGGAATTGCTGCAAAGTCGAGTCGACGGCCTCGGCAGCTGCTAGCGCGGCGATGTCGGGACTGCCAAACAAGGCAAAATTTTCCGGCAGCACCACCAGTCTTGCACCACTGCTCGCGGCCTCTGCAACCAAGGCTTCCGCCCTCTGTAGATTCGCCTCCAGATCCGCACTGGACACCATTTGAATCGCCGCTAAATTCGCCACGATTACTTTAGCCCCGGCTTGCCGGTGTTACGGCTTTGGGGCGTACTAATATCAAAGGACTCGTCGTCAAAAATATTTTTAAAAATCAATTCAGGCTCCTGAATAGTGCCCGAAATTTCATATACCGCACTGGAAAAGCTGTCCATCTGCTCTTCAAAAACCTTGCTCACCACATAGGCACCGGCCGCCGCTGGCAAGCCCCCCACCAACGCCGCCACCCAAGGTAAATTACTACCCACCGGCAAGGTTGCAACCAAGCGCAAATCAGGTACTTCGGTGCGCAAATTAATGGCACCCGTCATCTGGAAACGGCTCGATGGCCCATGAACATCCAGTGGTGACGATAATTGCAGCTGACTATCCGCTAGATTCAAGCCGCCCCGCATCCGGTCAAAATAAATGCCTTTTTTAAACACATCGCGGAAATCAAACTTTAAGCGACGCACAATATTGGCCATATTGAAGATACTAAAAATTCGCAGAGTGCCACTGGCCGCATCCGAGGTTTTTAAAAACCGGCCATCCTTAAAAGAAAAGCTAAACTCGCCCTCACTGTCGGCGAGCGTCCACTGGCTGGGCGCTCCCGGCCACTGCAAATTCAGGTCAAAATTACCGCGCCGAGTTTCCATTACCCTCGGGTAGGAGAAACCCTCCAAGACATCACCCAGGTCACCCACGCCAAATTGGCCCCGCAACTGGGACGTATTTTGGCCGTTATCATCCTGCAGCCAATGCAAATTAGTACTGCCGGCCACCGTTGCCAACTCAATTCCCCGCAAACTGCCACGCACATTATAAAAATGTGCGCCGTCGGTATCACTGCGTAAATCGAAGCCGAGCCGCCCCATGACTTCATCGCCAATACTCAGTTTCACGATATCCAGATCGACGCTCGGCAGGCTTCGCGGATCTACTCCCGCCAGGGAATTAGCCGACGAATCCCTTGGCGAAGGCAAGCTCAAGTAGTCTAATTTCAATTTATAAACGTCACCCGCCGCACTCCCGGCCCGGGGAATGTGAAGATCGCCAAGTACCTGCGGGCTATTAATATGCAACAACCACGCGTAGGGATCACTGCGCAAAGAAATTTGCGCAGCCTCTAGTAAATTATCGAAAACCATCACTTCATCGATATAGAGGTCCTTAACACTAAACGCTAAGCCCTCTTCTGAACTCGTATTACTGGCAGCTAGCTCGGCATAGCGATCATAAACTCGCCGCCACTGGTCAAAATCAGCAAACGCGAGTCGGCCACCTATCAGCATTTGTCCAGGGCTTAAATCTCGCCAGGTATTCGGTTTCGACGCCGCACCCACGTGTAAATTTGCGCTAATCGCAGCACCATCTTGAAATCCGAGTAATAAGCTCAATTGCTCAGCCAAGTCGACATGCATCACTTGAAGGCCATCGCCAAAAGGCAGGCTTATTTTTACATCGCGTTTTTTATCCGCCGCTTTATACAATGGCTGCGGCAGTAGAATATCCACCCCTCGCAAATCAGATGTCACTGTTAAGCCGGCGTCCGAACCGGTCTGAATATGCAGTTTGGCCGCCGTGCTACCACGGAAAAAGCCCATTGCGGGCTGCCCAGTCCAGCGGCCAATATCAGCCATATTGATATTGCCATTAACATCGATAGCGAGCTGCCCGCCGCGCTGCTTAATGCTGGCCTTCATAGGCTGGCCAAACAGCTTAGCGCCTAAACCTCGGCTCCGAATACCGCCCTCGGTCTGGTAGTGTAAATGACCAATTGCATCGTTTAAGGTCAAACGATAATTGCGCATTTCAATCGTGTTGAAATTGATATCGGCGTCGACGCTGACATCAATTTTCGGTGTCTCGGTCAGGGTCATTTGTAAGGCAAAATCAACATCAGCATCACCTTCACCACGCCACTGATCAAAGACATTGCCGACAGATTGATGAAGTGGCGTTTCAGTGAATAAGCGCTGGGCCTGTGCAAAGTTTGGCCGCGCACTGGCACTAACATCTAATGTAAACAGGCCATCTGTATCCGGCCCTATTGCCACACGCAGATCGTCCACCGCTAAACCGTCGAGCTGAGCCGCGTCGGCCACTGTCGCAGTGACCAGGGCATTGTCTATTAAAACCTCGGCGTTAGCGGCGCTTATGACGGGCCAATCCGGATGAAATGCGAGTTCAATGTCGCTTAAGTCCAAATGCAATTGCACTGCAGGGTGGTCCTCAGTAGACGCCAGCAGTGAACCCCGATAGATAAACCCCGCAGTATTGGCCCTGCCTGCGCGAATGCTTTTACCTAGCCAATCAAGCAAACCATCGCTCAATACCGTCGGCGTAAAACGTCGGTGCAAGGTGACATCAGCATCCTGTGCACCAATGACTAAGCTCATCTGGGGCTCGACATCTGTATCCTTGTGCAGCGGCAGGTCCAATCGCAACAACGCCGATATAGGCACGCCCTGATTGTCGGCTTTTATCAAGCCACTACTTAGCGCCAAATGATCGTCATCAAAAGCCCAATTCAACTCAGTTTTGACGTTTTGCAAGTCGAAGGCTTGCTCATAAAGATGCGGAAAATCCAAGGCGAGGCGCGGCGAATCCAAGAGCAGCAAACCCCGCCTCGGTGCAATTTCCATATACCCAGACAAGCCCTTTGCACCAGGGGCACCCTGCCAGGGTTCCACACTTAAGGCATTGGCTTGAGCGCGTAAGTTAAAGCCTTCGAATCCTGTAGGCGAAATGTGCAAATCTAATTGGATATTATCCAAGCTTCCCTTGGGCGCCAGCTCCGCCAGGGTCATTTGCAAAGCTGGGCTCAACGCCTCGCTTTCGAGCAACAAGGTGTTAGCAATATCAAGGTCGAGCTGCGGCAGGCTAAATTGCCAGCGCGACGCTTCTGGCCGCTGCACAGACACGCCAGCCAGATCCAGCTGCATGTCTTGCCAACGCGCATCAAATTCAGAAAAACCAATTTGCCAGAAGCCATCGCGGTGGCTGCCTTTAAACCGCATATTCACATCATTAAGCACGGTGCCCTGAGAATTCCACAGCACACCCAAAGACAGCGCCGGGGTCTTTAATACGCCACTGATACTGATCCGCTGCGCCTGCCGCCAGCTCAACCACACCTCGCCACTGAGTTCGCTATCAATCAGCGGCGCACTGTCTTTAAATAACGGCGTTAATGCGCTTAAACGACTATTAGCAATGGCTAAATACGCGCTGGCGCTAAAGCGCTCGGTATTGCGGGGATCACCGTAGGATTCCAGTAATAACTGAATATCGCCATCACTGTCGGTATTTAACTCGGCATAGGCTCGGCGAAATTTATCATCGCTGCGCAAAAAGAAATCACGCATGCTTACTTGGGTTTGGTTGCCATTAGCGTAGTGAAGCTTTACCGAAAACGATTCTAGGGTGGCATTGCGCACACCCAGCACCGAGTCAATCAAGGTGTCGGGACTGCCGCCACCCTCCGTATCCAAACCCGGAATACGCCATTGCCCAGCGCTGTCCTGCTGTAAATCTAGCGCGAGTTTCGCCACTTTAATCTGGCGAATTTTAGGGGTGCCGGAAAAGAGCGTGGCGAGTAAATCTATTTCAATACGGCCGCGATCAAAGCGCAGAGCGCCACTTTCACCGAGTTGAAATTCAAGTAATTCAATAACTGGCGACAAGCCTGCCCAGCTACCATGCATTGCGCTGGCTTTCAGCGGAATACCTGAATACGCCTCGGCCTGCTGAAATATTTCGTCCTGATAGCGGTCAACTAAGCCAATATACTGCCGCCCCAAACTGGCGTAGAGGGCGAGCAAAACCAACACCAGCAGCGCGGTACCCCAAAGCAAGCTGTAGAGTTGTCGAAATAGACGCCCGAGCATCACCATTCACCCACAGTGACCGCCGCGCTGACTCACGCTCATCACCAGCGTCACAATAGCACCACGTCATATTGCTCTTGGGTATACACGGCCTCAACTTGAAAGCGGATACTCGCGCCAATAAACTCTTCTAAGTCAGCAACGCTCGACGACTCTTCGTCGAGCAAACGATCAACCACCTCTTGCGATGCCAGTACCAATAAGCGTTTACTCTCGTAGGCTCTCGCCTCGCGCAGTATTTCTCTAAACACCTCATAACAAACGGTTTCCGGCGATTTCATCGAGCCGCGACCATGGCAGTATCGACAGCTCTCACACAGAATATGCTCTAAGCTTTCGCGGGTGCGCTTGCGGGTCATTTCCACCAAGCCCAATTCTGACACCCCCGTGATTGAGGTCTTGGCGTAATCCTTTTCCATGGCCTTTTCCAAGGCTCGCAAGACCTGACGACGATGCTCAGGGTCTTTCATGTCGATAAAATCAATAATGATAATACCGCCGAGATTGCGCAAACGCAGCTGCCTCGCCAGCGCCGCCGTCGCTTCTAAATTCGTCTTAAAAATAGTTTCTTCAAGATTGCGATGACCAACAAAGGCGCCGGTATTAATATCGATGGTGCTCATGGCTTCAGTTTGATCGATAATTAGGTAGCCGCCCGATTTCAACTCGACCTTGCGACCAAGAGCTTTCTGAATTTCGTCTTCAACCCCATAAAGATCAAAAATCGGCCGTTCGCCGGGGTAATATTCAAGCTGGGAGACTATTTCCGGCAGGTAATCCTCGGCAAACTGCGCCACTCGCTGAAAACTTTCTTTGGAGTCAATACGGATTTTCTCCAAGCCTGGCCGCACCAAGTCGCGCATGGTGCGCATAAACAGCGGCAGGTCTTCGTAAATAACACTCGGCGCGACATCGCGTTTCATCCGCCGTTCAACCGCCACCCACAAACGTTTTAAAAATTGCACATCGGCGCGCATTTCCTCTTCGCCGGCGCCCTCTGCGGCCGTGCGCAGAATATAGCCGTCCCGCAATTCACCGTTTTCATCAAGAGCTTCTAATTCCAATAAATCGCGCAGACGCTGGCGCTCAACGTCGTCATCAATTCGATGCGAAACGCCAATATGCGCAGCGCCAGGCATATACACCAAATAGCGCGACGACACTGATAAGCGGGTCGTTAAGCGCGCACCCTTGGTGCCCATGGGATCTTTGCTAACCTGCACCGTCAGCAATTGGCCCTCGCGAATTTTAGTGCGAATATCCGCGTGTTCACCGTCGGCGGTATCTAAACTGGCAATATCTGAGGCGTGAATAAAGCCGGTGCGCTCCAAGCCAATTTCAACGAAAGCGGCCTGCATACCGGGCAATACACGTACTACCTTGCCCTGATAGATATTTCCGGCAATACCCCGCGAGCGGCTGCGCTCAATATACACTTCCTGCAACACGCCATTTTCGACCACGGCAACCCGAGTCTCGACCGGCGTGACATTGATCAGAATTTCTTCGCTCATGGCCTTACTCTAACCCGATTCCGGCATCTCTCAATAAAACCGCCGTTTCATATAATGGTAGCCCCACCACTCCGGAATAACTGCCCGAGATGTGTTGCACAAACTTCCCCGCAGCCCCTTGTATTCCGTAGGCTCCGGCCTTGTCGTCGGCATCACCGGTAGCGACATAACGATGAATCTGCTCGGCATTTAGATCGCCAAAAGTGACATCGGTCACCGCCAAGCTCAGCCGCAGTTGGCCCCTCGCGTAGAGTGCGACCCCCGTCATAACCTGATGCGTACGCCCGCTCAATCGCGTCAACATTGCCCGAGCCTGCGCCCGACTTTCCGGCTTACCTAAAATATCGCCATCGACAATCACCGACGTGTCGGCGGCGATCACCGGCGCCAGTCCAACGCGATCTACCACCGCCATGGCCTTCTCCCTAGCCATGCGCTGCACATACTGGGCCGCCTCTTCGTCGGCGTGTGGCGTCTCATCAATATCGGCGACAACAACTTCAACGGCAACGCCAATCTGCGCAAGTAATGCCTTCCTGCGCGGTGACTGCGACGCCAGTATCACTATTTCAGACATTTCAGTAGACCGCAAACAAACGCTGCAACCAAGCAATGCTCGGCCGCAAGAACAACCACAAGAAACCGGTACTTATAATGGGTAAAAACACCAGCCAATGCGTTTGGGCAACACCGTTAATATTTTGTGCCCACTGATCGACTAAAATATGGAAAAGTTCCAGCAAGGAAATAAACGCAGCCTGCTTACGTAAACTAAACATACGCAAACGCTGGTACGAGACTTGAATAATGTAGGCAATGACGGCCAGCGCAAAAGCATTCTGCCCCAACACCACGCCCTGCAAAATATCAAGCACCATGCCGCACAGCCAACTGGCAAATACGCCAACCCGCTCCGGCAAGGCCAGCAGCCAATACACCAAGGTCAATAATAGGAAATCGGGACGGGCCCAAGCCCAATCACCGCTCAGCGGGGAAATACTCAGCAGCAGCGCTGCCAACAAACTTACTACGACAAACCACAGTCCGTGCGCATGCGATTCCACGCGCTACTCCTCCGACTTCTGCTCACTGAAAACCAGTAAGACATTGCGACTGCGATCAAGCTGCGCCATCGGCCTTGCCCGCACTTCGGCAAAGGGCTGACCGGGGTCTATGGATACGTCGGTAACCTCGCCAACCGGGTAGCCACCGGGGAAACGGCCGCCCAAACCGGAGCTAACTAAAAGATCGCCAACTTGAATATCGGTGGTAGCCGCGACATGGGTCAAGGTCAACTCGTCTATCAGGCCAGTGCCTTCGGCAATCGCCCGCAAACCATTGCGACTCACTCGCACCGGCAAGGCGTGGGCGCTATCGGTAATTAATAACACCCGACTCTGCAATAAACCGACTTCTATAATTTGACCGAGCAAGCCGGTAGCATCAATCACAGGCTGACCAACAAAAGCGCCATCGCGACTACCTTTATCTACAACCAGCTGATGACGATTAGGGTCCGAGGCAACCGCCACCACTTCGGCCACGACAACCGTGTCGTTAAGACGCTCGGCAGAATTCATTAACTCTCGCAACCGCACGTTCTCGGCGCGAAGTTCAATGTATTTTTGCAGCTTGGCATTCAGAATTAAGGACTCAGCGCGCAGCCGCTCATTGTCGTCCATTAGTTCGCGACGCGTACTGAGCGTATCACTAAATTCGCTCAGCATTTTACTGGGCACATCAACTACCCAGTAGAATGGCGCAGCAACAAGTGACAACTGAGTGCGCACCGGCGCCATAAAGTCCAGTCGTTGGCCGACCAAAATAAGCGCGAGCGCGATACCACCAAACAACAGTAAGCGCCCGCCAACCGAGGACTCATTCGAGAATACCGGTTTAATTGCCGCGTCCTCCCTCTACAGGGCGAATCATTATTACTCTGCAGACAATATGTCGAGATGATGCCGATCCATCATTTCCAGCGCCTTGCCACCACCGCGGGCAACACAGGTCAATGGATCTTCGGCAATAATAACTGGCAGTGCACTTTCATCGGCAATTAACTGATCAATGCCACGCAACAGCGCACCACCGCCAGTCAGAACAATACCGGTTTCGGCGATATCCGCAGCTAACTCTGGCGGCGACTGCTCCAGCGCGCGTTTAACGCCTTGAATAATCACCTGTAGAGGTTCCTGCAGTGCTTCGAGTATTTCGTCGCTGTTCAAGGTGAAACGACGGGGAATACCCTCGGCTAGGTTGCGGCCGCGCACATCAATTTCACGCAGCTCACTGCCGGGGTAGGCGCAGCCAATTTCCTGCTTAATTCGCTCGGCCGTCGCGTCGCCAATCAAGCTGCCGTAGGTGCGGCGCACATGAGTGACAATCGCTTCGTCGAAACGGTCACCACCAACGCGCACAGAGTCGGAATACACCACGCCGTTCAAAGAAATAATAGCAATTTCAGTGGTGCCACCACCGATATCCACTACCATCGAACCCGAGGCTTCACCAACCCGCAGACCAGCACCAATTGCGGCGGCCATGGGCTCTTCGATTAAACGCACTTCACGGGCACCGGCACTGAGTACCGATTCGCGAATCGCGCGGCGCTCAACTTGAGTACTTTTGCAGGGTACACTGACCAACACCCGAGGGCTGGGTCGAATAAAACTATTTTGATGTACCAATTTAATAAAATGCTGCAGCATTTTCTCAGTCACTTGGAAGTCGGCAATAACACCGTCTTTTAATGGCCGAATAGCGGTGATATTACCGGGCGTCCGTCCCAACATGCGCTTGGCTTCCATACCAACCGCCTCAATGGTTTTCTGACCATTGTGCACGCGAATAGCTACTACCGAAGGCTCATCGAGAACGATGCCCTGACCTCGAACATAAATAAGCGTATTTGCTGTTCCAAGATCGATAGATAAATCGTTGGAGAACATGCCACGAATTCGTTTAAACATTAGTATGTATCACCTTATACGGCCCGTATATTTAGACTAGAGCCAGGCTATAGAGACTCGAAGAGATTGCCACCCGGCAATTTTCGCATGCCCCTGAATTGAAAACTTTGCCACTCTATCAATGGCAGGGATTTAGGGCAAGGCGCAAATATGATAAGTTTACGGGTTTACTGCTGTCTGCCAAGCAATCTCGGTGCCACGCTCAAGCTAAACACCGAAAAATACACGCCTGCGCCAGCCTATTACCGACGAATTTAGGTGACCCATGAGTTTAGACCAGAACGAAATTAGCAAACTGGCCAGACTGGCGCGTATCAACGTTGCCGACAGTGAAACCGAAGAGCTCAGTCAACGCATTGGCGATATTTTAGATATGATCGATGTTATGCAAGCGGTGGACACCAGCAATGTAGTGGCCATGGCCAATCCCCACGACGCTGTTCAGCGCTTACGCGCCGACGAAGTGAGTGAAACCAATCAGCGTGAACACTTCCAAACTATTGCCCCGCAGACCGAAGACGGCCTGTATTTGGTTCCCCAAGTTATTGAGTGAGACCACTGGGCACCCGCTGCCCACCGCGCGACACCCACATTAAACATATTGCCAAGAGCTACATATATATGCCCAATCACACGGTTGCCGACATCCTCCGCGGACTGGAGGCCAAAACCTTCTCCAGCGAAGAAATCACCCAACAGTATTTAGACGCTATTGTCGCCCACGACCCACGGTATAACAGTTATATCACTGTGACCGCTGACGCCGCCTTAGCCCAGGCCCGCGCCGCCGATCAGGCTCGTCAAAATGGTAATGGCGGTCTGCTGTGCGGCGTGCCCATCGCCCATAAAGATATTTTTTGCACTGAGGGCGTGCGCACCAGCTGCGCCTCCAAAATGCTCGACAATTTTATCGCCCCGTATAACGCCACGATCGTTAGCAAAATGGCGCAAGCGGGTACCGTTACCTTGGGTAAAACCAATATGGACGAATTCGCCATGGGCTCGTCCAATGAAACCAGTTTTTATGGCAAGGTGCACAACCCTTGGAATACCGACTGCGTACCCGGCGGCTCGTCTGGTGGTTCAGCGGCGGCGATTGCCGCGGGGCTCGCGCCAGCCGCGACCGGCACTGACACCGGCGGCTCCATCCGCCAACCCGCGGCGCTGTGCGGCCTAACCGGCATCAAACCGACCTATGGCCGCGTGTCTCGCTACGGCATGATCGCCTTCGCCTCCAGCCTCGACCAAGCTGGGCCCATGGCCAAAACCGCCGAAGACAATGCCCTACTCTTACAGGCGATGGCGGGCTTTGATCCGCTGGACAGCACCAGTATGCAGCTCGCGGTGCCTGACTTTGTCGGCAATCTAAACAAAGATCTTAAAGGCTTAAAAATCGGCGTACCGAAAGAGTATTTCAGCGAAGGTCTTGATCCCGCGATCGGCGCGGCGGTTGAAGCTGCGCTGGACGAGTACCGCAAACTCGGCGCCGAGATCAAAGCCATTAGCCTGCCCCACACTCATTTGGCCGTGCCCTGCTACTATATTATTGCCCCCGCAGAAGCCTCGGCGAACTTGTCCCGTTTCGACGGCGTGCGCTACGGCTACCGCTGCGAAAACCCTAAAGACCTCGACGACCTTTACACCCGCACCCGCGCCGAAGGTTTTGGTGCCGAGGTAAAACGCCGCATTCTCATCGGCACCTATGCGCTGTCTTCGGGTTTTTACGACGCCTACTACCGCAAGGCCCAACAGATTCGCCGCCTGATCAAACAGGACTTCGACGCAGCATTTAAGGAGGTCGACATGATCGCCGGCCCCACCACACCAAACCCTGCTTTTGCACTGGGCGAGAAAGTCAGCGATCCGCTAACCATGTACCTTGAAGACATTTACACCATTGCAGTGAATTTGGCGGGCCTACCTGCTATCTCACTCCCAGTGGGCTTTACCCAAGGCAAACCCATTGGCCTGCAATTGATTGGCCGCGACTTTGACGAGGCGAGCCTACTCGCCGCCGCCCATCAATATCAACAACGCAGCGACTGGCACCGTCAAGCCGCGCCCGGCAGCGTATAAAGGAAAGCATTATGGAATGGGAAGTAGTTATTGGTCTGGAAGTACACGTCCAGCTCAACACCAAAACAAAGATTTTCTCCGGCTCCAGCACCGCCTTTGGCGCCGCGCCCAACACGCAGGCCAGCGCAGTCGATCTGGCCCTGCCTGGCACCCTGCCGGTACTCAATGAACAGGCACTGAAAAAAGCCATACTATTTGGGCTAGCGATCGATGCAGACATCTGCATGGCCTCAGTATTCGACCGCAAAAACTATTTTTACCCCGACTTGCCTAAGGGCTACCAAACCACGCAAATGGATTTCCCCATTGTTGGCCCTGGTATTGTCACCATCAACCTAGCAGACGGCAGCAGCCGCGATATTCGCGTGCACCATGCCCACCTAGAGGAAGACGCCGGTAAATCCTTGCACGAAGATTACCATGGCATGACGGGTATCGATCTCAATCGCGCTGGCACGCCATTAATCGAGATTGTCTCGGAACCCGATATGCGCAGCGCTGAAGAAGCCGTGGCGTACTTACGCAAGATTCACTCTATTGTGACCTATCTTGATATATCCGACGGCGACCTGTCGCAAGGTTCCTTGCGCTGCGACGCCAACGTTTCAGTGCGGCCCAAGGGCCAAGCGGAGTACGGCACCCGCGCCGAAATTAAAAACATCAACTCCTTCCGCTTTGTTGAGCGGGCGATCAAGGTTGAAGTACAGCGCCAAATTGAATTAATCGAAGACGGCGGCAAGGTTAAGCAGGAAACCCGGCTCTACGACAGCGACAAAAACGAAACCCGGGCCATGCGCAGCAAGGAAGAAGCCAATGACTACCGCTACTTCCCCTGCCCAGATTTACTGCCGGTGGTAATCGAGCAAAGCCTAGTAGACCAGCTCAAAACCACCATGCCCGAGCTGCCCGACGCCAAACGTCAGCGCTTTGAACAAGCCTATGGCTTGTCGAGCTATGATGCCGCTTTGCTCACCACCGAGCGGGCCATTGCCGATTATTTTGAAGCCGCAGCCGATGCGGCAGGCGACGCCAAGCTCGCCGCCAACTGGGTGAACGGTGAACTTTCGGCCGCCCTTAACCGCGACGGTCTTAGCATTGCGAATAGCCCCGTTAGCGCAAGCCAGCTCGGTGGTTTAATTCAGCGCATTGTCGACAACACCATTTCCGGCAAAATTGCCAAACAGGTCTTTGAGGCGCTGTGGAACGGCGAAGGCGACAGCGCCGATGCCGTCATCGACCGCAAGGGCTTAAAACAAGTTTCCGACACCGGCGCCCTCGGCGCAATGGTCGACGACGTACTCGCCGCCAATCCCGACCAGGTTGAACAGTTCCGCGGCGCCGATGAAGGCAAACGCAAAAAAATGCTGGGCTTCTTTGTTGGTCAAATTATGAAAGCGTCCAAGGGCCAAGCCAACCCCGGCGTTATCAACAAACTTTTAAACGAAAAGCTAGGCAGCTAAGCACTGCCCCCACAAGCCACAAGGTAATGTAAATACGATGAAAAAAGACAAAGAAAAGGTTCTAGACGAAGTATGGACCGAAGACCGCGTTAGAGAGTTTTTGGCCTCTGAGCCCAAAGCTGGCACCGACGCGGATTTTCACGCCCTGCTCAAAGCCTACCAAAGCATGCGCGCCGAAGATTTCGAATTGTTTATTGGCATGTTTCTAGAGACCAATCGCAATCTCAATGCCACCGACAAAGCTGGTCGCACCGTACTCAGCTACGCCAAAGAACACCGCAACTCCGGCGAGCACGTTGCCGCCTTAGAGGCCAAGGGCGCAGTTTAAGCATACCCTCAACTACTGCGACTGCGACTAAAGCGGTCGCGGTTTTCCTGCTTTTTAGTCTCGCTTTTCCGCAGCATAATATACACCGCACCCGCACCGCCATGCTGGGGCTGGGCACTGCAATAAGCCTGTATTTCTTCCATCTCCGGCAGCCAGCGATTCACATAAGACTTTAATACCGCGCCCTTGGAACTGCTATTGTGGCCGCGACCGTGGACAATGATCACTGCCCGTAAATCCAGTTTCATGGCCTCGCGGATAAATTCAAAAACCTGTAAGCGCGCCTGTTCTACCGTCATTTTGTGCAGGTCTAAACTCGCTTCGATCCGGTATTTACCCTGTTTTAAACGGCGAAATACACCGTGCTGGACGCCCTCGCGCTTAAACTCCAAAATATGGTAGGGGTCGAGTAATTCAATATCCCCGGTCGATAAAAAATTTCGGCGCTCGCTGCGCGCCGTGGCTGCCTCGCGCCGAGCGGCAATATTAATATTGTCGACACCCTGTTTTTTCAGGGCAACCCGCGCATCTAGCTCAAGGCGTTTGACACCACTCATCTCTTGGGCGAACAATTGCTCTTCTTCGTCCATGCTCACCTCCGTATAAGGTAAATTTATGCTCAGCAGCCAAACCTCGCGAACCGGTCCGCCAAGCGCCGCTGCACTATGTCCGCTCTGCGACCAAAACAATCAATGCGCTGTTGCGGCGGGCAGCGACTCCAGCAACTGCTGGTGCATGACCGCCACCCTCGACACAGCCGCCAAACAACAGGCGGCGAGCATGGCTGGACCTCAGCTTTGTATCTGCGCAGCCTGCGGCCGTCCCAGCATTAGCTAACGCTAAGGCGCTGTTGCCGCCATTTTCTCATAACGGGCGCACTCTGGGGTCGATTGATCGTCCCGGCTTGCAATTTCTTCGCAACTTAAAGCCGCCATTGACGCCATGCAAGCACTCGCTGGCGCATAGAGCGGATGGGCCTTAGCCACATTCGCGAACTGCTGCTGTATGCTGACACAGGCCCCCTCCATGCTCTGTAAAATCATGGCGCGCATTTCCGGCGATAAATCGCTTTCAGCAACATCTGCCAGTGCACACGACTTCAGCTTTTCGCACATCGAATGGTAGGCCTCCCCTAAAGCAGCGGCTTGTGCCAGCGACGGCAGAGCCACCAAGGCAAAGAGTAAAACCATTAAATTCCTTTTCATTTAACTTAGCTCCCCGGCAAATAAACATTCAAACTGCCACTGCACTTTTTAAAAGTGCCAAACAAGGATAAGCTGAAAATCCGAGATCAACCAGACCACATCGACTTTCTAATTCTATTACGACAGCGGTAATTCACTATGACAGCCAGCCCACTCAGCGGCCCAGACTATTTACTCCGGGGTTTTAAAATCATACGCCAGCCGGGCATTCGCCTGTTTGTTGCAATTCCGTTGCTCATTAACATTATTATCTTTGGCACCTTCACCACCCTCACCCTCGACGCCATGAACGGCTGGATTAACCAGGTTATTGAATGGCTGCCGAGCTGGCTGGATTTTCTGCGCTGGATACTGTGGCCGCTGGCGGTGATTTTAGTACTGGCCATCGTGATGTATATCTTCAGTACCATGGCCAATATCATCTCCGCGCCATTTAATGGCTTATTGGCCGAAAAAGTTGAGGAAATGCTCACCGGCGAGGAAGTGGCAGGCCGCGAGACCATAGCCATGGCAATCGCCAGCTTCCCCAAAAGTATCGGCCGCGAATGTCAAAAACTGCTCTATTACCTCGGTTTTGCCATACTAACCTTAATAGCGAGTTTTGTGATTTCGCCCTTGGCGCCCTTACTGTGGTTCGCGCTTAACGCGTGGATGATGGCCATCGAGTATTGCGACTACCCAATGGACAATCACAAGCTGAGTTTTAAAGAGGCAAGGAAACGTGTCGGCAGCCAGCGCGGCACCAGCTTTAGCTTTGGCGCCTTAGTGATGTTGGGCACCATGGTGCCCATTTTAAATTTATTTATTATGCCCGCCGCCGTGTGTGGCGGCACCTTGATGTGGGTGGAGCGTTTTAAAAAATAGCCATCGAGAAGCGGCCTACCTAAGCAAGTGCTCGGGGGGCCGAACACACGGCAGCTTCATACCCAAGGCTTCTTCAATATTGGGCAGCAAGAAAGCATCGTCTTCACAGGCGAAGCTAATTGAGGTGCCCGTTGCGCCAGCCCGACCCGTGCGGCCGATGCGATGCACGTAATCCTCGGCATCCTCGGGCAATACATAGTTAATTACGTGGCTAACGCCGTTGACGTGAATGCCTCGGCCCGCGACGTCGGTGGCCACCAAACAGTCAATTTCACCGTCTTTAAATTGCTGTAAGGTCCGCGAGCGTTTGTTTTGGGGAATTTCGCCAGACAGGATCCCGCAGCGAATGCCTGCCTTTTGCATTTTCTCAAATAAACGGCGGGTTTCATCTCGGCGATTCACAAAGATAATCACGCTGGTTGCGTGCTCTTCCCGCACGATATTCAGGAGTAAGCGATATTTATCTTGGGACTCAACCAAATACACTTTTTGGTCAACCGTGTCCGTCGCCACGCTCTCGGGTTCAATTTCAATTTTAACCGGCTCTTTGGTCCACTGTTCAGTGAGCCGCATAATATCGTCGGTAAAGGTGGCGCTGAACAATAAGGTTTGGCGATGATTGGTACTGGGCGTGGCCCGCACTATCCGTTTAACCTGGGGAATAAAGCCCATGTCTAACATACGGTCGGCTTCGTCTATCACCAAAATTTCAATTTGGTCCAGATACAGATCTTTACGGCCTTCAAAGTCGAGCAGGCGACCGGGCGTTGCCACCACAATATCGACCATACCCTTTAATTTATCCTGCTGTTTCTGGTAATCCATACCGCCAATCAGGGTCACTACGTTTAAACCGCAGTACTTACCGAGAGCTCGCGCGTCTTCACCAATTTGCACCACTAATTCACGAGTTGGGGCAATAACCAAGGCGCGCGGCTCACCGGCAAAACGCTCTTCTTCTATGGGGTTATTCAGCAGATCATTAAAAATAGTAATCAAAAACGCAGCGGTTTTGCCGGTGCCCGTTTGGGCTTTACCAATCACATCATTGCCGCGCAGGGTGTGGGGCAAAGACACAGCCTGAATGGGGGAGCAGTACTTAAAGCCGGTATCGGCAATGCCGTGCATTAAACGTAGATCGAGGCCCAAGTCATGGAAACGCGTTTTGCCCTCCTCGGTCGGCACCGAGAATTGATCTAGCGTCCACTCCGGCTCGGCTGGCTTTTGCTTTTCGGCTCCGCTGCGACCTCGTGGCGAGCGCTTGCTTGCGGAAACAGCCGCCGCGCCCTGACTGTCTGCAACAGTAGCCTGTTCTGGCGTTGACGATACTTTACCTGAGCCAAATAACTTTTTTAACAAAATTCACTCTTCTTAAATTGCGCAATAATCAGCCATTCTAGCACCATTCTCTGGCAACACGCCCAAATGCCATTGCCGCCTGTCATTTTTTACTTTTTCGGCGTTTGGGGATCAGGCGTGTCTACTTTTTGCTGCTCCGAGGGCGGCGATGATGCTATAGCTTGCTCAGCAGGCGGCGGCGTTGATGGCGCCGCCGTGGCAGGCTGCTGCGACATCGACACCGGCGCCTCAGACGACTCAGCGCTGAGCACCGGCTCAGAAACAGGCGCGGATGCAGACGTTATTACCACTGCCGGCTCTTCTGCCAGCCGCGCTGCTGCAGCCTTTGCTTCATTGCTCGCCACAATGCGTGCCCGCGCCTGCCTATCCAAATAATAGTCCGCGCTAAACCACCGCCCACCGCCACTAAACAGTAAACTAAGCAGCATAATAAAATACGTCGCGGCAAATTCAATACCGTTATTGAGTACCGCAATATCGCCTTTTTCCGTTAGCCAGCCGTAGTTACCGTGCTCGCTAAGAATATCTGCCGCTCGGTCAAGCCTATCGCCAACCGCCTGGCTGTTTTCCAAACTGGCGCGCGCCGCGGGCAGCCCTAAATCAGCCAAAGGCTTAGCGGTACTTGTCGCGGGATTAGACGGCGCAATAGCAAACCAGCCGTTATCCCAATGCACGGTAATCGCCGCCACCAACATTACCACCATTAAAGGGATGCTTATCCAACGCACAGCCAACCCAAACAGCAATAAAAAGCCACCCAACAACTCGGTATAGGTAAGCAATTGCGCGAGCAGCTCCGGTTCAGGCAAACCAAGGCCGGTTCCCAGCCACTGAGCGGTTGCATCGAGATGGCGAAATTTATATAAGCCTGCAGCGATCATGACCGGCGCCAAATACAAGCGAATAAGCAGCGGCGCCAAGCCGTCCAACTTCCCCAATATGCCAAAAAAGAAATCGTGTACGCCGTAATACGCCCTAAAGAGCAAAGCCATAATCGTCCCTCTTTTTTATAATTATTTAGATGGTACTGATTAAAAGTATAACTAGGTGCGCGCCAAACTGCACACTGGGCAGGCCGGGTCTGGGCGGAGATTTAATTGCCGCAGTTCCATATTAATGCCGTCAATCAATAATAAGCGCCCCACCAAAGTCTCCCCCAAACCCGATAAACACTTGAGCGCCTCCAGCGCCTGCATGCTACCAATAATGCCAACGACAGGCGCAAGCACGCCACTCTCGGAACAATTGAGCGCTGCGTCATCCGCCTCGTGGTAGAGGCAGCGATAGCAGGGAGAGTTGTCGCGGCGAAAATCAAACACACTCAACTGCCCTTCACCACGAATGGCCGCGCCGGAGACCAAGGGCTTACGTGCGCTATAACAGGCTTGGTTTAAGGCAAAGCGGGTAGTGAAGTTATCGCTAGCGTCCACCACGAGATCGACCTCGACCACGGCCTTTAGCAACGCGTCATCACTTAGTCGCACCGGGTACTTCAACAAGCTCGTATCGCTGTTTATCGCTTTAATGCTGTCGGCCACTGAATCGACCTTTCGGCGGCCAATATCACTGCTGCCATGGGCGATCTGGCGTTGCAAATTGCTTAAATCAACGGTGTCATCATCGGCCAAATGCAACTCGCCCACCCCCGATGCCGCCAAGTACAGGGCTACCGGGCAACCCAAGCCGCCCATGCCAACGATAAGCACACGGCTAGCCAGTAGGGCCTCTTGGCCATCGACATCCAAACCCGGCAATAAAATATGACGGCTATAACGCAGCAATTGCTCGTCATTCATTACGCCACACCCCCCAGCTAATTCGTTCATTGCCGCCGTAGTCGCGACGGGATTCAATACTACTGAAACCGCGCTCGCTCAACACTTCGCGGACCGCTGCAGCCTGTTGAAAACCGTGTTCCAACAACAGCACCCCACCCTCGGCCAAATAGCCCGGCGCTAGGCTAATAATATGTTTGAGATCCGCCATGCCCTTATCAGCAGCAACTAGGGCTGAACGCGGCTCAAAGCGCACGTCCCCTTCAAGCAAATGCGGATCATCGGGGTCGATATACGGCGGGTTACTAACAATCAATTGATATTGCGCGGCACTGAGGGCAGCAAACCAGTCGGACTGCAGAAAGCGCACATTACTCAGGCCGAGCGCAACACGATTTGCTTCCGCCAAGGCCACTGCTTCCGCAATATAATCTAAGCCCAAAACCTCGGCATCGGCACGCTCCGAGGCCAGCGCCAAGGCAATTGCACCGGTGCCAGTGCCTAAATCAAGAATCTGCAGTTTGTCCTGATTAATTATTACCTCAAGCGCACGCTCAACTAAGCACTCGGTATCCGGACGGGGAATCAAGCTGGCGGGAGACACTGCCAGCGGCAGCGACCAAAAGTCACGATACCCCAAAATATGAGCGATTGGTTCGCCAGCCAGACGCCGTGCAAAAAGCGCTTGAAATTGCGCCTGCTCCGTCGCCGTCAACTCCCGCTCCGGCCAGCTGTATAAATAACTGCGGGGCTTGTTTAGGCAGTGGCAAAGCAGGAGTGCGGTATCGAGGTCGGCGCTGTCACTAAGCGCCGCTAATTGTCCGCGATACGCGAGGGCGTCAGCAATGCTGAGGCTCGACATTATTCCGCCAGTGCCGCCAAGAGATCGGCTTGGTATTCTTGACGCAGCGGCGAAATAATATGATCAACGTCGCCCTGTACGAATTCATCTAATTTATACAGCGTAAGATTAATACGGTGATCGGTTACTCGGCCCTGAGGAAAATTATAGGTGCGAATACGCTCAGAGCGGTCGCCACTGCCCACCAAATTACGGCGCTCGGTCGCCTGCTCCGCCAAGTTTTTGCTACTCGCGGCATCGTTCACTTTTGCGGTTAACAAGGACATCGCCCTCGCCTTGTTTTTGTGCTGGGAGCGCTCGTCTTGGCACTCCACCACAATACCGGTTGGGATGTGAACAATACGCACCGCCGAATCCGTGGTGTTTACGTGCTGACCACCGGCGCCGCTCGAGCGAAAGGTGTCGATACGCAGATCACCCTTATTAATTAATATTTCGTCGGCCTCTTCCGGCTCGGCCATCACTGCCACCGTACAAGCCGAGGTATGAATCCGGCCCTGGGATTCGGTTTCTGGCACACGCTGCACGCGGTGGGCACCGGACTCAAACTTGAGATGACCGTACACCTCTTGGCCCGCCACCCGACTAATAATCTCTTTGTAGCCGCCGTGCTCACCTTGGCGCTCGCTCAACACCTCAACACGCCAGCCCTTGCGCTCGGCGTAACGGGAGTACATACGGAACAGGTCCCCGGCAAAAATAGCCGCTTCGTCGCCACCGGTACCGGCGCGAATTTCCAAAAACACGTTATGGGAGTCATTCGGGTCCTTGGGCAGCAGCAAGGTTTGCAGCTCTACTTCCAAGGTTTCTAGCTTGGCTTTTGCTGCTTTAACCTCCTCTTCGGCCATTTCCCGCATATCGGCATCGTCTTCGCTCAACATAGCGGTGGCTTCAGCCAAATCTTCAGCAACTTGACGGTAGTGGCCATAGCTTTGCACCACCGACTCTATTTCTGCGTATTCCTGTGACAGACCGCGAAAGCGATCTTGATTGCCAATAATTTCTGGGTCGCTCAGCAGGGCGCCGATCTCTTCGTAGCGATCAAGTAAATTGTCGAGTTTGCTGACAAGGGAGGCCTTCATATTTGCTCACTTAATTAAGGTGTGGAGTGGCTTAGGAGTCGCTGTCTTTAAGCTGAAATAACTCCCGCGCCCAGTGGACGAGGTCTGTTCGACCTTTGGCGCCCGCCGCTTTTATTTGGGTTGTTGGGCTGTGTATTAATTTATTGGTCAAGCCCCGAGCCAGTTGCTCTAGCACTTGCTCGGCGTCGTCACCCTTGGCCAATTGCCGCAAAGCGCGCTCTAGCTCGGCATCGCGATACTCTTCCGCCTTGGCGCGATAATCTCGCACCGTATCAACAGCATCTAAAGCGCGCAGTTGCGTCTGCCATTCTAGCAAGGCCTTTGCGATTATATCGCCAGCCTTATGGGCCTCACTTTGTCTAGCGCGCTTATTCTCTTCAACGATTTCACGCAAATCATCTACCGTGTATAAATAGACATCGGCCAGCTCCGCAACCTGCGGCTCGATATCCCTCGGTACGGCGATATCGACCATCACCATGGGCCGATGTTTACGTTTTTTCAGTGCAACTTCCACCGCCCCCTTACCGAGAATGGGCAATTGACTGGCCGTCGACGCCACCACAATATCGGCATCAACCAAATATTTCGGCATGTCCGACAGCATCACTGCCTCGCCATTAAACTGCTCGGCTAAAAGCCGCGCCCGGTCTAAGGTTCGATTGGCAATAATAATACGCTTTACGCCCTTGTCCTGAAGATGGCGGGCGACCAGTTCGATGGTTTCACCCGCGCCAATCAATAGCGCAGTACAACTACTCAGCGAGGAGAATACATGCTGGGTTAGGTTAACAGCCGCATATGCCACCGACACTGGGTTTTCACCAATACCGGTATCGGTGCGCACCCGCTTGGCGACCGAAAACACTTGGGCAAAGGTGCGATGCAAGGCGCCATTGGCGGTGCCAGCCTCAACCGCTTGGGCGTAGGCAGTCTTCATTTGGCCTAAAATTTGAGGTTCGCCAAGCACCATGGAGTCGAGGCCCGCGGCCACTTCCATCATATGCTTTAGGGCATCTTGGCCACGGCAATCGTAGATACAGGCGGCTAACTCGGCGCGATCAATACGGTGATAGGCCGCCAACCAATCCACCATACTATGAACTGTGGCATCGGCAGCGTCATTGAGCACGCCATATAATTCAGTGCGGTTACAGGTCGAGAGAATTGCCAACTCAGATACGCCAATACACGTAAGCGCATCACGCAGCGCGAGTGGCATTTGCTCAGGCACAAACGCCACGCGCTCGCGCACCGCGACCGGGGCCGAGTTGTGGTTAATGCCGATTACGAGCAGATTCATGAAATATGGGACGCCTGACTTTCCGTTTAACGCGGGAGCAAGGCTGAATTTTAGCAAGATGGAGGCCAAATGTGGATTTTATTCCCACCTTGAGCCAAACATTGTTGATCGGCGAATTAAACTTGCCATCAAATGTCCTAGCTTATAGCCCTAACCCATAAGCAAGAGCCATGCTAACATTGGCCATCAAAACCTCGGTGATCACTATTTATGCGTTCTGTCTTACCAAGCCTGTTATTCACATTAACGCTACTGAGCGGCTGCGCCAGCTTAGTATCTGAGCCTGAGACAAGCCCTGCGGAAGAGGCCCGCCCAACGGTCAGCGAAAAACCCCTGCGCCCCTTCCCCGAGGACACGTTTTTCGATCTCCTCGTTGCCGAAGTCGCCCTGCGCTACCACGACCTAGACACCGCACTGGACAACTACAGCTACCAAGCCGATAAAACTAGCGATCGCGGTGTCATCAGCACCACAGCCCGTCTCGCGCAGTACCTAAACCGCGATCAAGTGGCCCAAAAATACGCGCAACAGTGGTTACAATTTGAGCCAGAAAGCGCCGAGGCCCACTATATACTGGCCTCGTCACTGTCGCGCAGCCAACGCCCCCTGGACGCATTCCCACACATGACCAAGGTCATGGAATTAGGAGGCGAGAGTAATTTCGCGGCCTTGGCCGCCACCGTTCTCTCTCGCTCCGAAGCGGAACAAAACACCTTTTTGCAACAACTAAATGCCCAGCTAGACCGCTACCCAGGGGAAAACTCCCTCAAGATTGCCAAAGCATTAATGCTCCAGTATCAGCAGCAAGAGACCGCAGCCCTGGCACTTATTCAACAAGTCCTCATCGACGAGCCAGACAATCCCCACGCCCTGCTTATTGAAACACGCACCCTAGCCCAATTAGGGCAAGACGATGAAGCGCTCACCCGCCTACGTTACGCGGTAGACCAAAACCCCAACCACAAGCGCCTGCGCCACGACCTCGCCCGACGCTTGGTAAAATCCGACTTATTCCAAGCCAAAGCCCAATACGAACTGTTAGTTAGGCAAAACCCCGACGACAGTGATCTACTGCTAGAGCTCATGCTGATCAATCGCGAACTCAGCAATACCGACGAGGCCGCCCAACAGCTTGAATCCCTTAGCGACACCCCCGCCCATAGCAGTCGCGCCCACTACGTACTCGGCCGTCTCGCCGAAGAAGACCGCAACTGGCCCGAAGCCATCGCCCACTATGAACAAGCCGTTACCAACCCCGAGTTCAGCCCTGCCAGCCAGCGTCTGGCCAGCATCTCATTAAGCATCGACGGCGCCGAAAAAACCCTAGAGCGCTTACAAAACCTGCGCTTGCGCATGCCTGAACACAGCAGCCTGATTTACTTACTGGAAGCGGAAATACTGCGCAAAGAGACCCAGTATCAGCGCGGCTACGATCTACTGAGCAGCGCCCTAGTAAACACGCCAGATGACGAGCAGCTGCGCTACGCCCGCTCACTGTTTAGCGAGAAACTCGGCAACCTCGATGGCGTCGAAACCGACCTCAGGCACATTATTGCTCGCGACCCAGAGAATGCGACGGCGCTTAATGCCCTCGGCTACAGCCTAGCCACCCTCAGCTCCCGGCTTGATGAGGCCGAAACCCTCGTTAAGCGCGCCCTCCTCATCGAACCCGAAGACGCCGCCATTATCGACAGCTACGGCTGGATACTGTTTCTCAAAGGCAATATTGACGGCGCAGTAAAAGTGCTAGAAAAAGCCTACAGCAAAAGTCAGGACCACGAAATTGCCGCTCACTATGGCGAAGCCCTCTGGAACAGCGGCGATGAGCAACGCGCGAAAACCGTGTGGAAGGCAGGCCTTAAAGACACCCCAAACAGCCCGATTATTTTTGACACCCTGCGCAGACTGAAGCTACTCAATGATTAGATTACCGAAAACACCGCTTACCCATACTAAGCTCGCCGTCATTGCCGCACTCACAATATTAACCGGCTGTGCCGCCAGCCCCGAGCGCTACCAAGACAGTAGCGCCGAGCAGTGGCAACTAAAGGGCAAAATAGGCCTTTGGCACGGCGACAAAAAAGAAAGCGCCACTATCGACTGGCAGCAATGCAGCGCCGACAGCATGCATATCCGCCTCAGCGGCCCACTGGGCAGCGGTGCCATTGAGCTGTTTGCCGACAGCGATGGCGCCAGCCTGAGCCAAAACGGCGAAACCCGTCGCGCCGCGAGCATCGAAAGCCTCGCCGCACAAGCGCAATGGCCCCTGCCGGTTGACGCTTTACGCCTGTGGGTACGAGGTCGCGCCGCGCCTCAACTTGAGTTGCGCAGCCGAATAAATACGAATGGCCAACTTGAAGAACTCGAACAAGCCGGCTGGACCATTCGTTATCGCTACAGCGAACCCGAGCAAACGCTGCCAGAACGGGTTGATGCCAACTCGGCAGACACCCGCCTAAGCCTAATTATTCGCGATTGGGGCGAACAAACCGGCATGTGTACGCCAAAATGATGACAATAGAGCTGCCCTGCCCCGCAAAAATAAATTTATTTCTGAATATCACCGGCCGCCGCGCCGACGGTTATCACGAACTGCAAACCGTCTTTCAATTGCTCGATTACGGCGATAGTTTGCGACTCACTCGCCGCGACGACGGTCAAATCCGCCTGCACCCCGAACTCGACGGCGTCGCCAGTGAAGACAACTTGATAATGCGCGCAGCGCGGCAATTACAGGCACTTCACCCGCACAAACGCCTCGGCGCCGACCTCTCCCTCATTAAACGCCTTCCCATGGGCGGGGGTATAGGCGGCGGCAGCTCGGATGCCGCAAGCACGCTAGTGGGCCTTAACGCCCTGTGGGATCTAAAGCTAAATTTGACGCAACTCGGCGATATTGGCTTAAAACTCGGCGCCGACGTACCCGTTTTCGTCCATGGCAAGACGGCCTGGGCGGAGGGAATAGGTGAAAAACTTAGCCCCATAGAAACCCCAGAAAGCTGGTTTGTGGTGCTAAAACCAGACTGTCATGTGTCCACTGTAGAAATTTTTTGTCATGAACAATTGACACGCCATAGCTCACCGATCAAAATAGCCGCCTTTCTTGAGGGAGGTAACGGAAATAGTTGCGAACCACTGGTTCGAAAACTGTATCCGAATGTTGATAAGGCTTTGATTTGGCTGAATCAATTCTCTCCCGCAAAGCTGACCGGAACAGGCGCATGCGTGTTTGCCAGCTTTCAAGATCAGGCAACTGCCGAGGCAGTTTGCGCGCAACGACCGAATAATATTGACGGTTTCGTTGCCCGAGGTGTAAACACCTCGCCACTGCATAAAGCATTGGGCATTCTCTAACGCAGACCTGAAAAGTTTAATTGGGGTGTCGCCAAGTGGTAAGGCACTGGGTTTTGATCTCAGCATTCGTAGGTTCGAGTCCTACCACCCCAGCCATTTTAAAACTCGCCGCGTAAAGCGGCTTGTAGCTTCAAATCAGCTACCTGAGCTATTTATATCATAAGGTACAGGCACTGAGAGCCGGTCAATTGCGATAAATTGGCAACGCACACCACCTGAAATTCATTAACACCAGCCCTACAGGACGCCGACCGTGCCCAAGATGATGGTCTTCACCGGCAATGCCAACCCCGAACTTGCTCGTAAAATTGCCGAGCACCTGCACCTACCACTCGGCGACGCAGTGGTTGGCAAGTTCAGTGATGGCGAGATCTTCGTCGAAGTGAACGAGAATGTCCGTGGCGCCGATGTCTTTCTGCTGCAACCCACCTGCGCACCGACCAATGACAACTTGATGGAACTCATCGTCATGGCCGATGCCATGCGCAGAGCTTCGGCTGGCCGCATCACCGCCGTTGTCCCCTACTTTGGTTACGCTCGCCAAGATCGCCGGGTACGCTCGCAGCGCGTACCGATCTCAGCCAAAGTCGTTGCCGACATGATGAGTGGCGTTGGCATCAACAGAGTACTCACTGTTGACCTGCACGCCGAACAGATTCAGGGCTTTTTTGACGTACCAGTAGACAATGTTTACGGCTCACCCGTGTTACTCGACGACATCAGCCGCCAGCAATACGAAAATCAAATGGTGGTATCGCCAGATATCGGTGGCGTTGTGCGCGCCCGCGCTGTTGCCAAGCAGCTAGACGACGCCGACCTTGCGATTATCGACAAGCGCCGCCCCGCCGCTGGCATTGCCCAGGTTATGCATATAATCGGCGAAGTTGAAGGCAAAACCTGCATATTAGTCGACGATATGGTCGATACTGCCGGAACGCTATGCAAAGCAGCTGAAGCCTTAAAGCAGCATGGCGCAGCAAAAGTTGTCGCTTACTGTACACATCCTGTATTATCCGGCGCCGCCATTGCCAATATCAATGGCTCTCAGCTAGACGAACTGGTAGTAACCGACACCATTCCGCTTTCTGAAGACGCAAGAAAATGCAGCAAAATTCGCCAGCTAACCCTGGCAAATCTATTGGCCGAGTCAATCCGACGGGTCAGTAATGAAGAGTCGATCAGCGCCCTGTTCCGCTAAGCACTTCGTTTAGCAACACCGTTTTTCGACATTTACCGCCGCACTGGTCGCAAGTCGGCGGTTTTCGCGTTATTAAGGAGACACATATGTCTAGCGATTACACAGTTAGCGCAACAGTACGCGCAGATGTAGGGAAAGGTGCGAGCCGCCGCCTACGTCGTCTGGAAGGTGAAATTCCTGCTATTGTTTACGGTGGCGAAAAAGCACCACAAATGCTCAATCTGATTCACAAAGACCTGATCAGATTGCTCAACGACGAAGCTTTCTACACCTCCATCCTGACCTTGGATGTTGATGGCCAGAAAGAGTCTGTAGTACTGAAGGATCTGCAACGCCACCCAGCTAAATTGCGCGTTTTACACGCCGATTTCCTGCGCGTCAATGCCGACACCCCCATTACTCTCCATGTGCCACTACACTTCTTAAATGAAGATATCTGTGTCGGCGTCAAACTGCAGGGCGGCAATATCACCCACGCAGCAACCGACATCGAAGTTCAGTGCTTACCGAAGGATCTCCCCGAGTTCATTGAAGTGGACATGGCCAAGATCGAAACTGGCACCACACTCCACATCTCTGACCTCGTACTACCAGCCGGTGTTAGCAGCACCGCCCTAGCACTGGGTGAAGATCACGACCAAGCCATTGCTACTGTTCACGCTCCACGCGGCGCTTCTAGCGACGATGAAGACGAAGCAGAAGCAAGCGACGCAGAGTAATAAGCTAACGGCCCCTTGGGGCCTATAGTAACAGGCGCTCCATTGACTACGATAAAACTGATCGTTGGGCTGGCTAACCCCGGCCCGCAATATCACGATACTCGTCACAATGCGGGCGCCTGGTTCGTTTCAGAACTGGCGCGCCAGCATCATTGCACGCTCAGCAGCGAATCTCGGTTTTTTGGCGACACCGCCAGAATCCAATACCAAGGTGCAGACCTGCGCCTATTAGTCCCCACCACATTTATGAACCGCAGCGGTCAAGCTATCGCAGCACTTGCTAATTTTTACCGAATTCCGGCTGAGGCCATTCTCGTCGCCCACGACGAGCTGGATCTCGCCCCCGGCACCGCCCGCTTCAAAACCGGCGGCGGCCATGGCGGCCACAACGGCCTGCGCGATACCATTGCCCAACTGGGCAATAACAACAATTTCCACCGCCTGCGGGTTGGCATTGGCCACCCCGGCAGCGCGGCGCAAGTCACCAATTATGTTCTTGGCAAACCGCCAGCCGACGAGCGCATCAGCATCGACCGCTGTATCGACGAAGCCCTGCGCAGCCTCCCCGACGCCGTTAACGGCGACTGGGCCAAGGCCATGAATCAACTACACAGCTATAAACAAGGGTAAAATCAAATGGGATTTAACTGCGGCATCGTCGGACTGCCCAATGTCGGCAAGTCAACCCTCTTCAATGCACTGACCAACGCTGGCATTGACGCGGCCAATTTCCCGTTCTGCACCATCGAGCCGAATTCCGGCATTGTCATGGTGCCCGATCAACGCCTCCATGCGCTATCTGCCATCGTCAAACCCGAGCGCGTAATGCCCGCCACCATGGAATTTGTCGACATCGCCGGCCTCGTCGCTGGCGCCTCCAAAGGGGAAGGTCTGGGCAATAAGTTTTTAGCCAATATTCGCGAAACCGACGCCATTGCCCATGTTGTGCGCTGCTTCGACAACGACAACATCATCCACGTTGCCAATAAAATCGACCCCGCCGCCGACATCGACATCATCAATACCGAGCTGGCACTCGCGGACATGGAGAGCATCGACAAGCAACTACAAAAAGTCGTTCGCGTTGCGCGCAGCGGCGACAAAGAAGCCACCGTACTTAAAAACCTGTTTGAGAAGCTTCTGGCCCACCTCAACGAAGGCAAACCCGTACGCTCACTCAAACTTGATGCCGACGAAATGCAGCGCACCCGCACACTGCACCTACTGACCATCAAACCCACGATGTACATCGCCAACGTTAACGAAGACGGCTTTGAAAACAATCCGCACCTTGACGTAGTACGCGCCATCGCAGCAGAAGACGGCGCCATCGTTGTCCCTATCTGCAACAAACTAGAATCTGAAATCGCTGAGCTCGACGACGACGAAAAAGTCGAATTCCTTACCGATCTCGGCATGGAAGAGCCCGGCCTAGACCGCGTCATTCGCGCAGGCTACCAACTACTCGGCCTGCAAACCTACTTCACGGCAGGCGTAAAAGAAGTTCGCGCCTGGACAATCCCCGTTGGCGCCACCGCGCCACAATCGGCGGGCGTCATTCACACCGATTTTGAAAAAGGCTTTATCCGCGCCGAAGTGATCGCCTATGACGATTACATTCAATACAAAGGCGAGCAAGGCAGCAAAGACGCTGGCAAATGGCGCTTAGAAGGCAAAGATTACATCGTAAAAGACGGCGATGTTGTCCATTTCCGCTTCAATGTCTAACACACGCCATTGAGCGCTTGACATAGCGCCCTGAAGCTTGGAAAATGCGCGCCTTCTCTGCATAGAGAACAGTGGCAAGGTAGCTCAGTTGGTTAGAGCACAACACTCATAATGTTGGGGTCGGCGGTTCGAATCCGCCCCTTGCTACCATTATTCTAAAAACCACCAATAGGTGGTTTTTTTTCGACTATCGAAAAGTGCTCCGTACTCAATGGGCGGATGAGAACCGCCGCGCGGTTCGACCAAATGCGACCAAGCATTTGGAACAAGCCATGTATGCTTTTCAATACATGGCGCAGCCCGAAGGGGCATTAGCAGGCCCAAGCCTGCTAATGATTAACCCGCCCCGGCTCTACCCCATTATCGGGGGATAGCACTCATCAAACCCTGTTAATCACTCCGTCCCACCCGCAGTGGGCCAGCACTCTCATCCTGTAATTTTCAAAGTTTCTAAAACCATACGCTCGTCGTGTCATCATTTCCATTTTGTTGTGGAAGCCCTCAGTTATTCCGTTACTTTTACTAAATCGCCACATGGCCACAATGGGCTTCAACCAGGAGCGCAATGTGTTAGCTAGCGCTCGTAGCGGGCTCTCAGCTAGCTCATCAAGCAATTTCATGAATACCGGCAACTTGATGCTGGCTTTCTTGCGCGTCAGGGTCTTGAGCAACACAAATCGGATTAATCGTTGCTTGGCCACATACAGTGCTTGCAGCACTGGGTACTCAGCCAAATACTGCATAAGGTTGGCGTGCTGCTCATCCCGCAAATTCCATTGATGGCGACGCATTAAACTGATCAAACCGCGGTTCTTTCTGCCCTCAGGATCATGCTGCTTCCAGACACTTAAAAAGTGCTGGTTAATAAGCCTGACCACATGGAATCGGTCAGCCACGATCGCGGCATTGGGAAAGTAGCGGCGGGCAATGCTGCGGTACGTTTCCGAGAGATCCATCACCACAACCTGAACGCGCTCTCGTCCCTCAAGGGCCTTTAAATAGCGGCGCAAACTCAATTCTGATCGTCCTAGTTGGACATCAAACACTTTGTGATTCTTGAGGTCGGTAAGCGTGGTCGCATAACCCTTTTTACGGGTAAAGAAATGCTCATCTATCCCTAATACGCGAGGGCAATATCGGCGATCCCCCTCGGAACGCTTTTGCTTAATATGGTGCTGATACCAACGCTCTACCGTCGCTGGGCTGATTTGATGGGTTCGAGACAACTTGCGCTGCGTTACACCGCCATCGTGGGCTTCGAACACTTCCAGTCGATAGGCTTCTGAAGCGCGAAAACGCGGACGAATACCGGTAAAGGCGTGACGAAAATAGCGCTTACACTCCTGGCAATGGTACTTGGGTACTCGAAGGTGCAAGGTCATCACTTGATTCCCCTGACGAGTGTGCTTCACCGTCCTGAGATGCGTGGCTTTAATCCTCAGGCCATTGCCCTGACAATGCTTACAAGGCGGCCTGTGCACAGGCTTTGCCCAGACTTCGATCCCTTTCCTGCGGACTACCCGTTCAATCTCAAGGCCAGGTATGCCTATAATTCTTCCTGCGTGGGACATCGGTATTCTCCATCAAACTGTTTCTTCGCAAATTCAGTTTAATGAATGCCGGTGTCCCCCGTTAATGATGAAGAGCCCCCGCCCCGTACTAAACGCTGCCACATTATTCAAAAAAACCACCCCCCGACGGGTGGATGAGAACCGCGGCGCGGTTCGACCAAATGCGACCAAGTATTTGGGACAAGCCATGTATGCTTTTCAATACGTGGCGCAGCCCGCAGGGGCGGAAACAGGCCCTAGCCTGTTTTTGATCAACCCGCCCCCTTAATTCCAGCCCTATAAGCAGCTTGCTTTCAAAATCTACTCGAAAACCAAAACTCGAAACGCATCACACCAATCCGCTTTTGTCTCCCTCATCACAAGTTTGCCGCAAAAGCGCAACAATTAAGCTAATATGCGTTTATAGTTAGTGACTTACTACATTAAACTGATAAAAAATATAATCTTGGGCACTGAACAACCCAAGGGAAGTGATACTTGATAGGGGATATCGGTTATGAAGCTTTTGTTGCGTGCCAGCTTACTGGCTCTCTCACTCACAACAATTACCGCATGCGGTGGCGGTGGAGGGAGCGACGGTCCATCACTCACCCCAAATGGCCAAACCCCCGGCAGCGGCAACACCAATACTAGTGTTCGTTTCGGCATATCCAATAGCAGCGGATTTCAAGACGGAGTAATTGGAAGCGACCTCACCGAATTAGCACAAAATGACAGCACCACTCTGCGAGTTGCTTTTGTTGACGAAAATGGCGCCCCGGTGACAACCCCTGCGCAGATCGAGTTCACCTCCACTTGTGTTAGCGATGGCGCATCCTCTATTACCCCTGCCACCACAACGAATGCCACCGGACTGGTGAGTGTTACTTATACCGCCGAAGGCTGTAATATCTCAGACACAGTGGTTGCCACTACAACCATTAACAATACTAAATTAATTGCATCGGTATCGTTAGCAACTAGCAGCGACATTGGCACAGGGGGCGGCAATGGCGGCGGTGATACTACCGATATTCGCTTCGGCACATTTGCCAACAACAGTTTTGTTGACGGCGCAATTAAGGCCAACTTCACCAGCCTTCAGCCTGGCGACAAGGTAAACCTTGAGGTTTCCTTTATTAATGGCGATGGTTTACCTTACACCGACCCTGCCTCCGTCACCTTCACGTCGACCTGCATTAGCGCAAACTTAGCGACCATAACACCCGCTAGCGTAACTAACAGCAACGGCTTAATTCAGGCCCAATACACCTCAGTGAGCTGTAATGGCGAAGATAACGTTATCGCCACCACCAGTGTCGACAACGTTGCCCTGAACGCCAATGTTGTACTCACCACGACTTTCAACAATCGCTTCGGCACCATAGTTGGCGGAATATTCAAAGACGGCCTAATCAAAACCAGCACCAGCACTTTAAAAACAGGGCAAACCGCTATCCTTACAGTGAAACTACAGGACGGGCAAGCCAACCCAGTTGTTGGCCATGACGTTCGATTCTCGTCATCAAACTGCGTTGGCTCAGATCTAGCGAGTATTACCGCAACCGCGGCAACAAATGCCAGCGGTATCGCCACTGCCAACTACACTGCAAACGGTTGCGATGGCGAAGATATCGTCATTGCAGAAACCCGCTATGAAGGACAAGATCTAAGTGCGACAAGCACACTGACAATAGACCCTTTGCAGGTTCGATTCGGCTCTTTTAATCAACTAACCTTCAATGAAGGCACAATTGCAAGCAGTGTGAACGGGACGATTGAGGCCGGTCAATCTACACAACTCACCGTCGATTTAATTGACCAAAATAACGATCGCTATACTGGCGCCAGCGATATCTTTTTCACTTCAAACTGCCAAGCCACCGGCCTAGCAGAAATCGACCCAAGCGTTATCGCAAGCAGCGATGGCAAAGCAACCGTAATTTACACCGCGCGGGGCTGTGAGCCCAACGATATAGTCACCGCCCAAACGAGCGTCGCAGGAAGCACATTAACCGCTACTATCGATATCGCGACTGAGCAGCTCCCAATTGGAGGCATTCAGTTCATTAGCGCCACGCCTCGAGTATTGCGCTTGAATGGCACCGGAGGCCCTTCCTCTGACTCACAATCCATCGTCAAATTTAAAGTCACCGCAGCGGACGGCTCACCCTTACCAAGCCAAATCGTTAACCTCTCATTAAATACTGGAGACCCAATCGCAAGCGATTCAAATAACGGTAAAGATGCATTTTTAAGTAGCTATCAAGAAACCACTGACGCGAACGGCGAAATCTCAACGACGGTGAATGCCGGAACGCGAGCAACCCCGATCAGGGTCACTGCAACAGCCCTGCAAAACGGTGTGGAAAAAACCGCACAGTCGTCATCTCTTGCAATTACCACTGGTATTCCAGATCAAGATAGTTTTTCCATCAGCGCCTCTGTCCTCAATATTGAAGGAAATAGCCGCAATGGCGAAACCACAACCATTACGGTCCATGCTGCGGATAGATTTAACAATCCAGTTTTAGATGGAACAGCAATTGTATTCAACACTGAAGGTGGCGCTATTGGTCAAGTAGACGGCAGCGACCCTACCACAGGCGAGGGCACCGGCGGCGAATGCTTTACGGTTGGCGGCGTTTGCTCAGTAACACTAAGATCGCAAAACCCGAAACCGGTCGACGGAAAAGTGAGTGTATTTGCATACGCAATTGGCGAAGAAAACTTCACTGATAGCAATGGCAATGGGCGCTACGACAGCGGTGAAGCCTTCGACAATATCCTAGAACCCTTCCGCGATGACAACGAAGACATCACACATAACGCCGGCGAGTTTTTCGCAGACTTTAATGACGATGGCGTCCGCAATGACAGCAGCGACCCAAATTCAACCGGAAGCCTATACGACGGACTACTGTGTGACGCAAATTGCGGAAATAACACACTGTATGTCAGCAACCAAATGAAAATTATATTTGGCGCGTCAAGCTTCAATGTAGATGTGACGCCTGCAAATCTTGACGGTGGCGACGCAGCGATAATGATCACCATCACCGACGCAGAAGGCGTAGCACGAAATAAACGCCCACCGGCGGGCACAACGGTATCCATCACCACAACATTTGGAAGCATATCAGGTGCAAATTCATGGGAAGTTGCTGACAGTATCGCCGATGGCCCAGCGGTTTATGTCACTGCACTAAAACAGTCGAACGCACCCGGTGGAGGCACCTTAGAGGTTATCGTGACCACGCCGAGCGGCGTGCAATCCTTTGGCCAGGCAGCCGTATCACAAACGGTGACCCCTCCATAGCACACAATTGTGCGATCTCAATAAATACAGGCTGGCTTTCAGCCAGCCTGTTCCGCAACCAGACCAAGCTTAATCCACGGCTCCCAGCAAGGTGCTCAATACTACAATTTTAGTTGCAAGTAACATATTGCCTTAAGATGCCAAAATTAATGGGCGCCTCGCACTGTTAACTACGCTAAAATTCTTGCGCCATACATCCCGACATCAGCCGAACAGTCCATGACCAAACCCGACACCCTCTACGCCACACCCCACGCCAATCTCGGCCGCTTCGCCTTTGACGAACACGTCGTCGAAGTGTTCCCCGACATGATTCAACGCTCGGTGCCTGGCTATTCAACGATTATCGCGATGACCGGGGTTATCGCGGGCCGCTATGCACAGGCCGGAAGCAACATCTATGATCTCGGCTCCTCACTGGGCGCTAGCACCCTGTCGATGGCTCGGGAAATTAATAAGCATGACTGCAATATTATTGGGGTAGACAACTCCGCGGCAATGATTGAACGCTGTCGCAGCTATATTACTAATAGCGTC
The DNA here is from genome assembly GCF_001586255.1 of Zhongshania aliphaticivorans. Classification (NCBI taxonomy): domain Bacteria; kingdom Pseudomonadati; phylum Pseudomonadota; class Gammaproteobacteria; order Cellvibrionales; family Spongiibacteraceae; genus Zhongshania; species Zhongshania aliphaticivorans. The sequence goes on from NZ_CP014544.1 coordinate 3,366,808, forward strand.
ACGCCAATTACCCTGCGCTGCGAAAACATTCAAAACACCGAAATTAGCAACGCCTCGGTAGTCGTTTTAAATTTCACTTTACAGTTTGTTCCCGCCGCCGAGCGGGCAGCGCTAATTAACAGAATCAGCGAGGCCATGCGCCCCGGTGGCATCCTCATACTGTCTGAAAAGATTCGATTTGCCGACGCTCACTTACAAGACTTAAACACCGATTTGCACCACGCATTTAAGCGCGCCAACGGCTATAGCGAGCTGGAAATTGCACAAAAGCGCAACGCGATAGAGGAAGTCTTAATTCCGGAAACCCTTACAGAACACCAGCAACGTCTGCGAACGGCTGGTTTTAGCAGTATCGACGTGTGGTTCCAGTGCTTTAATTTCGCCTCGCTGGTTGCCATTAAATGATGGATTACCACGCATTTCTCTCCCGACTTAGCCAAAATCCAAAGCTCGCGGAATGGGCGGCGCTATTGCCGGAGCAGATTAGCAATGGACTAAATGAGTCGCGCTATGGCGATCTACCACGCTGGAAGGAAGCCCTTGCCGCCCTGCCAAGCCTCACGCCAAGCGGTATCTGCTTAGATTCATCGCGGGTTGGCGCCACCGGCGATATTAGCGACCTCCAGCGCAGCACTCTGGAACAAGCCCTAAAGGGACTGCACCCTTGGCGCAAAGGCCCCTTTGAACTCTTTGGCGTGCACATAGATACCGAGTGGCGATCAGATTGGAAGTGGGATCGATTAAAAGATGCCATTGCGCCTTTGACCGGTCGCACGGTGCTCGATATTGGCTGCGGCAGTGGCTATCACTGCTGGCGGATGCGCGGCGCAGGAGCTGAGCTTGTGGTAGGTATAGACCCAACGCCGCTATTCGTCACCCAGTATTTTGCCTTGCAAAAATACCTGAGCGACCCGGCCGTCGCCGTTCTCCCCATGGGCATTGAACACCTACCAGCCAAACTCCAGGCCTTCGACACCACCTTTTCAATGGGTATTCTCTACCACCGCCGCTCACCGTTCGACCATCTATTGGCATTGCGCGACACCCTGCGTAGTGGTGGCCAGCTGGTTCTTGAAACACTGATTATCGATGGCGGTTTAGGTGAGGTCTTAGTCCCCGAAGGGCGTTACAGCAAAATGGGCAATGTCTGGTTTATTCCCAGCACTGCTAGCTTAGCCTCATGGCTAAAAAAGGCGGGCTTTAAAAACCCTCGCCTGATCGAGGTCAACCAAACCAGCATTAACGAACAGCGCAGCACAGAGTGGATGCAGTTCCACTCATTATCCGAGTTCTTGGACCCCAAGGACCCAAGCAAAACGATTGAAGGCTATCCCGCACCCAAAAGAGCAACATTTGTCGCCGAAGCGCCCTAAAATTGGGCGCTAGCAAAGCGTGACACTGGTCAAAACCTGAACAAATAACACTCAAACTTAGTCCTCGCATGACATTTATATGATACCTTTATTAAATTGATATACGCACTATTACGTAGCGCCTTGGACAATGCATGCCTCATAGCGATACCGGATTACTCGTTGACCGCCTCAAATCACAGTCAAGACAGTGGTTTGGCGAGCAGCTGTACCGTTATTTTGAGCGCCTACAAGATAATTTCCACCGCCGCGCCCTCACTGCCAATTCTGGCAGCGAACAAAATGAATTGCTCGACCAGCAGCGCGCCGTCAGGGCCGGACAGGACGAAGCCTTTCGCCTATTTGCCGATCATATCAATCACGCCTTCACCACCAAGCGCGATTATGAAGCCGGCAATTACCCGGAGCTTGACCGCCTCGCTCAGCAATTAGAGAAACTGCCCGACGACAGTTTTGCGAAAGAAAAACCTGAATTGCAGTATTTTTGCCGCGCCATCGCGCCAATCACCTTGCTGGCTGGCTTTCAGCACTTAATGACCCCACTGCGCCTAGACACCCAGCACCGCCACCAAGCCCTCACCATGTTTCAGGGCCTATTTATCAATGAGTTGAGCAAGCTTTATGACAATTTGGCGGCGACGCTGCCCAAACCAATCAACGCCCACAACCTTGCCGACTGGATTGCCCACAGCAAACTCCAATTAAGTGAAAAGAACCTAACAACCCAGCAGCGGGCATTAACAGAGTTGCGTTTGCAGCGACTGTTAAAATTGCACGACTACCGTGAAACCAGCAGTGTTGCCAAGCCTATCGAGGTCACTGACAACGAACTTATTGAGGCCGCCGCCAGTATATTCCACCAACTGAGCAACCGCCGCCGACTATCGCCAAGCATCCTCGCAGGGCTGAATACGCTGCAAAATCAAGTTAGCAGTATTGCCCTGCAAGACCGCCAAAGCTTTTTGCACTCGCTGCACCCGGCCCGCCAAGTTTGCCGACAAATCGTAAATGCCCTTAGTCATTGGGATGATGCAGACAGCAGCCAACGCCTACAATTTGAGGGGGCGCTTAAAATCATTAGCCGCAAGCTTGCAAAGAACAACATCCAGGCTAGCGACTTCACCCAGATTCGCAAACAAGTTGACGAGTGCTGCCAACACTTGTTGCAAAGCATCAAACTCAACGACAAACGCAACCTCAGCACAGACGTTGGCCAAAAACGCCTAACTAGGCTGCGCCGCAAAGTGCATGAGATGCTCGACGAAAAGACCGCAGAACTCAAACTCCCCACCAGTGTTGACAATATGCTCTACGGGCCAATGACCACTATTGTCTTATACCACTGGTTACGCCACGGCAGTAACAGCACGCCACTGCGTCGCAGTATGAAGTTAATTGACGACATACTTTGGTATATCAAACCTCATGCCGACTGGTCTGAACTGCGTCGCGCCAAAGCGATGGGCAAAGATATTGAAACTGAGCTCAGCGAAGGCTTGGCGCGTATCAATTACAGCTACCCCGCTAGCCAAGCCCTGATCGAAGAGTTACACCAACTGCGCATGATTGCCTCTGGGCGCAGCGCGAGCCTCAATCGCCCCTAAACTCAACGTTAGTCTCCGGCATTTATTTATATCCGGGTGACGGCAGCAGCAAAAAATAGGTATAATTTTGCCCCGCAAGTTTGCTCTTCATGAGCGAGCTCGGCCCGACTCCATACTCGTTAAATCGCGCCCATGCGCGATCACGTATTTAAGGTGATGACTTTGCAACTCGACCAAGCTTCTACAACGCAGCTACGCGAATGGGAAACCACCCTAGCGCAGGAGTATCAGCAGTTTAAAGCCTCCGGCCTCAATCTCGACCTTACCCGGGGCAAACCCAGCGCCGAGCAACTCGACTTATCTGATGCCATGAACCTCATTCTGGGTGACGACCTCAGCAATGAGAGCAACACCGATTTACGGAACTACGGCGGCCTCGACGGTATTCCAGAGTGCAAGCGCCTCTTTGCCGAGGTATTGGGCGTCGCCAATGACGAGATTTTAATTGGCGGCAATAGCAGCCTAACCTTAATGTACTTTGCCGTGCTCTTCGCGCAAAACCAAGGCTTTGGCGCCCTGGGCGCGAGCTGGGCCAGCGAAGGCAAGACCACGAAATTCCTCGCCCCCGTACCTGGCTACGACCGCCACTTTAGCGTATGCGAGCACCTCGGTATCGAGCTCATCCCCGTTGCCCTAAACGACGACGGCCCAGATATGGACGCGGTTGAGCGGTTAGTGAAAGCCGACCCTAGCATCAAGGGCATTTGGTGTGTGCCGCGGTTTAGCAACCCAACGGGCACCGTGTATTCAGATCAGGTCGTTGACCGCCTCGCCCAGCTCGGTAAGCTCGCGGGCAGCAACTTCCGGGTTTTCTGGGACAATGCCTACGCCGTTCACAGCCTCAGCGATGACGCGCCAGAACTGGCCAACATCATGGACCGCTGTCGCGCCCACGGCACTGAGGACAGTGTTTACCTATTTGGTTCGACCTCTAAAATCACTTATGCGGGCGCCGGTGTCTCGTTTGCCGGTATGTCTAAGGGCAACCTCAAGGCATTTAGCCAACACCTCGGTATGAGTCAAATTGGCCCAGACAAAATCAATCAATTACGTCACGTTCGCTTTTTGAAAGACAGCCAGGGTCTCGCCGCGCATATGCGCGCCCACGCCGCCGTGCTAAAGCCCCGCTTTGATATTGTACTCAAGCACCTGCGCGAAGGTTTGGCGGACACTGGCATGGCGAGCTGGAACGAGCCGCAGGGCGGTTATTTCGTCTCCTTTGATACCTTGCCCGGCTTGGCGAAGGAAGTTGTTAAATTGGCGGCTGATGCTGGCGTGAAATTAACACCAGCCGGTGCGACCTTCCCCTACGGCAAAGATCCGGACAACAAAAACATCCGCATTGCACCCAGTGTACCCAGCTTAGACGAGATTGACCGCGCCATGGCGGTATTTGTGAACTGCGTAAAATTAGCCTCGGTGCGTCAGCGCCTAAGCTAAGTAGACCACACAATAAAAAGGGGGCAGCGATTAATCGCTACCCCCTTTTTTACATCTATTTATTAACTACTCAGAATCCGGCGTCCGGTTAATCGGCCGACCTGGCGCACTGGGGAAATGCCGCACATTACTGCTGCCACCTTCCACATCGACAATTTTACCTGCGCCTTCCTTCTCTACTTCATCAATCCGCACAATCGCATGCATTGGAATATAGCTACGCGTTACGCCGTGAAACTCATTTTTGAGCTTTTCTTCGCCGGGATTGACCACAATCTGGCTCTGCTCGCCAAAAACAATCTCCTCGATCTCAATAAAACCATACATATCGCTTTGGTAAATCGCCCGCGCGTAGAGTTCATAGACCTTGTTGTTATTATTGAAAATAACTTTGTAAATAGGAGCTTGGGGCATAGTCTTTCCGTCGTTTAGCAGCACTGTATTAGCGAGAGATCGCACCGGAAAACCGGGCCGCGGATGATAGCATAAATTTGTCAAATCCACTGCACTTCTGGGTTTTAGACCACAATTTGGCTATAATGCCTCCCCAATTTTATTTGCGGCCTTTAAGGCCCTAAATCGTCAACTAATCCTATGCCTGAAACCAGCGAATCGTCTCTCACACCAGCAGCGCCCGAGCTTATTGCCAGCACGGCCACAGCCAAGCCCAAAAAAGTGTTTATCAAAACCCAGGGCTGCCAGATGAATGAATACGATTCGTCCCGTATTCAGGATTTGCTTGGGGTCAGCCACGGCATGATTCCCACCGACGACCCGAATGAAGCCGATGTATTACTGCTAAATACCTGCTCAATTCGCGAAAAGGCCCAAGAGAAAGTCTTTCACCAGCTAGGCCGCTGGCGCAAACTCAAGGCCAAAAACCCCGATCTCATCATTGGTGTTGGCGGTTGCGTGGCCAGCCAAGAAGGCAGCGATATTGGCCGCCGAGCACCCTATGTCGACCTTATTTTTGGCCCGCAAACTCTGCATCGGGTGCCCGCCATGCTCGACAGCAAAAAGCCCAAGGGGCCGATTATTGTCGACGTTACCTTCCCTGAAATTGAAAAATTCGACAACTTACCTGAGCCCAGCGTCAATGGACCCAGTGCTTTTGTCTCCATTATGGAAGGCTGTTCAAAGTACTGCACCTTCTGCGTGGTGCCCTATACCCGTGGCGAAGAAGTCAGCCGCCCCTTTGATGACGTTATTGCCGAAGTGGCGCAGTTGGCCGCCAAGGGCGTACGGGAGGTCAATTTACTGGGCCAAAACGTCAATGCCTATCGCGGTATAAACCACGAAGACGATATCGTCGATTTTGCCGAGCTCATCCACTTTGTTGCCCAGGTACCCGGCATCGATCGGATTCGTTACACCACCTCCCATCCAGTGGAATTTAGCGAGGCCTTGATTCAGGCTTATGCCACGGTGCCCGAGTTAGTCGACCACCTGCACCTGCCCGTACAACATGGCAGCGACCGCATACTAGCGGCCATGAAACGCGGCCACACCGCCGACGAATACCGCGCCAAAATTGCCAAACTCAAAGCCATACGCCCGAACATCAGCTTGTCATCTGACTTCATTATTGGCTTTCCCGGCGAAACCGATGAAGACTTTCAACAGACCATGCAGCTAATTAAAGATATTGGCTTTGACCACTCTTTCAGTTTTATCTATAGCGCTCGCCCCGGCACCCCCGCCGCCCAGCTGCCGGACGAAACCCCCGAAGAAGTTAAAAAGCAGCGCCTCGATATTCTGCAACACCACATTTTGCAGAACGCCGCGCAAATCAGTCGGCAAATGGCCGGCACTACGCAGCGCATTCTCGTAACAGGGGTTTCTCGTAAGGACCCCGGCGAATTGCAGGGCCGCACTGAAAATAATAGGGTGGTCAACTTTCCCTGTACCGATCAGAGTGTCATTGGCCAATTTGTCGACGTGGACATATTACAGGCCTACTCCAACTCTCTGCGCGGCAAAATGCGCTAGTTGTTAATGCCGGTTTGATTCTCATGCAAACCGGCCTATGATCTACATTTCCCAATTTACGCCGCAATAGCGGCACTCGGTGAATCATTGACAGCACAAGATATACAACGCGTTCTCACCCTTGAACCCAACGACCCACGCTTATTAGCGGATCTCTGCGGCCAGCACGACGCCAATCTCAAAATGATTGAACAGCGTCTGCTCGTGCGCATTGCCGCGCGGGGCAACACCTTCCAAATTAATGGCCCCAGCGAGTCTGTCGATGATGCTGTACAACTCATCAAGCACTTGTACAGCGACTCCCAAAATGGGCTTGTTTTGAATGCTGAAAGCGTTCACCTTAATTTACAGAAATCAGGCCTTGAGCAAATAAGCCGCCCGGTTGCCGATCATGTGCCAGTGGTTATTCAAACCAAAAAAGGCAGCGTTAAACCTCGCGGCGAAAACCAGCAGCGCTATGTTAAATCTATTCAAAATTGCGACATCAATTTTGGCATTGGCCCCGCCGGTACCGGCAAAACCTACTTGGCCGTTGCCTGCGCAGTTGAAGCTCTCATATCCAATGATGTGCAGCGTATTTTGCTGGTTCGCCCGGCGGTAGAGGCTGGTGAGAAATTAGGCTTTTTGCCGGGCGACCTCGCCCAGAAAATCGACCCCTATCTGCGCCCGCTCTACGATGCACTCTATGAAATGCTTGGCATGGAAACCGTCACCAAGCTCATTGAGCGCAATATTATTGAAATTGCGCCGCTGGCCTTTATGCGCGGCCGCACCTTGAACGACTCCTATATTATTTTGGACGAAGCCCAAAACACCACGCGGGAACAAATGAAAATGTTCCTGACCCGTATCGGCTTTGGCTCCACCGCCGTCATAACCGGCGACGCCACCCAGATCGATTTGCCACGGGGCACGCCATCCGGCCTTGTTCATGTGATGAAAGTACTCGGCGACATCGATGGCATCAGCATGACCCACTTTGCCGCCAAAGACGTCGTTCGCCACCCGCTGGTACAGCGTATAGTCGAAGCCTACGCCGCTTTCGAAGCGACCACTGGCGCTACTCAATGAGCCAAGTCAATCTTGATCTCGATCTGCAAATTGCCTGCGAATCTAGCAAGCTACCAAGCCAAGCGCAATTTGAACACTGGGCGCAAATAGCCTTAGCTGAGCACCGCGATGAGGCCGAACTCAGTATTCGCCTCGTTGATATCGCTGAGAGCGCCGAGCTGAACCTGCAGTATCGGCAAAAGCACGGCCCCACCAATGTGTTGTCTTTCCCCGCCGATTTACCCCCAGAATTGGAGCTGCCACTGCTCGGCGACTTGGCGATTTGCAAGCAAGTGGTTGAGCGCGAAGCCCAAGAGCAGGGTAAAGCCTGCCACGACCACTGGGCGCACATGGTAATTCACGGTACACTCCATCTCCTCGGCTACGATCATATTGACGATGACGAGGCGGAAATTATGGAAGCGCTTGAGATTGCGCTTCTAAAAACGCTAAATATTAGCAATCCCTATACCCCCATATGTGAGGACAGCACCCAAAACCATGAGTGAAGATCGATCTAGCAACGATCCAAGTGACAAGTCTTGGATCGAGAAAATAGCCCATGCTTTTTCATCTGAACCCAAAACTCGGGAAGATCTGTTTGAACTGCTTGCTGTCGCCAAACAGAACGAAGTCATTGATGACGATGCCATAAGCATTGTTGAAGGTGCCATGCATATCAGTGATATGCAGGCCCGAGAAATCATGATTCCGCGCCCGCAGATGGTGGTTCTCAAGGCAGACCAACCGCTCAGCGAACTACTGCCCATCATTGTGGATACCGGCCACTCGCGCTATCCGGTCATTGGCGACACCCTCGACAATGTCTTGGGGATACTGCTTTCCAAAGATTTACTGCCTCTGCTGTGGAAAACCCCCAACAGCGAAGATATCGATATTCGCGACATTCTCCGGCCTGCCACCTTGGTGCCCGAAAGTAAACGCCTGAACGTGCTGCTGCGCGACTTCCGGGAAAAACGCCACCACATGGCCGTGGTCATTGACGAATACGGCGGCGCGGCGGGCCTCATTACCATTGAGGATATTCTCGAACAAATCGTGGGCGATATTGAAGACGAATACGACGAAGACGACGACCTGCCCATTCGCAAAATCACTGACAACGACTTTGTTGTGCAGGCACTGACCCCCATCGACGATTTCAATGACTACTTCAACGCCAAACTCAGCGACGAGGAATTCGACACCATTGGCGGCTTATTATTAAAGTCCTTTGGCTATCTACCAAGCCGCAATGAAGTTGCCCGCCTAGATGATTTTGAGTTCAAAGTGGTCAACGCCGACAATCGTCAAATTCACCTGCTACGCATGCGGTCACTGGCAAAAATCGACGATTAAAATGCCTATTCGTTTCGTCACCGGGACACATTCAGCGTCTCGGTGAACTTTACTCTTGGTTTCAGTCTACAATGCCTTAAATACATTGGCATTTTACTGCGCACCAAGAGGAAGCTATGTTCGCAACCACCCTCGACAAGCTAAACAATATCGCCAACGCCATCATCAGCTATGGGGCATTAGCATTTCTCTTGGCTTTAGCCGTCGGCATCGCCTACCTCACCTACCTGTATATTGCCGACATTACCCAAACCCAACACGCCATCCGTCGCAACTACCCCATAATTGGACGTTTTCGCTATATTTTTGAACATTTAGGCGAGTTTTTCCGCCAGTATTTTTTTGCCATGGACAGAGAAGAACTGCCCTTTAATCGCTCCCAGCGCTCCTGGGTTTACCGCGCGGCCAAAAACATCGACACCACAGTCGCCTTTGGCTCAACCCGCCCGCTAAATCAGAACAACGAAGTGCTGTTCATGAACTGTTTTTTTCCAACCCTCAGCCAAGACGCCGTGCCCACTCACGCTGTCACCATTGGCGAAGGCTTCGCCAAACACCCCTACACCAGTTCCGCCATTTTCCATATTTCCGGCATGAGCTTTGGCGCCATTTCCAAGCCCGCTATTCGCGCCCTCAGCGCTGGCGCCAAAGAAGCCGGCATCTGGTTAAACACCGGTGAAGGTGGCTTGTCGCCCTACCACCTCGAAGCGGGCTGTGACATCGTGTTCCAAATTGGCACCGCAAAATACGGGGTGCGCGACGCAGATGGCCACCTCAGCGATGACAAGCTCCGCGATATCGCCAGCCACCCCCAAGTCCGCATGATTGAAATCAAACTCAGCCAAGGTGCTAAACCCGGCAAAGGCGGCATTCTACCCGGTGGCAAAGTTACTGCCGAAGTCGCCAATATTCGCGGCATCGAAATTGGCAAAGACTCAATCAGCCCCAACGGCCACACCGATATTCACAGCATCGACGATCTCTTAGACATGATTGTGCGCATTCGCGATATCACTGGCAAACCCGTCGGCTTCAAAGCCGTTGTGGGGTTTTCCGAATGGCTAGACGAAATGTGCGAAGCCATACACCTACGCGGCCAAAAGTACGCACCCGACTTTATCACCATAGACAGCGCCGACGGCGGCACTGGCGCGGCCCCGCAAAGTTTGATGGACTATGTGGGCCTTCCTATTCGGCGCAGCCTGCCGCTGGTGGTCGACAAACTCTGCGAATACAATTTGCGCAAACGTATTAAAGTCATCGCCTCGGGTAAAATGATTAATCCCGCCGAAGCGGCGTGGGCGCTCTGCGTCGGCGCCGACTTTATCACCAGCGCCCGTGGCTTTATGTTCGCACTGGGTTGTATTCAAGCGCTGCAATGCAATAAGAACACCTGCCCCACGGGCATCACCACCCACGACCCAGAACTGCAGCGCGGCCTCGTTCCAGAGAACAAAGCCACTCGCGTCAAAAATTACGCGCTCAACTTGATGCACGAGGTCGGCGTTATTGCACATTCCTGCGGTGTAAAAGAAGCCCGCGGCCTGCAACGCAAACACGTGTATTTAATTGACAATAGCGGCAGCCCCGAGCCACTAACCAACCGCTATCCAGAGCGCACCCCCAAACCTGAATACCTGATTGCCAGCACAGCAGACAAACACCATGGCGCCGATAACGGCGCTGCAAGTATTCCCGCCCTGCACTCCGCGAATGATACAGACATTCGCCAAGCCTGATTCATTGCGGTGCGCTAGCGCCAACGTCAGCGCACCGTTACACTAGACCCTCGCTAAATTTGGCCTTCTGCTTGGATCCGCAACCTGTGAACACCCTGCCACAGCAAACCCCACCCTCAATAAAATTTAGCCAATTTCTGTTTCTCGCCCTCGCGGGTGCCGGTCTCCCGCTTTCACTCGCACCCTTCGACTTGTGGTGGCTCGGCGTATTAGCAATGGCTGCACTCGCCGCGGGAATCAATAACACCAGTCCAAAACACAGTTTTTTGCTGGGCTGGGTTTTCGGCAGCGCCAGTTTTTTAACTGGCGTGTCTTGGGTTTATATCGCCATTCACGACTTTGGCGCTACACCCGCCTATCTCGCCTTGCCGATGACGGCGGTCTTTTGCATTTTTCTCGGTCTAGTACCGGCGCTAACATGCTACGCATATAGCCACTGGGTTCGCGCTGGCTGGGGCGGCCGCGTCCTTGGTTTTGCTGCCATCTGGGTATTGTGTGAATGGCTGCGGGGCTGGATTTTTACGGGTTTCCCCTGGCTGTACTTGGGTTATGGCCACTTACACACCGCGCTAGCGGGATGGTCACCCGTGGTTGGAGTGTACGGGCTCAGTTTTTGGGTTGCCCTGAGCGGCGCCGCACTGAGTCAGTTTATTATCGCGCCAACATCACGAAAGCTACACAGCGCCGCGCCGCTACTCGGCTGTCTGCTGCTGTTTAGCCAGGGTTATCTACTGAAACAAACCGAGTGGACCCAAGCAAAAAGCACTACACCGCTGCGCATTGGCGCGGTGCAGTCCAATATTGCCCAGGAAAAGAAATGGGCCTACACCCAATACTGGGCCACCCTTGAACTGTACGACCAAGCCTCCGAGAAACTATGGGCCGACGCCGATCTCGTGATTTGGCCAGAAGCCGCGATTCCCGCGCTCTATCACAATGCCCAGTCCTTTTTCGACTATATCGCCGAACGCGCCGCGGCCAATGACAGCGCTTTAATCACCGGCGTGCCCACCCGCTTCGATGAAAACATGTACAACTCGGCCATGGTCATTAGCGGCGGGGAAGGCATTTATCACAAGCAGCGCCTTGTGCCCTTTGGCGAGTTCGTGCCACTAAGCGGCTATATTCAGGGGCTGCTCAAAATATTCGACCTGCCACTATCCAGTTTTAGCCGAGGTGGTTCCGAGCAAGCTCACCTCAGTGTTAAAGGCTGGCAATTGGCGCCGTCAATTTGCTATGAGATCGCCTATCCAGATCTTATTGCGAAAAGTTCTCGCGGTAGCGATGTGTTGTTTACCATCAGCAACGATGCCTGGTTTGGCCACTCCATCGGCCCAGATCAGCACATGCAAATGGCGCAAATGCGCGCCCTGGAGAATGGTCGAGAATTGATAAGGGTGACGAGCACCGGCATCACCGCGCTAGTGGATCACCATGGCAATATTCAACGCCGCGTGCCGTCATTTACGGAAACCGCCCTGCGCGGTGAAGTCCACGCCCGCGAAGGCACCACGCCCTTCACCCGCTACGGCTCCACCCCCATTATTTTATTGTGCTTTGCCCTTATTCTCTGCACGCGGATCGGCGGCAAGCAATCGCCCCGCCCCAGCTAAGCTGCTAGAATAAGCGCCCTAAACTTCAACTGCCCGCTGTATAGAGAATTGACATTGCCAATGGATCATCAATACGCCCCCCGCGACATCGAAACCGCTGCCCAAGAATTTTGGCATGAGCAAGGCAGCTTCACCGCCGTAGAAGATCCCAGTCGCGAAAAATACTACTGCTTGGCCATGTTTCCCTATCCCAGCGGCAAGCTCCATATGGGCCATGTTCGCAATTACAGCATTGCCGATGTTATCTCGCGTTACCAGCGCATGCTTGGCAAAAACGTTTTACAGCCCATGGGCTGGGACGCGTTTGGTCTGCCCGCTGAAAACGCCGCCGTTAAAAACAAAACCGCGCCCGCCAAGTGGACCGTCGAAAACATCGCCTATATGCGCAACCAGCTCAAGCAGCTTGGCTTTGCCTATGACTGGAATCGGGAACTAGCCACCTGCAAGCCCGACTATTATCGCTGGGAGCAGTGGTTCTTCACCCGCCTTTACGAAAAAGGCATGGTCTACAAAAAGACCTCGGCAGTGAACTGGTGCCCCGTTGACGAAACCGTGCTGGCCAATGAGCAAGTTATTGACGGCTGCTGCTGGCGCTGCGACACCCAAGTACAGCGCAAAGAAATCCCTCAGTGGTTTATTAAAATCACTAGCTATGCAGAACAGTTAATCGACGACTTAGACCAGCTCGACGGCTGGCCCGAGCAAGTTAAAACCATGCAGCGCAACTGGATTGGCCGCTCACAAGGCGTGCAAATGCGCTTTGACCTAGAAGCCCCCGTTGCCGGTGCCGACAGCTTTGAGGTCTATACCACCCGCCCCGACACTCTAATGGGCGTGACTTATGTCAGCTTGGCGGCCGAGCACCCGATTGCCATTGAAGTGGCCAAAACCAATAGCGAACTGGCTGCCTTTATCGACAGCTGCCGCAATAGCTCGGTCGCTGAAGCCGATATGGCGACCATGGAAAAACGCGGCATGGCCACTGGCCTGCAAGCTCGCCACCCGCTAACTGGCGAATTAGTGCCGGTTTGGATCGCCAACTACGTGCTTATGGATTACGGCTCAGGCGCGGTTATGGCCGTGCCCGCCCACGACCAACGCGACTACGAATTTGCTAAAAAATACGGTCTTGGCATCAAGCAAGTTGTTGCATCAAGCAATGACGAAGCCATCGACATCGATGTCGCCGCTTTTACCGAAAAAGGTGTGTTGATCAATTCCGGCGACTTTGACGGCCTCGATTTTACCGCCGCCTTCACCGCTATTTCCGATGCCCTCATTGCCCAAGATAAAGGCCGCGTTACCACCAATTACCGTCTGCGCGACTGGGGCGTTTCCCGTCAGCGCTACTGGGGCGCGCCTATCCCCATGTTTAATTTGCCCGAGGGCGGCGAGATTCCGGTACCAGCCCACAAGCTGCCCATGCTCCTGCCCGAAGACGTAGAAATGGACGGTGTACAGTCGCCCATTAAAGCCGATACTGAGTGGCGTAAAGACGAACTCGACGGCAAGCCCGTAGAGCGCGAGACCGATACCTTCGACACCTTTATGGAGTCGTCTTGGTATTACGCTCGCTTTACCTGCCCCGACTTTGAAGACGGCATGCTCGACCCCGATCGCGCCAATTACTGGTTGCCAGTAGACCAATACGTGGGCGGCATCGAACACGCCATACTTCATTTGTTATATGCGCGTTTCTTCCACAAGCTGATGCGCGACGAGGGCTTGGTTAACTCTGACGAGCCATTTAAGCAGTTGCTCTGTCAGGGCATGGTGTTAAAAGACGGCACCAAGATGTCTAAGTCCAAGGGCAATACCGTCGACCCTCAGGCTTTAATCGAGCAGTACGGCGCCGACACCGTGCGCTTGTTCATTATGTTTGCCGCGCCGCCGGAGCAGAGCTTGGAATGGTCAGACAGCGCGGTTGAAGGTGCCCACCGTTTCCTTAAACGTTTATGGAACTTGGCCGCGCGGCATTTAGAAGCGGGTAGCCCAGCAGCACTGGATACCGCGAATTTGTCTGGACCCCAGCAGGATTTGCGTCGCAAAACCCACGAAACCATTGCTAAGGTTAGTGACGACTTCGGCCGTCGCCTCACCTTTAACACCGCCATTGCGGCAGTGATGGAATTGATCAACGACGTATCTCGCTTCCAAGCCCAAGGCCCGCAATGCTTGGCCGTTGAGCGTGAAGCCCTAGAGGCCGCCGTGCGTTTATTAGCGCCAATCGTGCCTCACATCAGCCACCAGCTGTGGATTAACTTGGGCCACAGCGAGGCGGTAATTGACGCGCCGTGGCCCCAGGTCGACGATGCTGCGCTAGTGCGCAACACCATTCAAATGGCAATACAGGTTAATGGTAAATTACGCGCTACCATCGAGGTTGCCATTGATGCCGACGGTGACGCCATTAAAAAGTTGGCTAGAGAGCAGGAAAACGTTAAACGCTTTATTGGCGATTTAACCATTCGCAAAGAAATCCTAGTGCCTAAAAAATTGGTGAATATCGTTGCAAATTAAGCGTTTGAGATTATTACTGAGCGTCGCCGCCTGCCTGTCGTTGGCAGCCTGTGGCTTTGCGCTGCGCGGCAGTACCAGCTTGGCGGCTGATATGCAGCCGGTGTACATCAGTGCCGAGCGCGACAGTCAGGAATTAAAGCAATCGCTGAAGCGACAGTTTGTGATAAATGATGTTGCCGTCACTAAGCGACGCGGTGAAGCCAAACTCATTGTGGTCATTAGACTTCTCGACGAACAGAAGCGCAGCGCGGCATTAGACCGTGAAGCCCGCGACGCGGAGTACGCACTGTATGAATCGGCCAGCGTTGAGCTGCAAGCGCCCGACGGCAAAAACCTAAAGGGCCCTCACACCCTCCAGCAACGCCGCCTCATTGTAAATGACCCCGACAACCCGGTGGGCGAAGAAACCGAATCAACCATTGTTCGCGCCGAAATGCGCGAGCAACTCAGTATTCGCCTCGCCCGCCAAGTTGAATATTGGTCAAATCAAATGCAAGCCCAGCCCTAATGAAGTTGCGCCCCGAACAATTAGCGGCACAGCTCAACAAAAATTTAGCATCGGTCTATTTGGTCTGCGGTGACGAACTGCTGATTACCCAGGAGTGCTGCGACACCATTCGCCAATATTGTCGTAAACAGGGGATTCACGAGCGCGAAGTACTCAATGTTGAACGCGGTTTTGACTGGGGACAGTTAATCGATTCAGGGCAGTCCATGTCGCTATTCGCCGATCGCAAGCTGATTGAGCTGCGCTTAGGTAGCAGCAAAATGGATCAAAAGAGCTCAGCTATTCTCCAAGAGTATTTGCAGCTCAGCGACGGCAGTAATATTTTGCTGGTGAGTTGTGGCAAGCTCGACAGCCGTAGCATGAACAGCAAATGGGTCAAAGCCCTAGATGCAGCGGGGGTTGTCATTCAAGTGTGGCCGGTTGAGCGCCAACACTTAGGCAACTGGATCATGCAGCGGATGCGCAGCATGAATCTCACGGCTGAGCCCGATGCCGTGCAATTATTGGCTGACCGCGTCGAGGGTAATTTACTGGCCGCAGATCAGGAAATTGCTAAACTCAAGATTTTGGTGGGCGACCAAGCCATCACCGCCGAATTGGTGGCCAGCGCGGTGGCCAGCAGCGCCCGCTACGATGTATTCAAACTGATCGATGCCGCCCTAGCTGGGCAAGCGGGCAATGCCCTGCAGATGCTCAATAGCCTTCTTGCCGAAGGCGGCGAAGACATTGCCATGCTCGGTGCCATCGTCAGGGAAATTCGCGGCCTTTACGCCTGCGCGCAATTAGTTGAGCAAGGTCAAAATATCGACAAAGCTTTAGATAGCCAGCGAGTTTGGGACAAACGTAAAGGGCTCTACAAAAACACCCTAAGACGCTTAAAGACTCGGCAATTAGGCGCCTTACTGCAACTCGCCACGCGTATCGACGCCGCCCAAAAAGGCCAAAGTGACGAGAATGCTAAATTGCTGCTCAGCAACTTAGTATCGGCCTTGGCGGGCCAGCGGCTAATCACCCCAGCCACCTAACAGGCGGCTATTCCGCCTTAAAACCAAACCACTTTTTGAGTTTTCCCCGCACCAAAAACAAAGCTGTCGCGAAAATCAAAGCAAGCAAGCTTGCCCAAAACTCTAAAGCATTCTCCCAAAAAATAGCCCACAACTCTGTGAGTCGCCCCTGAAACCAGCCAACCACATTCACTTTCACCTGAACCTTTAGTTCAGTAGTGGTTTTCGGGACCGGCGGACCACTGCAATCGGGGGAGTCAAATAGATTGATTATTGCGCCTACCGCAAACTCTCCCGCGTGCTGAGGATACAATTTAAAGCGCACTTCCGAGCCGCTGGGATGAATCCGAATACATTTGCTTGCGTCTGGTTCAATTCGAAAAGCGGGGGCGTAGGCTTCAATTTGGGCTGAGTCGCCCAAGGCGGCGATTGAACCTTCAGCGCTACTCATCCCCGAAGAAAAATCCGGGGCAAAGCCGTCGTCGCCAATCCATATTCGCAAATTTGCTGGCTCGCCCGGCAGCGCGAGCTGCTCGTCAACACCAAGCACTACTTTATACATTTCAAAGGTCGGAGCGAGGAGCAGTGGCGCGGCTGTTAACTCTTCGGTAGTCGCCTCATCAGCATAAATCGGGCTACCGAGCATTGTGCGTGGCTCCTCAATATCACTAGCCTCATTAACCGGCCACGGCGCTAATTTCGGCGTATCCGCGGCGGCAAGCCCCTCTGGAGAAGCTGCCTGATCAATATGGCCGTCACCGCGACTGGAGGGCCTCACTTCTTGCAGACTTGGAATCGCAAATACGACGATTAATACGATAATTAAGAGGAGTACTATCGAGATTGTTTTACTTTTCATTAGTGAAATATCCTTATTTACACCAAGCGCAAGTACCAGCACCGCACGCCAACCACGAAGATACGAAATACAACCACTGCTAATGGCGTTATAGCAGCGAAAAAAGCCGTCAGCATGTAACAACTGGAATAATAATTTTGTATACGAATTAACAATATACTAGGAATAAGCTCGCGACAAATCTGTTGAAGAGGCGGCGACCAATTCCCGCGGTTCATTTTCTACCAAGGCATTGGGACGACCGTGGCCGACATCGTAGAATGGGCGGCGACGGGCGCCGATTTCGCAATAATCTCGACGCCAGCCTGACTAGCGTCCCTTATTATAATTACTCAGACATCTTCGGCAGCGTGTGTTCGCTCGCCTCGCGACAATTTGTGTAGCCCAAGCGCCCAGCTAATTCTGCGCTCAAAGCCTGAATGAGTTCAGCTTGTGATGGCGGCGCAATATCGCGCTGACGCCGAATATCGCTCACTTCCATACCCTGATGACCACAGGGATTAATGCGTAAAAACACACTTAAATCCATATCGATATTTAGGCTCAAACCATGGAAGGTTGAGCCTCGGCGCACCCGTAAACCCAGCTGAGCAATTTTGGCGCCACTGTCCAAATATACCCCAGGCGCATCGGCACGGGGATGCGCAGCAATGCCCAGCTTAGCCAATACCGCGACGATACTGGTTTCAATGGCCGTGACTAAATCGCGAATACCAATACCTAAGCGCCGCAGGTCAACTAACACATAGCCCACCAGCTGGCCGGGGCCGTGATATGTTACTTGCCCGCCGCGATCCACCTGTACCACCGGAATATCACCCGGCATCAAAATATGTTCGGCTTTGCCCGCCTGGCCCTGCGTAAATACCGCGTCGTGTTCTAAAAACCACAGCTCATCAGGGCTATTCCCGTCACGAATATCAGTGTACTGCTGCATTGCACGCCACACTGGCTCGTACGACTGACGACCAAGTTTGCGTACATATATTGTTTCAGGGCGGCTCATTACAAAACCATTTTCACAATACCGGTCGCTTTTAAGTCCGCAAAAATACGGTCTAGCTGGGGCTTGCCCGTAGCGGTAATTGTAACGGTAACCGACACAAAGCGCCCCTCACTGCTGGCACGCTCGGTGATAATGCTTTCGTCAAAATCACCGGCGTGGATGCGCATAACTTCGATTACGCGCTCGCGCAGCTCGGCGCCACCGTTGCCTATGACCTTGATCGGGTAGGCGCAGGGAAATTCTAATAACGGGGGGTGTTCACTCATAAGGCCATCCGCGCCGCTGGGCGGCGCATTACTCATTCTATTAAACTGCGTGGGCGATTTAAGACACCAAATTTAGGAAGAACAACACAATGCTATCCCACAGGCGCTTGAAAATACCGCCCTCTTCTACTGCCTCAAGTGCCACCAAGGGTACACGTACCTTTTCAGCGCCGTCTAAGCTCACGACCAGCTCACCGTATTCTTCATCGGCGGCAATTGGCGCAGTCAGTACTTCGTCAACAATCAGCTGAGCGTCAAGGGCTTCACTCTTGCCCCGCGGTATGGTCATATAAACATCTTTCTGCACACCGAGAATGACGGTGTCGCTGTCACCCTTCCACACTTTACTACGAGTCAGCTCACTGCCAGCGGCATAGAGGTGGTGTGTTTCAAAATAGCGGAAACCGTAAGACAGTAATTTTTGCGTTTCACGCTCTCTAGCACGCTCACCACTGGCACCCATCACGACAGAAATCAAACGCATGCCATCACGCTTGGCTGAGGTCACCAAACAGTATCCCGCTTCCGCCGTATGGCCGGTTTTTAGACCATCAACACTCGGGTCACTCCACAGCAAACCGTTTCTGTTACTCTGACGAATTCCGTTAAAAATAAACTCTTTTTCGCTATACAGCGCATATTCTTGGGGAAAACCAATAATCGCCTTGGCAAGCAATGCCAAGTCTCGCGCCGACGTATAATGCTCTGGATCTGGCAGACCATGGGAGTTCACGAAATGACTATTGCTCATACCGAGCATACCCGCGTGCTGATTCATGATCCCCGCGAACGCATCTTCACTGCCGGCCACATGCTCCGCTACCGCGACACTGGCGTCGTTGCCGGAGGAAATCACCACACCTTTGTGTAGATCATGGAGCGCGACTTGCTTGCCAACCTCAATCCACATCAACGATGAACCATTAAATATCGGATTTTGTGCCCACGCATTTTTACTAATGGTGACCATATCGTCGTTGCTAACTTCACCGCGCTCCAACTCATATGACAACACATAGCTGGTCATCAACTTGGTCAAACTCGCTGGCGGTACACGCTCATCCGCATTATGTTCAATGAGCACCTGGCCACTATTCGCATCCATGAGCAAATACGCCGACGCCGCCACACTCGGCGCCGCCGGAATAAGGTTCGCCTGGGACAAGGCACTGGAGGACACCAATACGCTCGCTGCAAATGCCAAAAATCGTTGTTTAAACATAATTCCCTTTTCTACTTTCGTTAACAATTTAGGAGTCATTGGTCTCAACCACCAAATGGGGTTCTCCCGACCAACGCTGCTTTAGTACTTTTTTGGCGGCTTGAGCCGAGGAATAGTCAACAAACGGGCCAACCCGCACGCGATGCAAATCATTGCCGCGTTTGCCACTGCCACTGGCAATCAACACGGGATAGCCTAATCCAGCGCTTAAATTGCGCTGTAATTCTGTTGCCGAAGACAGCTGTTTAAATGCGCCAACCTGCAAATAATACCGAGTCGCCTCTGTGCCGCTGACCACGTGGCTATTATCCGTGTCTATGATCTCAATTTCCACCGGTGCGGTACCCTGGTCAGAAAACCCCAGTTTTACCGCTGCCGCATAAGACAAATCCATGATGCGATCTGAGTGGAAGGGGCCACGATCATTGACCCGCACAACGGCGGTGCGGCCGTTGCGCAAATTAGTTACTTTGACATACACCGGTATCGGCAGTGTGCGGTGGGCCGCACTCATGTCATAAAGACTATAGGTTTCGCCATTCGAGGTCGCATGGCCGTCAAACTTAGTGCCATACCACGAGGCGATACCTCGCTCTTTATAGCGACGGTGATCGGCAAGCAAAGTATATTCCTTGCCGTTCACCACATAGGGGCTAGTATTACCCGACGCCCTTATTGGTTCGTGCCGAGGCGTGGCATCGACAATGGTCGCCGGATCGAGACGAACCAACGGCGCACCATCGTGCTGCTGTTGGTAGCGGCCGTGATTAGTGGGCTTTGGTGTTGCCGACACGGGCGTTTTCGAGCTGCTATCTGGCACCTGACTTAATGGCGCACAGGCCGCCAGTAGTAGGAGCATCGCAAAGGCAAAAACAAAGCGCAAACTCAAGATCCAGCTACCCCATTCACCTTGGCCTCAATCAATTGACTGAGTTGATAGGCGGCCATCGCATACATCGCACTATGGTTATAACGCGTAATGACGTAAAAGTTTTTCAAGCCAATCCAGTACTCATCACCCTCGTCGCCGTCGAGCTTCATCGCGGTGGCTTTCAGCTCGGGCGGCAATGCGCGATCACTACCAATGCCCGCCTTACTAAGCTCCAAAACGGTTTTCGTCGGCTTGAGACCCGCGTTAAACAAACTGGTATCGGCATTTTCCTTCAAAACCGCACCACTGACCACAGGCTCGCCCGCACGCCAGCCGTGACGTTTGAAATAATTAGCCACGCTGCCAATCGCATCCACAGGGTTGTTTACAATATCAATTTTGCCGTCGCCATCAAAATCGACGGCATAGGCGCGGTAGCTGCTCGGTATAAACTGGCCAAAGCCCATGGCCCCAGCATACGAGCCCTTGAGATCAAAGGGATCAAAGCTCTGCTCTCGCACCATCAACATATATTCCTCGAGCTGACCAAGGAAAAAGCTACTGCGACGCGGGAAGTCAAACCCCAGAGTGGCCAAGGCATCAACCACGCGGTAACTGCCTTTATTACGGCCGTACCGAGTCTCTACCCCAATAATGCCGACGATCATTGAGGCCGGCACGCCATATTCGCGCTCCGCGCGCGCTAAAGTAGCGCGGTGCTCTCGCCAAAACTCAGCGCCTTGATCGACTCTGGAGTCTTGAATAAATATTTTGCGGTAACGACCCCAAGTCATCACCGACTCCGCCGGACGTGACATTGCGTCTAAAATAGACTGCTTTGGCTCGGCCTGCTTAAGCACACCGATCACCCAATCACGGTCAAAATTATGCTTTTCGACCATGGTCTTAATAAACGCCTCGGAACCAGGATGAGCGCTATAATCGGCAATACTTGGGCTGGCGAGTAACAGCGCAGTGGCCACACCGCCGCACAACTGCTTTATCTTCGTTGTTAATTTATATTGGTTTTTCACAGTAAATCCTATTATTACTGGTGTACTAAACGCTCATCGGCGCAAATACCCATCAAAATCCCAAACCCCACTAATAGAGTCACCAGTGAAGTACCGCCTTGACTCACCAACGGTAGGGGTACACCCACCACTGGCAGCAAACCCGAGACCATGCCCATGTTCACAAAGACATAGACAAAGAAAGTGAGAATAATACTCCCGCCTAATAAGCGGCCGAAGCATTGTTTTGCCTGGCTAGCAATCCACAGACCGCGACTAACGATCAAGCCATAGAGTAACAATAACAGCAATACCCCACGCAGGCCGAATTCCTCAGCAAGTACCGCGATAATAAAATCGGTGTGACTTTCTGGCAAAAAGTCCAAATGCGACTGGGTACCCAGCAGCCAGCCCTTGCCCTCAAAGCCGCCGGAGCCTATCGCGGTTTTTGACTGAATGATATTCCAACCCGCGCCAAGCTTATCACTTTCGGGGTTGAGCATCGTCAGAATGCGCTGGCGCTGGTAGTCGTGGAGCACAAACTCCCACATTGGGTAAGCCATCATCGCCAGCAGGCCCAAGCAAGAAAATATAAAACCCCAGCTAATACCGGCTAAAAACAGCACAAAAATGCCCGAGGTTGCGATCAAAATCGACGTGCCCAAATCAGGCTGAATAACGATCAACCCAGTTGGAATTAGTATCAAAACCAAACTGATAAAGGTGTGGCGAAAACTCGGCGGCAGCGGATGGGTCGACAAATACCACGCGACGGCCATCGGCATCACCAATTTGGCAATCTCTGAAGGCTGAAAACGAAAACCACCAATGGCTAGCCAGCGCTGGGCACCCTTGGCCCCCACACCGACGAAATCCACCGCCAATAACAACATAACACAGCCAATATAGGCGAAAGGCGCCCAGCGCTGTAGCTGCTCAGGGTGGAGCTGGGCGACCAGCAGCATCACCACAAAGGCGACTGATAAGTAGCGCCCCTGGCGTATTACCGTGTCCATGCTGCCATCACTGGCACTGTATAGCACACCGAGACCAACGCCACTCAATATCAACAACAAAAGCAATAACGGAATATCAATACGCAAACGCTGACTGATGCTGCGCTGACTACTAATACTGCGGTTACTGCCGGGGAGCTGGCGTACAAAATCTGAATTATTCATCTACCCATACCTCAGGCGTGATATCCATTGGCGTTGGTCCAGTTTTCGGTTCGCCGACCAAAAAAGCCTCAAATACTTTTCGTGCCGCAGGGCCTGCAACGCTGCCGCCGTGCTCACCATTTTCAATAATCACCGACACGGCTATTTTAGGGTCCTCCGCTGGAGCAAAGGCCACAAATAAAGCGTGATCCCAATTACGCTTATGAAGCGTACTGGAGTCGTATTTTTCACCGGCCGCGATACCAACAACCTGTGCAGTACCGGTTTTCGCCGCCATCCGATACGTCAACCCGGCTTTTAAGCCCCTCGCAGTACCCTGGGGGCCAGCCACCACCTGTTCCATCCCCTGGGTGATGGCGTCCCAATAAACATCGGGCACATCATCCATTCGACCTAGCAGCGGCGCAAGAACC
The DNA here is from genome assembly GCF_001586255.1 of Zhongshania aliphaticivorans. Taxonomy (NCBI): domain Bacteria; kingdom Pseudomonadati; phylum Pseudomonadota; class Gammaproteobacteria; order Cellvibrionales; family Spongiibacteraceae; genus Zhongshania; species Zhongshania aliphaticivorans. Next base: position 3,389,838 of record NZ_CP014544.1, read on the forward strand.
TTTTCACCGTCAACCGACGCCAACAAGCGCGGAGCGCGCAACTCACCCCGCGACGCGATAACCGATGTCGCCACCGCCAATTGCAGCGGCGTAGCGAGCATAAAGCCCTGGCCAATGCCGACGCTAATGGTCTCACCTGGATACCAGTGACTATTGCGGACCTCTTCCTTCCACGCCCGTGATGGCAATAAACCACTGCGCTCATTGGTATTATCAATACCAGTGGGCACACCCAGACCAAAGCGCGCGCCAAAATCGTGAAGTCGATCAATCCCCAATCGGTACGCCAACTCATAAAAATAGACGTCGCAGGATTGCACAATGGCCTGCTCTAAATTCACCGAATAGCCGTGACCACCCCGCTTCCAATCTCGGTAACGGCGGCTGTCGTTGGGTAGCGTAAACCAACCCGGATCCGCAATACGCGTGGCTGTCGTCACCATGCCATACTGTAAACCCGCCAGGCCCCAAATCGGCTTAATGGTCGATGCCGGAGGATACTGCCCTTGTAAGGCGCGGTTATAGAGGGGGAGGTCTGGGTCATTTTGCAGGGCGTTGTAATCGGCGCTGCTAATACCGTTAACAAATAAATTGGCGTCATAGCTCGGGGTGCTCACCATCGCGATAATCCCCCCCGTGCTTGGGTCCATTGCCACTATCGCGCCGCGCTGACCCTTTAGCGCATCGAAGGCAACCTGCTGAACATAGGCGTCAACACTGAGATGAATATCGCCACCCGGCTGGGGGTCATGGCGCTCTAAAACCCGCAATATACGGCCGTGGGCATTACTCTCAACGTTTTGATAGCCTACTGTGCCGTGCAGCAACTCTTCGTAATACTTTTCCAGACCAATTTTACCGATATGGTGGGTGCCGCTGTAATTAACGGGGTCGATCTCGTCAAGCTCACGCTCGCTGATCCGCCCAACATAACCCAGCACATGCGCAAATAGCTCGCCGTGGGGATAGTGCCGCACCAATTGCGCGTCAATTTCCACTCCGGGAATGCGGTAGCGATTAACTGCAATCTTGGCAATTTCCTCTTCGCTAACGCGAAATTTCAGCGGCACTGCTTCATAGGGTCTGCGCCGACTCAAGCGCTTGCGAAACTGCTCAATATCCTCGTCGGCAAGGGGAATTAGCTCACCGATAATAGCCAAGGTTTCATCCAGCGACGCAAGGCGCTCCTTAACGACGGTTAAGGTATAGCTGGGAATATTTTCAGCCAATAACACGCCATTGCGATCAAAAATCAAACCGCGCTTAGGTGCGATGGGCAACAGCTGAATACGATTGCGATCAGAGTGGGTTTTGTAAATATTGTAATCGGCGATTTGTAACTGCCCATAACGGGCAATCAAAATCGATATCATTGTCACTACGAATATAATGGAAATCGCCACCCGATGGCGGTAAACCCGGCGTTCATAGTGCGTGTTTTTAAGCTGTTGGCGCCTAGTCATGACACAGTCATCAGCGGTGGTAGGGATGGTTATTATTAATTGTCCACGCCCGGTAGAGCTGCTCGGCAAACAATACCCTAACCAGTGGATGAGGCAGGGTCATGGCTGACAGCGACCATTTTTGCTTAGCTAAAGCCAAACACGCCGGACTGAGACCGTCGGGGCCACCAACCAAAATGCTGATATTGTCGCCGTCCATTTGCCAGTTTGCCAAGGCCTCAGCCAAGCTTTCTGTACTGACGGCCTTACCCAATACATCGAGGGCAATAACACGATCACCAGCGGAAATCGCCGCCGTCATCGCGTCGCCTTCCTGGGCAATAGCGCGGCGAATATCGGTATTCTTGCCCCGCTTAGGCAGGGGCAATTCTTTAATATCAAACTGTATCTCGGCGGGCAGGCGCTTGCGGTATTCCGCAACCCCCTCCTCGACCCAAGCCGGCATTTTAGTGCCTATGCAGATTAAACTAACTCTCATCAGTTCCCGGCTCTGGCACTTGCCACAGGCGCTCAAGATCATAAAACAAGCGAGCTTCTGGCAACATCACGTGCACTACCACATCGCCTAAATCGACCAAAACCCATTCACCGGTATCTTGGCCTTCCATGCCGATCGGCACCACATTCTGCTTTTTGGTCTCAACCCATACATTGTCTGCCAAGGATTTTACATGACGATTCGAAGTGCCACTGCACACCACCATATAGTCAGTAACGCCACTCATGCCACGCACATCTAGGGTCACAATATCTCGGCCTTTTACATCGTCAAGGGCTTTCTGCACCAGCTTTTGGAGTTGTTCAGCGTTCATCAAACGGGTATTCCTATGTATTTCACTGTGTATATAAACCGTGTTCAGCGATATAGTCCGCGACAACGTCGGGAACAAGGTAACGAATTGACCTCCCAGAGGCCAGGCGCTGGCGGATATCAGTAGCCGAGATCGGCAACTGAATCAAACCTGTGTCATAAAACCCACCGGCACTGTGCGCTGTCAGTGCCGATGCTGAGCCAAGCTTGCGATCAACCACAAAATTCGCCACCTGCGCATCCATTGCTAAAGGATGTGCGGCGCGATGCAAAACCAATACATTAGCCAAACGAAACAGCGACGGCCAATCTCGCCAGCGCTGCAACTGATTAAACGCGTCACTGCCCATAATCACCGTAATCGATACCTCGGTGCCGCGTTCAGCACGTAACTCCCGCAAGGTATCAACGGTATACGACGGGGTTTCCCGCAATAATTCACGTCCGTCGACAGCCAAACCCGGCTCCCCGGCGACGGCAGCGCTAACCATCGCCAAGCGCTGGGCGCTATCGGCACCGGGCTGCCCCCGCAATGGCGGTCGATGACTCGGCAATAACGCCAACTCATCAACACCCAATGCCTCTTTAATTTCTATCGCCGACCGCAGATGACCGTGATGAATGGGATCAAAAGTGCCACCAAAAATCGCCAGCGATTCAATAGCCTTATGCGAATCGGTCATTTAACGACGAATATGGCCATCGCCGAGTACCACGTACTTCTGCGAGGTCAAACCTTCCAGCCCTACTGGGCCACGAGCATGTATTTTGTCGGTGGAAATACCAATTTCCGCGCCCAAACCATATTCAAAACCGTCGGCAAACCGAGTCGAGGCATTAATCATTACCGAGCTAGAATCCACTTCGCGCAAAAAGCGGCGGCCAGTGGTGTAATTTTCAGTCACGATGGATTCGGTATGAGCAGAGCTGTAACGGGCGATATGATCCATAGCCTCATCGACATCAGCCACCACTTTAATAGACAGTATTGCGGCCAAATACTCTGTACCCCAATCCTCCTCGCTAGCCTCTACCGCCCCCATCAAAATCTGCCGGGTGCGCGGGCAGCCGCGCAGCTCAACGCCCTTTGCCAACAATGCATCGGCAATGGCGGGCAGCAACTCTTCAGCACGACTCTCGGCTATCAACAAGGTTTCCATGGTATTGCAGGTACCATAGCGATGGGTTTTGGCGTTCACTGCAATTGCCAACGCTTTTTCAGCATCGGCGGCGTCATCAATATAAACATGACAAATGCCATCGAGGTGCTTAATCACGGTTACCGTGGCGTCTCGGGCAATACGCTCTATTAAGCCCTTGCCGCCTCGGGGCACAACCACGTCAACATACTCGGGCATGGTAATCAATTCACCGACCGCCGCGCGATCCGTGGTTTCCAGTACCTGAACAGCATGCTCAGGCAGGCCAGCCGCCACTAGGCCTTCGCGAATACACGCAGCGAGAGCTTGATTTGAGTGAATCGCTTCAGAGCCGCCACGCAGAATCGCCGCATTCCCTGACTTTAGGCACAAACTGGCTGCCTCAACGGTCACATTGGGGCGAGACTCATAAATAATGCCAATAACGCCCAACGGCACCCGCATTTTACCAACCTGAATACCACTGGGCCGGTAGTTTAAATCAGTGATGGCGCCAACCGGGTCAGCCAGCGCTGCAACTTGAGTCAAGCCTTCAATAATACCGGCAATACCAGCGGCATTGAGCGCCAAACGATCCAGCAATGCCGCGTCGAGACCAGAGGCCTCACCCGCCGCAACGTCTTTGGCATTGGCGGCAAGAATATCGTCGCGCCTAGCGTCTACTGCCGCAGCGATCGCCAGCAGGGCGCGATTTTTAACACCGGTATCAGCCGCTGCCACCAGCCGCGCAGCAAGCCGCGCCTGACGCCCCAGCTGATTCATATACTGCTTAATATCCATGAGCCTTCTAATCCTCTCACCTACGCGCTATCGCGAAGGTCAATACCTGCTAATTCCCACATAATAGGAGAACGAAAAATGACCGCTAGTATAACGGATTGGAAAAGGACTCACTATCGACAATATGTACAGAGTGCCGTCGGCTAGCTTTACTAGCTCGACAGCGCATCCAAAATATCGTGAAGGGCATCTAAACGTGCCAGAGGCGCGTCGATACCAAGAATTTGGTAAGCGTCGGCGGCGGGCAATGGCAGCAATTGCGCCAAACTGTTGGCCAAAGCACCCGCTGTCTCCACATTTAGCTGCATTCCTAAACGCTGAACATGGGGGTGGTCGCCCAACTGCTGCAACAATTCATGTAACTCAGTACTGCGCGACGGCAACGCGACATCTTCCTGCTCGGTCAGCCAGCTGACCTCGCCTATATACAGACCAGTATCGTCCTGACGAGCCGACGCCAACTGAAAGCGACGACCGCCCTCAACCACAACCCCCAACAAGCCATCTGGGAGTTGGTCCCAGTCCGCAATATGCGCTTCAGTGCCGATTTGAGCCAAGGTCGCCTGCCGCTCTCCCGGCTTAAGCACCTCAGCGCCACCCTCGGCCAACCAAACAACACCAAAGCTCTGCTGATTGCGCATGGTATCGCGAATCAAGTCCAGGTAACGACGTTCAAAAATCCGCAAGCCCATGCGACCACCGGGCAGCAACACCGTGCTTAAGGGAAATAGCGGTAGCTCTGCTACCGCGCTCGAACCTAAGTCAGACATTCTTATCCGCAGCCTTTTCTATGGCTATTTCAGGGCCTAGAGGTTTAATCACCAACAGCAGCTTTGGCAGCAACAACATGGCGCCCAGCAATGCCGCCAGCATCGCCAAGCCGGTTAACAAGCCAAAATAAATACTTGGCGTAAAATTAGACAAGGCCAGAATCGAGAAACCAAAAATAATAATACTGGAGGTGTAATACATTGCCTTACCAATACTGGCGTGACAGCGGTACATGGTTGCCAAGTAATTGCGGTCAGTCGGAAATTCTTGCTTAAAGCGATGCACATAGTGAATGGTGTTATCCACACCAATACCCACGGTGATCGCCGCAATGGTGATCGTCATCATGTCCAGCGGAATACCCGCCAAACCCATGCCGCCCAATACCGCGCCAGCCGCCAATAAATTGGGCGCCAAGGCAATAAGCGCCAGGCTCAATGAGCGGAACAACACCATAAACATGGCCAGTATGGCTACAAATACCGCGCTCAAGGTCATAATCTGCGAGGTAAACAGGCTTTGCAGCATATTATTGTATAAAACTAACATACCGGTTAAGTGCACTTGCTCCGGCGCAAAGCCCAACTCATTCACCAAATGATCTTCAATATCAATCAATAGCTGATTGCGATTCAGGGTGCGACTGGTTTCTTTAACCCGCACGCTGATGCGCACTTGATCGACTTCTGCCGACATATAGGGATCAATCAAAATGGACGAAATCGACTCCGGCAATGAGCGCTGAGCAAGCGCCAATTGCAGGTCGTCGACATTACCCATAATAATCTGCATCAATTCATAAAAGGTCGACAGCGACAGCACCTTGCCGGTCTCTGGCAAACCATCAACATAATCGTGTACAGATTGAATTCGCTGCAAGCCGGCAACGGTGAACCACTCGCTCTGCGCAGCACCTGCGTCACCAAAATCACCGCCGAAATCATCGGCAAAGTCATTGGCGAAATCGTTACTGAAATCGTCAAAATCATCGCCGCCGCTATTTACAGCCTTCTCGGCGACGGGGTCTTCCTTAGGCAGGTCCAAAATAATATCGAGAGGAATAGTGCCCCCCAACTCAGCGTCAATCGTCTCCATACCCTGATAAATTTCAGTGGTATCGTGGAAGTAGTCAATAAAGCGGTTTTCGACTTTGAGCTGAGTAATGCCCCACACACTCAGCAGCAAGAGCCCTGTAGACACCACGACCACTGTGCGCCCAAAGCGCTCGGTAGCCACGGCAAAATACCGCGTAAATGCCGCGCTATCATCCGAGCTGCCCTTTTCATTGCGGCGCTTCATGAGCATCATTGCGCAGGGCATAACAATAAAGGTCAACACCAGTGCCGACACCACACCAATAGTCATCATCCAACCAAAATCAATTACCGGACGAATACCGCTAACCACCAAGGAGGCAAACGCCACCAAGGTCGTTAACGTGGTGTACAAACACGGCATGGCCATAATCGCGGTGGTTTGCGAGACCAGGCTAAATTGATCCGCCTCTGGCTGAGCAGCAGAATACTCTCGGTAACGCACCACAAGATGGATGGTGACCGACAAGGTAATAATCAGCAGCAAAGCCACGAAATTCGCAGAGATAACCGTGAGTCGCCAGTCGAGAAAACTCAGCAGACCCAGCATAAAGACCACATTCAATACACAGGTCGACAGAGGGATTAACACCCAGCGCAGACTACGGAAAATCACCGTCAACAACACCACAATAAACAGCAGTATGCCAGCGCCAAACACCCGCAAATCGCTTTTAACAAAGGCGATCATATCCACCGCGATCATCGGGACGCCGCCGAGAAACACCGTGGCATCGCCGCGATAATCCTTAACAATGTCCCGCGCCAAGGCAACTAACTTAGCCTGCCGCTCGTGGGCCTCGGCCGTGTAATCTGCAAAGGTTTTTTCTAAGTCATCCAACGCTGCCTGTTCGTCAGCGCTAATGGTTTCCGCCGCAGCCTTGACGCGCAGCGCGTCGCGTTGATTTAGCAGTTCATAATAACGCTCGTCGCGCTGAATATTGACCTGAATTGCAGTGGTGCTGCCGTCGGTACTGGTCAGTAAAGATTTGTAAATCGGACTGGTCGCAAGCTCTTCGCGGACCATGTCCATATCAATACCCGGCGTACGCAGGGTCGGAATCTCTCCCGCCGTGACCTGACTCAGCGACACCCGCGGACTCTCCAGTAAAGGCACGTCCAGTATCGAGGTTACATTAGAGACATTAGGCAATTCCGCCAGACGGTCACGCAGTTCGCCAAGCGTCTGCAACTGCTCTGGGGCAAACAAATCGGCCTGCGGTTGATACGTCACCAACAGGAAATCTTCAGAACCGTAGCGCTTACTTATATCACGGTAATAGGCCAGCGACTCGTCGCCCTCTAGTACCAAGGCATCAGCGGAAGCGTCGAGCTGCAAGGTAGGAATATAGCTTCCCAACCAGCCGACTATGGCGAGCAATATCGCCAAAACCCAAAATGCATTACGCAGTATTACGCGTTGGTAAATCGACAGCAGCATTCCACTCATATTTAACCCTTAAGCTTGGTTAGTCGCCTCGCAGGCGCGTCCGATTTTTAAAACCTTATTCTTTATTCGCCCCAGCGCGGCACTAATTCCTGCGCCACGCCAAGGTGATCCAAAATTCTCGCCACCACAAAATCAATCACATCAGCCACGCTTTGGGGCTTGCGGTAGAAACCAGGCGACGCAGGCATCACCGTCGCCCCCATTTGCGTCAGACTGAGCATATGCTGCAAATGAATCGCCGATAAGGGCATTTCTCTGGGCACCAAAATCAATTGGCGGCGCTCTTTGAGCGCGACATCGGCGGCGCGTTCAATTAAATTATTACTTGCTCCACAGGCAATGGCAGACAGCGTACCGGTACTGGCCGGGCACACCACCATGGCGCTCGGCGCACCGCTGCCAGAAGCCACTGACGCCATCCAGTCTTCAGGGCCATGCACCTTAAGTTGTTCCGGCGTACATTGAAAGCGCTCGCACAAATAGCGCGACAACGCCGCAGGCTTGGCCGGCAGGGTCTCCTCGGTTTCGGTCGCCACAACTAATAGCGCCGCCTTGGAAATCATAAAATGTACCTCGCAGCCCGCTGCCAACAGACATTCCAGCAGCCGCAAACCATATTGCGCGCCAGAGGCGCCAGTCATCGCCAGCGTAACCGATTTCATTGCGACGCCTCCCAGCGCTTGCGCAGCGCCTTTATCAAGCGCTGATGTACACCACCAAAGCCGCCGTTACTCATAATCACCACGTGATCTCCTGCCTTTAAGCTAGCACTGAGTTCGGCAATGGTTTGCTCAAGATCCACGCTCAACCGCGCCGGTGTTGCGCTGTCCGCAATCACTGAGTCTAAGGACCAATTTAAGCCTGGTGGCTGATACCAAATCACTTCGTCTGCATATGCTACTGCAGGCGCCAAGCGATCTTTATAGATACCCATACGCATGGTATTGGAGCGCGGTTCTATCAAGGCAATAATTCTTCCCTCTGCCACCCGTCCCCGCAGGCCCTGCAAGGTTGTCGCAATCGCCGTGGGGTGGTGAGCAAAATCATCGTACACGGTAATCCCCGCCACCGTGGCAAGCACCTCCATACGCCGCTTAACACCCTGAAACTGGCATAAGGCGTCAATACCATCTTTAGGTTGAACACCAATATGGTGAGCGGCGGCCAAGGTCACCAGCGCATTATTGACATTGTGAGCGCCGGTGTGCGCCCAGTTCACCCGCCCTTGGACTAAGCCTTTATAAAGTACGTCGAACTGAGAAAAATCATCGCTGAGCACCTTAGCCTGCCAGTCTGCTGCCCGCCCCTTCTCGCTACTAACGCGCTCCACTTCACTCCAGCACCCCATATCCAGCACATCATCCAAAGCGCTCTCACCGGACGGAATAACAATACGGCCAATGGCGGGCACAGTACGAACCAAATGATGGAACTGGCGCTGAATTGCCGCCAAGTCCGGGAAAATGTCGGCGTGATCAAATTCTAAATTATTCAAAATAGCGGTGTAGGGACGGTAATGGACGAATTTTGAGCGCTTATCAAAAAAGGCGCTATCGTATTCATCGGCCTCAATCACGAAGAAGTCAGTCTGACCAAGGCGCGCCGACAAACCAAAATCGGCGGGAACACCACCAATTAAGAATCCCGGCTGAAAGCCGCAATCTTCCAGCACCCAGGCCAACATACTGCTGGTGGTGGTTTTACCGTGGGTACCGGCGCAGGCCAGCACCCAGCGACTTTGCAGCACATTGTCACTCAGCCATTGAGGGCCGGAGGTGTAGGGAATACCGCGATTTAATACATGTTCAACCGCCGGGTTACCCCGCGACATGGCGTTGCCAATAATCACCAAGTCTGGCTCGGGCGTTAGATGTGCCGCCTCATAGCCTTCCATCAAGGTAATACCTTGAGATTCCAGCTGGATACTCATGGGCGGGTAAACATTGGCATCGGAGCCGGTCACGGTGTGGCCAAGCTCGCGGGCGAGAATGGCTAAGCCACCCATAAAGGTGCCGCAAATTCCCAAAATATGAAGGTGCATAGATAAAAACGCCACACAGAAAAGTCTGTGTGGCATGGTATCACTGCTATCGCGCCAGCTCTACGCCAGCGCATCGCATTGCGTGATTAGGCATTAACGTTTAGAAGTTAGCGCTCAAGGTCAGCCATACTTTCTCTGTGTCCGTTAAGCTCAGACCACCGCCGTTAAAGGCCGTGCTGTCTCCGGCACTATAGCTGGCATAGCGCAGTTCCGCAGAATATGGCCCCCAACTTTTGGTAACCATAGCGCCAAGTTCAGAACCTAAGTCGCTATCACCGGCGGCATTATTCTGCTCAGACTCAAAGCTGTGGTAGGCCAACAACCAATTCACACCCAGTGCCGCGCCACCAACAGTGAAGTAGGTGTCGTTAATACCTTCGCTGATATTACCCAAACCCTTGTTTAGGAACATATCGGTCCAACCTTGGAATTTAAACAAGGTCGCCAACGGCGTGATAAAGAAGCCATCTTTGTCAGCACCAAGCGCTTCATAGCCAAGACCTAAGGTCAGCGGCGCGAGTTTATAGCTAGCCTCAACCAACATATAGTCTGAGCTGTAGTCGGCGGGATTATTACCCGCGCTTTCTTGGCTCGCGTACTCAACATTATAGGCAAGATCACCCGCCTTACCCTGCCAGCGGATACCGTAGGTATCGGTATCCATACGCTTAAAACCGGCTAAATTATCATCGGTCTCAAGCAAATAGGCATAGCCGGTTACCGTACCGGCAGGCAGGGTGTAGCTGGCGTTCAATAGATGAGAATCCATTTCGGTGTCGCCCACCGCACTGGCTTCGCCAAATATCCGGTTTACATTGGCAATATGGGCGTAATTAAGTTTCAGGTTTTCGACACTGCTATTCGCCGCAGTAAACGCGTCGTAGGTCTGCTCGTTTTGACGCCAGCCAACGTGTCCAACAAAACGGTGATTGTCATAGGTCAGGCGCTGACGACCATATTTAAATTCGCTATTCCAATTGCTATAGCCAATAAAGGCTTGGTTAACTTCACTACCTACCGGATCGGCTATCAGCGATTCAGAAACCTGCCCATTCACGCTGTCGTTGGAATCACCGGCAAAATTGCTGACGTCGTCAAATTCAACAAAGCCACTAAAGCCCTTAAAGGCATCAGTTTTATAATTTACGCGGGTTTTTAGGGTAAGCGCGTCACCTGTTTTATTACCACCGGCGGCCACATCCTCGGCAACCGATTCGTAACGCAGACGCAAGTTCAAATGGGCCTCGCCCTGACTAAGCGCTTCGGTAATAGATTCTGCCGCAAACGTAGTTTGCGCTGCTGCAGCGAATAAACCGAGAGAAACAGCCGAGGATAATGATTTCTTTTTCAACATAATGTGTCTCATTAAGATAAATGTTTGTTAGGCAGATGCACACCGCAAACAATACTTGTCCCAATCAATTTGCGATGACTAGGATTTAGCAAACAACGAGCCACAATAAAAATTGAGCAGAAATTAATTTATAAACACTTTAAAATCATGGCATTACAAAAATAATCAACTATCACCACCTCCTCTTCGCCCCAAACACGAGCACAATAAATTTTAAATATTACTGCAACAATTCCAATTTGGAGCCAAAACGCACCAATTAATACCACCCAGAAAATTGCGCTATTTTTGTGCCGCACCATAAAGAAGCAAGTCGACACAGCGCTTGCTCGGCAAATAAAGTCCGATTGTAAAAATACGAAAGTGGAAATTAGCCGAGCAATATCAGCGTAGACACCAGCGGAAAAAACTTGTCACTAGAATACAAACAACGCGCCTAAGGCAAAGACACCCAACGGCAAACGCAGCAATGCCACTTCCATTATGAGTAAGTGGCATATGCTTATATTGATATCTTAAGATTAGGTATTCACACGTTGCTAAGCAACATAGAAAAAAATCAATAAATTTAGGCGAAAGAAACGCACTGATTAATCAGCTAGATTTATCGTGGTGACCAAGACGCTAGGCTTATAGACAGCGAACCGAGCTTGCGTTTTTTACGGCATATAACTAATAGGGTAGTTAGGATAGGTAAAAGCCGGAACTGCCTTCGCCTCAAACTTCAACATACTCACGCGCTGCAAAAGTTTTTCTTTTAAATCAGAATTAAAAAAGCTAGATGAAACTATTTTACAATCACTCACCGAACCGTCCGGCTGTATGGTAAGACTAACCACCACCGTGCCAGCGTGAATGCTAGAGTCTTTGCGAGCGGCCCGATTAAAAATGCTATAGAAAGCCGTTTTACTGCGATCAAACGCTAGTTGAATTTCCTCCAAGCTCCGCGACGGTTTTATACTGCTAGGCTCGCCACCGCGATTATTGGTAGCCGCCGACCGCGACGGAATCGCAAGCAGCTGCTCTGTACTGTGCTGCCCCACGCCGGTACTAGCTTGCTGGCCACTAACGCTGCGCAGACCAATGTCACCATGACCAGCACTACTTTTACTTGCCGAGAGCTGCTTGGCGCTAAGGTCGATAGACTCCTTGCTGACTGCACCTCGGTCGCGCAGGTTTTGCTCGGCAACAAGCACCTTATCGCTGTTGTCGCGCAACTGCGCTAACTGCTGACTAAAAGCCATAACGCCCGCCTGCATTGCGGCTGCCTTTGCCGCCGCCTGCCGCCGCGTGGCTGCGGCGGCAGCATCCTGCTCGCGCTGTTTCATATTCACCGTCTTGGTTGGTGGCGCCACAACAGGCGCTGGCGCAAGTGGTTCTGGTTTTAATGCTTGGACGATGGTAGTCGGCTTTGGCTGCGGCTTAGCAACTGCCGGTTTTGCTAACGGTTTTGGCGTGGGTACCGGCAGCAGTTCTAAAGCATAATTCACTGTCGGCTTTACCGCCGTGAGCTCAGGGGCTTCAACGACCCAAAAAGGCAAGGCAAGTAAAAACACCAACAGCAGGCTAATAACATGACCGAGAATTCGCTTAAAATGCCGATCTGCGGCAAACATAATTCCCCAGTAATCGGCACCCAAGACGGAATGCCCACTCAGGCCTTGGCTCGATAAAAGTGGCCCCGAGATCACTGTGTTCATGCCCCGCCTCCCTGAGTAATTTCCCGCACGGCAAGCGACACTCGTTCAAAATTCGCATCAACGCAGGTCGCTAAAATCTTTTTAAGCAGCCGATACGGTATGTCTCGGTCGGCAACAATATTCACGTCACCGGCACCGGGCGACTGCGCTGCGTCTAACTCCGTGGCGCCAGCAACACCCTCTGCACGCGCTAATGGCCGCAGCGCCGCCGCTAGTAAGCCGAGGACGCGCTGCTCCGACTGGAGCGCTGCCTCAACACTCATTATTGGCTGCTCATCGAGCAAGATAGCTGTGGCGCTCACCGCGACGGTAACCGTGCGCTGGGCCTTTTCGGTGGCAATGGAGCTGGGCAATATTAAATTCTGATACTCGGGAATAACCTCAACCACCAGGGCGTTAACCAATAAGTAAAAAACTAAGATGGCAAAGATATCAATTAACGAGACCACATTAATCGCAACGTCACGGCCACCAAGTTTAATTTTTCGATTTAGCTTTCGCTCCTGGCGGCGGCTCATGGCGACACGCCCGACTCAGCACTAGCACTGCCCGGCGCAACATCTCCCATTGAAATCACTGGAAACAAGGCTGTGCTGCCATCCACACTAACACTGCCTACCGGGTACTCTCTACTGCTATCCATTACCGCAACGATGTCGGCGTAGGCAATGTCTTCTGCAATCAACAGGCTTAGTTTTGTTTCACTGGGATGCGTGCTTTTTATGTCAATGAGTACCTGCGCGAGTCCTGCAGTGTCGTAGCCGGAATCACGCTTAGGCAATTTCTTTTGCACACCGTCGCTATTGGAAATCTCCAAATAATCTTCAAACAAACTTACCGCTAAATCGAGGCTAGGCGTCTCGCTCACCTGAGGCGAAGGCGACACCGACGGCAAGCTCAATTTCAGCGCGTGTAGCTTACTGGCAGAAACCGATGAGCCAACCAAGAGGAAAAATACCAGCACCGCAAACACATCAATCATCGACACAATATTCAGCTCGCCGTCGGCTCGCTGACGCAGGCGCCGTTTTAAACGACGTAAGCGCCGCGAGCTGCGCGGCCCCTCGTCAAAATCTGGCTCAATACCAAACATGGCGCTCATGATTACCCCTCAGTGTTGCAGTGATTTACTGCGACTAAGCGCGGTGACAAATCGCGAGCAAGCAGACTCCAGGGTGTCGACTAGCTCCCCGGCCTGACTTTGCAAATAGGCGTGGGCAAATAGCGAGGGAATCGCCACCATCAAACCAAATGCTGTGCAGCTCATCGCCTCAGAAATACCCGCCGACAGCAAATTGGCTTTTTCCACGGGATCGGCATTGCCCAGTGCAGCAAAGGCGCCAATCAAACCCAGCACCGTGCCGAGCAGCCCCAGCAAGGTGGCTGCATTTGCAAACGTCGCGAGGTAATGGGTACGGCGCTCAATGACGGGCAACAACGCCATCAAACCATCTTCGGTGGCGATCTCCACATCGCTGCGGCGACTATCAATACGAGCTTGCTCTAAACCACAATTCAAAATATGGGCGACCGCCAGCTTTGAACTGCCAATCAAGTTCTCCGCCTCGCCAAGTTTACCGGCACTTAACATGGGCCACACTTTTGCCCAAAACCGCCGATTATCCCTGAGAGATTTATTCAAGAAGATAAAGCGTTCAATACTGATGGCAACAGCAAAGGCAAGCACCAGAGCAATTGGGTACATGAAATGACCGCCATTGTTAAAAAACACGACGAACGTCGATAAGGCTTCCATAATTATTCCTCAAAAATGTAATGTCTAATGAGCCTGAAGATAGCTTCTGCGCTACCAGTTATTCGACTGCAAACGCCAGTAGCGATAAGCGCGGTGGGCCTGCTGCCATTCGGCGTAACGCTGAAATTCGTCGGCGTTAATGGGCTTGGGGCTCTCGTCAATTAACTGCGGCGGCCGATCGATATCACTCACCGGCTCCTCCCCCCAAGGCATTAGATACAGTCCCACCGCTGCCTCATCGTCACCGCGAATCGTCACGCCCATCTCTTGCTCGGCAGCGGCAGGCAGCGCCGCGCCTAGCACCAATGCCACTGTTAAAATTTGCATACCCCTCATCTGCTCACCTGCGACACATTCGCCGCAACATAATCGCTTGCGGACTCCAGATTATGAATCCATGCACTGACCAGCATATTGTCACCGCCGGTTAACTCCTGATATCGGCGATAGTGCTCAAGTGCTTGGCTACCGCGTTTAAACACCGTTTCGTAAAGAATGCCCAGGTTTAAATGAGCCGGAGCGTAATCACCACGAACAGCCAAGGCCTTGTTATACCAATCTAAAGCACCATTAAAATTTCCACTTTTGCTGGTAACAAAACCCATCCAATTTAACGCGGTGACATTTTTCGCGTCTCGCTGCAGCGCAGCCAAAAAGTACTTGGCCGCCGACTCATGTTGCTGCTGGCGCGCCGCGAGTATCCCTAAATTTGTCAGCGGCCCGGTGGCGCGGGGATAACGCTCACTCAATGCTAAAAATGCTTGTATGGCGCTTTCGCTATCACCACTTTTCATTAGCGCTAGTGCATTATCGAATTCGCTCGAAACGGATCTAGAACCTGACTGACTCGATCTGCTTGGCGGCGGCCCGGCACTGCACGCAGCCACCGTAGCGATTATGAGTAGCACCGCAAAAATCCTAATTAAGCGAGTCATAGCTATTCTCCAATTCAGGCTGTTTGCCATATTTAGCGGGGGCGAGTTCGGCCAAGGCCACAAGGCTCTTGCGCATACCGGCGGTCCACACGCCCTCGCGAACCCGCGCCAGATTGGTTTCAAAGGCGCTAATTGCTTTCTCTTCAAATGGGTAGGCTTGTTCTTCCAAAAGCATGGTGTATTCCGCAAGGACATCACCGTGTAATTCACGGGGTACTTCCGATTTCATTAGGGCGGCCGCGAAGTGACGATAAAGCTCGCCCAATTCGTGACCAGCAATAGTCGTAATATCAGCGAAGCCGTAGGCCGCTGCGCGGGCCAAGCTGTCGATGGCGGTTTGCATAGCGCGTTGACGCCGAGGCAAGCTGTTGGCGATAGGCAGCTTCAGCTCAACACTATTGGCACGCTTTACATCGACCATCGCCAATTGCAAACTGGCATCGGCGGCGAGTAGTTGCGATGCGGCAAGCGGCATCTCCGCAGCCTGATCCGCAGCGATAATTTCACGCAAATAATTCAAATGTTCGACGCTATTGGCCGCTGCCATCGTCGCCAAACGCTGACGAAACTGTTGAGCCTCCAACAGTGGCGCCGGAAATTGCGCAATATAATTTCTTATCGCAGTGCGTGCTGCCTCCGTCTGACCCGCTGAATCATAAAGCCTTGCTGCCAGTGCACTGGCCTGACGACGAGTTTCAAACGCCTCGTCACCGCGCTTGGCAATTTGAGCGTAAACCCCGGCGGCAAGTACCGGTTGCCCCGATTTCTGATAGGTTTCGGCAAGCAACTTCTCGCCCTCCGCCGCCATAGCATGGCGCGGGAATGCACCTAGAAAATCCTGCAGTACACTGGCCGCTTCACGCCAGTTTTGACTCGCATAAAACTGCCCCGCCGCATCGAAACTGGCATTGGCCCGTAATTCCGCTGTTGGACTTAACTGCGCGGCGCGCATAAATAAATCTGCCGCCAAAACATTGTCACCGGCATCTCTCGCCACTTCCGCACGACGATATACCGATACCGACAAACGGTCTGCCGCCATTTTTTGCAGCGCCGACTCAGTATCGAGCATTGGCAATAGCTTGCTGTAGTAAATCTCAGCTTGTGCATAATTGTCTTGGGCGAAATAGGCGTCAGCAGTCACACTTAGTGCCTTTTTCGTCAGGCTCGACGTTGGCAAGGGCGCACCTGCCAACAGTGGCACACACAGCGCAAGGACTTCGTCATAGCGCTTTAGCGCGTACAAGTCCTCGGCGCTAGCCAGCAGTATGCGGCTGCGCTCCGGGTGCTGGGGAAATACGCTAGCCAATTGTGCGCTGGCGGCAATTACCGCTTGCTGGGCGGCATCGCGCTCTTGCGCTGGTGCGACCGCCAGCCATGCTCGATATGCTTTTACCGCCGCCAACGCCGCATCCCCAGCCTTGTCATCCGCGGGCAAATCGTAGGCTACTAAGGTGTATTGCCGAGCGGCGGCATTGAGCTCGCCCGCATCAAATAGCGCGTCGGCATAGCGCATGCTTGTAGTCGCAAATGCCGGGTCATTGGGGAACATGCCGAGCATTTCGCGGTAGGCTGCCGCCACCGCGACAAAACGTGCTTGGCGTAAATTGGCTTCGTTGTCCGGCGTCTGCTGTGCCTCGGCATGGCGAAAACGCAACACTTCAGCCATATAATCTCGAATTAAATCTAACTTGGCTGGGGCTATATCTGCTCCGGCCGCCGCGACGATGTCATTCGCATAACGCTTGATATAAGCCTCTTGAGCAGCAATCATTAAGGCGGTAAATCCACCTTGTTTATAGGCCGAAATCGCTTTTTCACTGTAGCTAATGGCTAAGTCATGCTGAGGGTTTGCACTCGCAAAATCGTCAAATACGCTCGCCGCATCGGTGTAACGTTGCTTAGCCAAGAGGAGCTCGCCGAGACTGCTATATACCAAAGGAGAGAATTGCTTGCCGGGGAGTGACGCAAAATAGGTGTTAATATTATGCCCTTCAGGCTTAGCGGCCAGCGCCAAACACAGCCCTCGCAAACTGTCAGTCAATAATTCCGCCTTCGCTGCCGGTGCCCGCGCCGTTAACTCCGCCACGCTGCGCACCTCTCGACGAGGCTTCAATTGCATCAGAATCGCCGTAAAAGCATCGACGGCTAACTCAGGGCGACCAAGCTGATACTGGCTCCAGCCGTATTTATATTGCGCCATCTGCAAGTAAGGCATGGCAGCATCTTGGGTGATTAATTTACCGTACTGGGCCGCAGCCTCGGCATAGCGCTTGCGCAAATAAAGCATTTCGGCGGACCGAAACAAGGCGTCATTTGCACGAGAAGACTGGGGAAAGTCCTCTGCTAAGCCCCGCAAGGTATCAATCGCAAGCTCCGCGCGACCCGACAATTCGTAGCCTCGTGCCAACTGATATATCACATGATCTTTATTTGGGTAGTCGGGAAATTCAAGCAGAAGATCGCGATAAAGCCCGATGGCCAACGCGACCTCCTCCGCATTGATATCGAGACCTTGCCCCGCGGACTCAATACGCAAATCTGCGGAGCGACGCATTGCCTCAGCCCGCACACCGGGCGCTGAATCGAGCGTTAATATACGTTGGTAATGGTTTAAGGCCGCAGCCTCAACGCGCTGACTCTCAGCGTCAATGTCGGCTATTTTCTTGGGAGGCAGTTTTTCCATGAACAAGCGATCAGGCCCCTGACCATTCCGCTCTAGCATTCCACCAATGGTTTGCGACTCGCCACTTGGCTTTACGCTCTGCTGACAAGCGCTAAGCAGAGTACCGACGAGCAATAGCGTCGCGACAACCGGCAGGCCTCGGTGTTTTGATTGATACGTTGTGACGACTGTCATCGC
Organism: Zhongshania aliphaticivorans; assembly: GCF_001586255.1. Lineage (NCBI taxonomy): Bacteria > Pseudomonadati > Pseudomonadota > Gammaproteobacteria > Cellvibrionales > Spongiibacteraceae > Zhongshania > Zhongshania aliphaticivorans. Next base: position 3,408,016 of record NZ_CP014544.1, read on the forward strand.
ATCATCTCCCCATCCCATACCACGCCGCTTAACTTGCGCCGGGTATTCTCATGGTTCCTTGCCAAGGCAAAGTTGGCCTCTGCTAAATACATTTCCGTACGCCGGTGATGACGATCTATTTCAGCCAGCGCCTCGCGGTCTAATAGCGCTGCCTGTCTTGCGATACTCGCCGTCAAGCGTGGCAACAAGGCTTTAGGCTTAGCGTCAAGCCCTCCGCCATCCATCACGACTAAGGCGTCAGCCTGATATGTATCGAGTAAATTGCGAATGCGTACTAATTGCCGATACTCACTCAGTGCATCGTGAAAGTCGGCGCTATCAAGCAGTAAATCGAGGTAAGCATCTTTATCGTCGTATAGCGCCGACAGCCAAATGTCCCAACCACTGCGGCCGCGCTGATCAGCGAGGTCAATCGCTGCGCGCAATCCGCCATGTTGGATATCAGCGCTTGCGCCACGCAAGCTCTGCAATGCCGCTTGCAAGCGCTCGCTTGCCGCGACGTAATAGCGTTCAGCCCGTTGTGCCTGCCCCGCCCAATGAGACATCACATAGGGCAAGATCAACAAACCTTCCTGTACGGCGGGATCTAGTGGGTCGCGATTTACCAACTCCATCCACGGCACCATCGCCGCCTGCAAATCCTCTTCCTTACCGCCAGAAGCGACCGCCCACGCTCGTCGAAACGGTGTATGTCGCCGTGCCCACGCTATTTCATCCTCTGAGCCTGACCACAAATAAGGGGTAGCGGTCGCTATTGCCTGGGAAGCATGGTCATCGCTCGCGACCAACGGCGCAGCCTGACTCTGTCGCGGACTCAGCAAAGCCCAGCCAAGGCCAACCAGCGCCTTATTAGCATAGGGACTCAAGCGTCGCACTTGACTGAAATAATTTACTGACTGCTCACTGTCGCCCTGCTTTAAAAAATGATAACCCAGCGCCAAATTAACTTTATCGCGAAGGAGTAACTCATCCGCCGCAAGCAACTCCCCTTCGCTCAGCACGGCGAGTAGGGCGACACCTTCGGCATATTTTCCTTGCTGAATGAGGGCGGCGCCGGTATTGAAATGACTAAACATACTACTGGGCTTGGATTCCTCACTTAGCCGATCAAGCTCGACAAGGCCCCGTAAGCTCACCGGAATATCCGCTAAGCCCAAGTCGCGAGCACTGCGACTTAAGGCGAGTTTTACTTGTTCAGAAAATTGCCCCGCACTGACACCACTCTTTATCATCACCATTGCATCAGCGAGGGCGTCGAAAGAAAAATGCCGTTTGGCATCGAAGTAAATTGATCTGAAACTGGGATGACTATCGCCACTACTCACGCTATTTTCGGGGCCACGATCATGCAATTGAATCGCGACTTTATCTTGCCATTTCATCCAGCCGCCGCGAATCAGCTCTAATTCCCACTGGGTATTTTCCGTAATCGAAATCGTTTTTTCGAAGCGCGGGTATAAGCGCTCGGCGTGGGGGCCCGCGCCCACTTCTGTCACGGCAAATTTAACACTTATCGTATGATTTTCTTTGGGTAGCGCCAATTTACTTAAAAGATGTAAGCCACCGTCGAGCAAGGTTTGGGCTTCCAACTCACTGTAGCTATAACGTGCCGTTTCGCGACCATCAACACTTAGCTTTACCGACTGAATAGCAAAACGGTCATCTCTATTGGCGATATACAAAGCGATGGTGGGCATTTGACTTTGCGATCGCGCTTCAGCCAATTTTAAATCACTCAATACAGTTAATGCCTCAGCCTTTAAACTGGCACCATCACTTGCATTCACCACTGCCGAGAGCAGAAGCAAAACACTGTAAAGCGCGCATTTAATTACACCAAGCAATGGAATTTTCACAAAGCACACCGACGTATTTCCAGTCTTTTACCGAACCGTGCAGAACCTAAAGTACTGCACTCCCTTGTTCACCAACGTGTTCAAGTTAGTAATAGCAAAAGCCGCGCCAACGGTATGAAAATTATTTGCGCACTGACGAATTTGCTAAGGCTTTCGATAGAATAGGTGGTGCTTCTGTGCACAAGGGCACAAAAATCAAGGACAAAGGGGATGTTTGCTCTACAACAAAAAATACGAAAGGCAGCTTTTGTAATTTCAATGCACCACTTTCACACACAGAAAAGCTGACATTTCAGCGTGCACTGCACCACATATGACCAAAAATAAAGAACATGAAATTATGACGTGCCAGCGCCGTCACTAATGACCCAAACTCCAGATCAGGCAAATGAGTAATATCAAGGATATCCCCTGCCAAACCATCAAGGGATTACGGCTTAGCAATGGCTGGAAATTGTCCTTGCTATACACCGGGTTAGGAAACTGAAGGTCGTGAACAAACTCAGAAATGTCGTTATAGCGAAGTTCCGGACTAATGCTCAATGCACGGCAAAGGGCAGCGTCTAACCATAGTGGCACGTGAGGGTTGTAATGGCTTGCCGCAATATATTCAAGACGCGTAAACGCAGCAGTTGTTGCGCAATTCTCCAAACGACCTTGATAAGGCTTATGCGCCGTGAGCATTTCAAACACAATGGCGGCCAGCGAAAATTGATCGGCCTTGGTGCTAGGGCGTCGCCCCAACACATGTTCCGGCGCCGAGTACTGCGCCGTTCCCAGCACCCTGTCGCGAGTAATTGGGACCGCAATTTCGGCTAAACCGGCAACATAGCAAGAGCCAAAATCGATTATTTTTACCTGGGCATTATCTCCTATCAAAATATTATCGGGTTTGACATCCTGATGAATTGTATCCCGGCGATGCATCGCCTGCAGGCCCTTAGCCGCAGGCAAAATAATATCTAACATTTGCTGTGTGGATGGCTGCGGATGCTCAGTCATCCACTGACCAAGGGTTTTCCCCGGCTCGAATGCCGACAAATAGTACAAGCAGCTTGGCGGCTGCGGCGGATCGATGACCTCGATGACGTATTCACTCTGAATACGCCGCCCCACCCAGCTCTCTAAAATAAAGCGCTCGATGTAGGCTGGGTCGTCATTAAAATTTGCCGATGGCGTTTTCATCGCGTAATGCCGATCAGCCGTGGCATCGTATACTTTGTATAGTTGACTGCGAGGGCTGGCGTGAATCTCGTCCTCAATAACCAAACCATCCACCACCATGCCCGCAGACAGCGGCGGGGGAAACGGCAAGGCGGTCAATTTTCGATAAACATCGCCCGCGTCTTCCAGCGGCAAGGCCTCAATTCGCAATAACTGACAGCTTAGATTATCGTCACTACCCGCAGCCAAGGCATCGTCGATCATTCGCTGGCAAGCCTGATCGAGATCATCGCCCGCATCACTAATAATGGCTTGCATACGGCTACTATTTAAAAAATCGTGAATACCATCAGTGCTCAATAGAAATATATCAGCCACGGCCACATCGGCCGCGCGATAGTCCACATCCAAGTTAATGTCCAAGCCCATGGCGCGGGTTAAATACGACTTCCCCCGACTGATGGGCATGGCGTGATCGCGCGTTAACAGCTCAAGACAGCCATCGCGCAATCGATAAATTCGGCTGTCGCCAACATGGAATAAATGTGCAGTTTGCGATTTAAAAACGGCAATACTCAGGGTCGACACATAGCCCTTTTCAGCCTGCAAATAATTTTGACCCTGACCATACAGCCAGCGGTTTAAGGCGTTTAGCACTTGCTGGGCGGAGCGCTTAACGGACCAAGAATCCGGCGTCGAAAAATAGTCGCTCAAAAAGCCGGTCACACAAGTTTCTGCAGCTTCTTTGCCAGCCTCGGCTGCCGATACGCCATCGGCAATAACTGCTACCGCGCCCTTGGTGGTCAACTGCTCATCCTTAGGAACACAAATCCCCAAGCTGTCTTCATTAACGGACTTTTGCCCAGCGCTGCTGCGCTGGGCAATGGCCAATTTCAAACCGCCATCAAAGTGCATTAAAGCGTCCCAAAGTGAATCATCACAGAGTTAGTTCTGAACAACCCTAGCACTTTAGCTTACTTCGATCAGCGCGACACTGCCGTCGTCATTCACTTCGGCGGTATGACCTTGGGGCTCTTCCATAAATTGCACGGCAACAAAGATCACCCCAGCGCAGGCAGCAATAACAAGGAAGAAGTTAGAAGCACTCACAAATGACAATACGGTTAAGAATATAACCGCGCCAACATTACCATAAGCGCCGGTCATGCCCGCAATCTGACCGGTCATGCTCCGCTTCACTAACGGTACGATCGCAAAAACAGCACCCTCACCAGCTTGAACAAAAAAAGAACAACACATGGTTGCAAGCACCGCAACCCAGATTGTCCAGGTCGAATCGATATTGCTCAACACCATATAGCCAACAGCCAGACCACAAATCAAAATAGACAAGGATTTACGACGCCCGAATTTATCAGACAAGTAACCGCCGCCGGGGCGCGCCACCAAATTCATAAAAGCGAAACCTGAGGCCAACATGCCTGCCGCTACCGCACTCAACTCAAAGGTTTCCATAAAGAACAAGGGCAACATTGACACTACCGCCAACTCTGAACCAAAGGTCACAAAGTAAGCTACGTTCAAAATAGCAACCTGTTTAAACTTGTACTGCTGCATTTCCGGAATAGGAATATTGTTCAGCACATCACTATTAACGCGTAGTATTTGACTGATTTGCACAACAAACAAAACCACTAATACCACATACAAGGCTATTGAAGCCGCGTCATTTAGCAAACCTAAATTCGCTGGCGACAATTTCCAGGTTAAGGTGGCCAGCGCCAAATACATCGGCACGCACATAATAATGTAGAAGATCAGATCACGTTTATTGCTAACAACCAAGCCACCGGATTTTTTAGGTTTAAAGTAGGTAGAGCCCTTGGGGGTGTTGCGTGCGCGCCAATAAAAGAACACACCGTAAATAGAGGCAACCACCCCTGTTGAAGCAATGGCGTAACGCCAGCCGTCTGGGCCACCAAAATACAGTGCCAATGTTGGCAGTGCCATCGCGGCAGCTGCCGAACCAAAATTGCCCCAGCCACCGTACACACCTTCAGCTAATCCTACCTGACGGGCCGGAAACCATTCACCCACCAAACGAATGCCAATGACAAAACCAGCACCGATAAAGCCCATTAAAAATCGCAATAGGGCAATCGCTTCATAGCTATTGGCAAACGCAAAGGCCAAGCAGACCATACCGCCGGTCACCAATAGCGCGCTGTACACTATTCGTGGGCCAAAACGGTCCACTAACATGCCAACCACCACCCGAGCCGGAATAGTTAACGCCACGTTCAATATCATTAACGCTTTAACCTGTTGATTAGTGAGGTCAAAGGCTTCTTTAATTGAAGACAGCATCGGCGCAAAGTTAAACCACACAACAAAGCTGAGGAAAAACGCAAACCAACTGAGGTGAAGTAATCGAATTTTTTCTTGCTTGAGATCAAGCACGTTTAAGGTCGAGGAAGACATTAACAGCTCCGTTATGGCCATTTAAAAGTATTACTCCTGAAGAGCAAGGCCTGTGCCAAACGTGCGCACGAACTTTGGGCGAAATCACTAAGACATTGTTTACAAAGGTTTAATTTTTATTTCGCGACGGCGATTAGTCTACATTGCATTATTTTGGAGCACACAACGATTAGGCTAAGTCGCACAATAACGCACCAAAATAGGCCTTAACGCCCCAGCAAATTCCTCGACCAGCCTAACAAGACCGCTAAATTCGCCCCACAAAAGGGCGAAATTGAAACATACCTATTTAAAATCAATGACTTAATGCATGACCAAAACTGTGGCACAGCTTTTGCTTTTCCTTATGCAATATCCATTAGCAGCACCGGCCGCCCACGCTAGCCATCGCCCAAAGTATTGAAGGAAGTAACCATGACTGACAAACAACGCCTGCTCATCATTGGTAACGGCCCAGTAGGCCACCAATTTATTGAATCGATAATTGAAAGCGGCCAAGGCGGACAATTCGATATCACGGTTATTGGTGAAGAGCCACGCCCAGCGTATGACCGCGTACACCTAACCGCGTGGTTTGAAACCCGCGAGGCCGCGTCGCTAAATATGGTCAAGGACGGCTTTTACAGCGACAACAACATTACCGCACTGACCCACGAGAAAGTCATTGCCATAGACCGTGCAGCGCAGACGGTCAGCACTGACAAGGGCGAACAATACGCCTACGACAAATTGATTTTAGCCACTGGCTCCTTTCCCTTTGTGCCACCGGTACCTGGCCACGACCGCAAGAACTGCTTTGTTTATCGCACTATAGAAGATTTAGAAGCCATCACCGCCGCTGCCGCGAATGCCAAAGTTGGCGCGGTGGTGGGCGGCGGCTTACTTGGTTTAGAAGCCGCCAAGGCCATTATGGACTTGGGCCTCAAAACCCATGTCATCGAATTTGCTCCTCGCCTTATGGCGGTGCAGGTTGACGAAGGTGGCGGCGCATTGTTACGCCGTAAAATCGAAGACCTGGGCGTATCGGTCCACACCCAAAAGAACACCCAGCAAATCGTTGATGGCGAGGATTGCGTTCACAAATTGCAATTTGCCGACGGCGCAGAACTTGAGACTGATATATTAGTTTTCTCGGCAGGTATCCGCCCCCAAGATGCATTAGCGAGACAGTGCGAACTGGCGGTTGGAGAACGCGGCGGCATCGTCATTGACAATGCCTGCCTCACCTCAGACCCTGCAATTTACGCAATTGGCGAGTGTGCTTTATGGGGCGGTCGCATCTACGGATTAATTGCACCGGGCTGGGATATGGCCAGAGTTGCCGCCGACCATGTGCTCGGCGGAATCGAAAAAAAGGCCTTCACTGGCGCCGACATGAGCACCAAACTCAAGCTAATGGGGGTTGATGTTGCCTCTATTGGCGACGCTCACGCCAGCACCCCCGGCGCCAAGTGCTACACCTTTATCGACGAAAAAGCCGAAGTCTATAAAAAAATAGTGGTGAGCAGTGACGGCCAGCATTTACTGGGCTCGGTACTGATTGGCGAAGCGAACGACTATGGCACCCTACTCCAGTTTGCCCTGAACAAAATCACCCTGCCCGTGCAACCCGAAAGTATGATTCTGCCCACTTTAGACGGCAGCGCTGGAGTTGGTTTAGGGGTTGATGCGCTGCCAGATGTCGCCCAAATTTGCTCCTGTAATAACGTGAGCAAAGGTGATTTATGCGCAGCGGTTCAAGGCGGCGCAATGACCGTGGGCGATCTTAAAGCCTGCACCAAGGCAGCCACCACCTGTGGCGGCTGTACCGCGCTGGTTGGCCAGGTATTGAACGCCGAGCTAACCAAAATGGGCGTTGAGGTGAACACCGACCTCTGCGAGCATTTTCCCTACACCCGTCAGGAGATTTTCCACCTCGTTAAAGTCGGCCAAATTAAATCTTTTGATGAACTACTGGAAAAGCACGGCAGCGGCCACGGCTGCGAAATTTGCAAGCCCACCGCCGCGTCGATCATGGCCTCGTGCTGGAACGACTATATTCTCGAACCCAAACTTGCCGGCCTTCAGGACACCAATGACCGCTATTTAGCAAATATGCAAAAAAATGGCACCTATTCAGTAGTACCTCGCATGGCGGGCGGCGAAGTCACCCCAGATGGTTTAATTGCCGTGGGCCAAGTGGCCAAAAAATATAATCTTTATACCAAGATCACCGGTGGCCAGCGCGTCGATTTATTTGGCGCCACCCTCGACCAGCTGCCCAAAATTTGGACGGAATTAATTGCCGCTGGCTTTGAGTCTGGTCACGCCTATGGCAAGTCACTACGCACCGTAAAGTCCTGCGTTGGTTCTACGTGGTGCCGCTACGGTGTGCAGGACAGTGTTGGCAAGGCTATTGATTTAGAAAATCGCTACAAAGGCCTGCGCTCACCACACAAACTCAAAATGGCGGTTTCCGGCTGTACTCGCGAATGCGCCGAGGCGCAGAGTAAAGATGTTGGCGTTATCGCCACGGAAAAAGGCTGGAATCTTTACCTTTGTGGTAATGGTGGCATGAAGCCACGTCACGCTGATTTGTTCGCATCAGACATCGACACCGACACAATGGTGAAATACATCGACCGCTTCCTGATGTTCTATGTGCGCACCGCTGACCGTCTGCAGCGCACTTCAGTGTGGATGGAAAACCTCGAAGGCGGACTAGACTACCTCCGCAAGGTGATTATTGAAGACTCCCTAGGCATTTGCGCCGAGCTTGAAGCAGAAATGGCGAACGTCGTTGACACCTACCAGTGCGAGTGGAAAACCACCGTTGAAAACCCAGAGAAAGTGAAGCAATTCCGCAGTTTTGTGAATGCCGACAAAACGGACAAAGAAATTGTCTTCGTTCAAGAGCGCGGCCAAATTCGCCCGGCCACCGACGCCGAAAAAATGACGAATGCAGACGACCTAATCGCCGTTGCCTAAACCATACCAAACGATTCATCGCGCTCAAGTCGCGGTAAATCAAACTGCTTTATAAGAGGAATACACCATGTCTTGGACCACCGTTTGCCGCCTTGACGACATACTCCCCAATGCCGGCGTCGCCGCGCTAATAGATGAAACGCAAGTTGCTATTTTTCGGGTAGAAGACAAAGTCTACGCTCTGGCCAACAAAGACCCCTTTAGCAAGGCTAATGTCCTGTCGCGGGGCATTGTTGGCAGTGTAAAGGGGACACTGGTCGTGGCGTCGCCCGTTTACAAGCAGCATTTCAGCCTTGAGGCTGGCAACTGCTTAGAAGATGAAACCGTATCCATTCCATGCTACCAAGTTCGCACCGAGGGTGAATTGGTGCAAGTTCAAGTTAATTGCTAAACCGCCACACGGCGAATTTAGCGATGCCACTTAGTCTCCCCCCCTCGTCGGTTGCTACCTTGGTAGTAGCCGACCTTTTTCGACCTTTGGTAATAAAGCCCCACACAGTTTATAATCGGCCCAGATTTCAACCCTAACCACAATCTTATATGGAAGCCCGTCATGAGCTACACGCAAATTCCGGCCGGTAAAGACCTGCCTAACGACATCTTCGTTGCCATTGAAATTCCTGCCAATAGCAGCCCCATCAAATACGAAATCGACAAAGACTACGATGCGCTGATGGTAGACCGCTTTATGGCCACGCCGATGTTCTACCCAGCGAACTATGGCTACATCCCCAACACCCTGTCAGAAGACGGCGACGCGCTGGATGTATTGGTTGTGACCCCATACCCAGTGGTACCCGGCTCAGTGATTCGCGCTCGTCCTATCGGCATCCTCAATATGAGCGACGAAGCGGGTAAAGACGCCAAACTATTAGCCGTACCCCACGACAAACTCTCGGTTCTCTACAAAGATGTTAAAGAGCCTTCAGATCTTCCCCCGTTGCTAATCCAGCAAATTGAGCATTTCTTTGAAAACTACAAAGATCTTGAGAAGGGCAAGTGGGTAAAAATTGACGGATGGGCGGGCAGTGAAGAAGCACGCGCTGAAGTAATGAAAGCAGCTGCAGCCTACAAAGGCTAAGTCTTGCTGCGGGGTCGCCCAAGGCCCCGCAAACCCTCCTTGTTAAAGCTCATTTGATTCAATAAAAAATCCGACCACGCCTTGCAATAGTGCAAGTCGACAACGCTTTACACCCGATTTTTTAGCAGGCAACTAAAATCCTAGGCAAAAAAAAGGACTCATAGAGCCCCTTTTTTGCGCACACGCACTATTTCATAAAAAACCATCAATCAGCCCACTTCTGGCATGGCTTTTAATAAGCGCTGGTATAACTTTGAATTTTTACGAATTGACTTGTGTTTAGAATAAGCTTCAACGGCTTTATGCCACGCATCATCACTGCCGTGGGCGTTGAGCGAAAAACTGGTACACACGGTTTTTTGCTCAAGCTTAGATGCCACGCCAACCTGAAAAATTGGTGTTAAATTTCCGCTTTTTTCGGTTTTGAGTAAATAGCTAATTCCCCGCACCGTGCCATCACTTTTAAAGCAGCGATCTTCTTTTGTTTCTTCAAGATAACGACGCTGCTCTGCTTCAAGAATCGCATCGCGCTCATTCGCTTGTTTCTCTACTTCATTTTTTAATTTGCCTTCCAGCCGCGCACCACCGTTCTTCAGCGAGAAATATTCCTGATACAGCTTCCCTGCTACCGTACGGCGCACCCGAAAGCCGTAAAACGCCTTATTATCTAATAGTTTAACGCTCACAAGCACCTCCCTTTATTTAGTTATGCGACATCTATATCTCACAATATAACAGATGTGACCTAATAATACTGAGCCAAAAATAAACGGTCATGCTAGGCGTCATCGTTAATATATTGGTCCATGTTCAATGCAGGTAAATCAACAGATAATACCCCTACCTGCTTTGCTGGCACACCGGCTACTGTAGCATGCGGCGCCACACTATTTAACACCACGCTACCCGCCGCAATTTTAGCGCCTTCACCAACAACAATATTTCCTAAAACTTTAGCACCAGCACTAATTAAAACGCCATCGCGAATATGTGGATGACGGGGTCCAGGGCCACTGCCACAGCCACCCAAGGTCACCGAATGCAACATAGAAACATTGTTACCAACCACGGCGGTTTCACCAATGACCAAGCCGGTAGCATGATCAACCATCACCCCACAGCCTATTACTGCGGCTGGATGAATATCGACATCAAAGACACTGGCGATTCGATTTTGCAAAAACAATGCCAGTGACTCGCGATTCTGCGTCCACAACCAGTGTGCAATTCGATACGCCTGAATTGCCTGAAAACCTTTGAAATATAAAAATGGCATGCCGTAGTGATCGCAGGCGGGGTCGCGATCATAGTGGGCGCGGATATCCATCGCTGCTGAGTTTACAATGCTAGGATCATTGACAAAAGCTTCACTGAACACATCGCGAATCAGCATTGCCGGAACAGAATCGCAACCCACTTTAGATGCAATATGAAAACTGAGGGCATCGGCAAAATTCGCGTGATTTAAAATACTGGCGTGATAAAAGCTCGCCAGCACCGGTTCGTTGCGACCGTAGTCCCGCGCTTCATTGGTCATGGCAAGCCACAAATCATTTACTGCTGCATTCATTACTCAAGCCTTATTTAAGCGCAACATAATTCACGGGATAGCAGGCCTTTGGCACCACCACATAACGTGAATAAAGCTTATTTAACTCCGCCAAAACACTTTCTCGCAAGTGTAAAGTTGGCACACTATTTAACACTTCACTTAGGAGCTTGGCGCTTACCAGTTCATCGCACTTTGCGGCTAAAGGCGCGTAACTTAAATGCCAACGCTCCGGCGCAATACCGCCTCGATCAACATCATAGGGCCGGAAAAAACCATGACCGTGACCATTGGCAAACTGCCGATCTAACCACTTGTGCATCGGCCCAAAAACACCGCCATCAGCAACCTCAGCGGGGGTTAATTGCACAGAATAATCGGCAGGAACCGCCGCCGCATCGTAAACATCGATATCGCTCCCCCAGTGATGTCGCGACGCACCTGGCAAAGCTGACCAACGCATAATGGCATTGATCAACTCTGACTCACTTAGCGTATGGATATCGAGTACTTGGCCCGCACTGTCTAATACTGGGCGCCGCCCCTCGGCTTTAGCATTCCATATGGCCAACTGACGCTCAAAACTGCGGTAACCGCTCACCAAGCGCAAATCAAACCCCGCATTTTTGGCGTCAGCACACAAGGCCGTTAACGGTGCGATAATAGCCCGATGCACAGGAACGCCATTAAATAGCTCATTGGCCGAATCATCACGCCCTAAAGCCAAATCGGCACTTACGGTTAGATCCATCATGGGTGCATACTATTCGCGCTGTTTAAGGTATTGAAGCTTCATGGCATCATACTACCGGCAAATGATCTGACTTGAAATTCTGGAGTAGGAATACGTGAACGAGTCCACTGGACATGAAAAGAAAATTGCCCTTGCCCTCGGCAGCGGTTCAGCCCGCGGGATGGCTCATATCGGCGTTATTCAGCGCCTCGAAGAGCTAGGCATTCGCCCAGACATCCTCTGTGGCACTTCTGTTGGCTCAATTATCGCCGCCTGCTACCTCACCGGAAAACTCGATCATTTTGAACACTGGATCCAATCCTTAAGTACAACCCAAGTACTCCACTATATGAGTGTTAGTCTCGGCGCCACCGGAGGCGTAGCCCATGCAACCCGGCTGATCGACTTTTTTGCCCGCGAGTACGGCAACCCGAATATCGAAGATTTAGACCAACCCTTTGCCGCCGTCGCCACCGACCTAGTGCGCGGCCGCGAGGTTTGGCTACAGCGCGGCCCGCTTTGGGACGCGGTACGCGCCTCTATGGCGATTCCCGGCATACTAACCCCGGTACCCTTCCGCAATTCTTGGCTCGTTGACGGCGGCCTTGTAAACCCTGTGCCGGTATCCGTGTGTCGCGCCTTAGGCGCCGACATCATTATCGGCGTCGACCTCAATAGCGACCTCGTTGGCCGTCAGAAGGTCATCAGCAATGCGAAAGCGGCCAGCGCGGAAGAAATCGCGGAAGAGGAGGAGTCGGAGGAGGAGCTGCCCGTTTTCGAGGACAGCGAAGGTGACGAGGTAGATGGTCAAGACCCCTTTCTTGGGGCCGCATTTAGCCGCTTTGCCGCCTCGGTGAAAGAAGCGGCCAGTAATTTCCGCGGCAGTGAGGAAGACAAAAAGCCAGAACCGCCCGGCACCATTGCGGTAATGATGAGCGCCATCAATATTATGCAAGATCGCATCACTCGTAGCCGACTCGCTGGCGAACCTGCCGATATCATGCTGTGGCCGCGCCTTGGGCATATCGGTTTAATGGAATTCAGCAGCGCCGCCGAAGCCATTCAGGAGGGCCGCGATGCCGTCGACCGTATGCTACCGGCCATTCGCCACGCCTTTAAAAGCGAAGGCGACGACCGCCTGATTGAGCCCAAGCTCTAAATTCCCGGCCCTACGCCTCCACCAGCCAAGGTCGCTAGCGTATTACAGCGCTCGCGACCAAAAACGAAACAAGCCACTTTATGCGCGCACTTTGCCACCTCAACGACATCCCCGACCCCGGTTCCAAGGGCTTTAAATCCGCAGAGCAAAGCCTATTTGCCGTTCGCCTGCACGGGCAGGTTTACGTCTACCGGAACAGCTGCCCGCACCTTGGCATTGAATTAAATTGGCAGGAGGATCAATTTTTAGATTACGACGACTCACTAATCCAATGCGCGACCCACGGCGCTTTATTCATTATTGAAAATGGCGAGTGCGTCGCTGGGCCGTGTATAGGCAAAAGCCTAGAAGCCGTCGACTTTCGCATTGACCAGGGCATGATAAGCATCTGCGAACCCGATTAAAGACACACCGGTAGCGATGCCCCTAATACCATCTGTTCAAGACTGATGTTTGCCTTATACGCCAAAACCTCCAAACCGGCGTCAACGGCCTCGCCTAAGGTACTCGCGTAGACAGGGTCAATATGACTTGCCGCCGTCACCCGCTGAATTCCCTCATGCAATACAGCAAACAGCAGCACCACCCGCGCTCCTTGTTGCCGCAGCTCCGCTAATTCCTCGATATGCTTACTCGCCCGTTTGCTCACTGCATCGGGAAAGGCGCCAAGGCCCTCGCCACAGTCCAAGGTCACCGACTTCACCTCAACATAACATTCAGGCAGGCCTTGGATAGGCGGCGCATAGAAGTCAATGCGGCTGCCCGAAGCCAACTTCCTCTCCCGCTGCCACCGAGCGTATCCAGCCAAGTCAGCGACGCGCCTAGCTAGCAGCCCCTCATGAACCAGACCATTAGCAAGCGCAGAATGAATACATACCGTCGCCCCAGCTTCGGTTTCAAGCAACTCCCAAGTCATACTGTATTTGCGTTTTAGATTGGCACTCCGCGACAGCCACACTCGGCTGCCCGGCTCGGCGCAGCCAGTCATGGCCCCGGTATTTGGGCAGTGCACCGTGATTTCTTCGCCGCTGTCTAAGACCACGTCAGCTAAAAAGCGCTTATAGCGCCGCAGTAAATAGCCGCCCTGTAACTCCCCATGCCATTGCACGCCTACCCTCCTAGCAATCTGTAAATAGTGTAAATCTGCTTGTTTAGCGCCCCGCGCAAGTCCCAGCAAGCCAGTTAAACATGGTATCGTAGATTTTCAGACATTTGCGTATGAGCTTTTAACCAACACCATGATGAAAAAAACGCTAATCGCCTTCGGCCTCCTGACTCTCATTATCCTCATCACCGTTGCCACCGTCTTAATTCAACCCCAACTACTGCGCGGCATCATCAGCAGTGGCGCGCAGCGTTTTGCCGGTTTAGAGGTTGAGATCAGCGATATACGTTCGCGGCTAAACCCTCTGCGCCTCGAAGTAGACGGTTTGGCGATTCGCAACCCCCACTGGCCACGGCCCGCGCTATTAAGTTTGGCGAACATCAGTATTAGCCTCAACGAAAACCCCTTTGGCAAGGAGCCATTTTGGACTCTTAACGCTGATTCACTGAATATTCGGCTAGAGCAAAATGAGGCGGGAGAATTCAATTGGATCAGCCCAGAACTACTCGCCAATAGCAACACCACCAGCCCAGAACCCGACGTCAGTACTGGGATGCCGACGCTACCCGGCGACTTCAACTTTAATCACATCAGCCTAAAGGACATCAACTTAGTATGGCGGGATAAAGCCGGTGTCGAGCGCAGCGTCCATCTTCCCAAGGTCAGCGGCGAACGCGTAGAAGCGGGCAACGGCGATTTTTATATTGGCCTGGATTACCAAAAACAGCACTTTGAACTTAAGACCGACATCACTTTATTCGACCCCAAGAGCGGTGTACTCGTTTACGCATTAGCACTCAAACACCAAGACCTCGATTTCAGCAGCGAAGGGAAATTGGTGCTCACACCCAATTTGGCTGGCAGCGCGATCAAGCTCAAACTCAATTTACGCAGTGTCGAAAATTTAGCCGCGCTCGCCAACACCGACGCGCCAGTGATACCTAAAATACGTCTGGCGAGTACCCTCACCATAAACCCAAACTACGAGTTCACCGACATTGTATTAAAACTCAATGACGACGAAATTCGCGGCGCGCTTACTGTTGATGCAGGCAGTTCGGCAGTGCGCGGCAAATTAAGCGCCAAATCCATTAATGTCGACAAGCTACTGCCAGCGCCCGAAGTAAGTTCAGTACCTGCCACAAACGCCGCCGAGCCAAGCGAAGAAGTAGCCATCGACTGGGCATGGCTAGACACCACCCAACTTGCCCTCAAACTCAATATTGGCAAGCTCACCGCGTCGGGCTGGCAACTGCAAGACATCAGCAGCGATATCACCATAAAAGAGAACATCAAGGTCATACTCGCCGCTGCAAGTATCACCGAGTTAATCAATGGTCGTGAAATTGCCCAATTTAAGGCCGATGTCGATTTAAAGCCGCTCGCTAAAATCACCGACGCCGCAGACCTCGCCATGAGTTTAAAGCTGAGCATGGCCGGACTTGAGACCAGCGCTGATGGCAAGCTCAACGTCAACGGCATAGCGGGCACCGAACTGCAACTGCAGGCCGACGCCCCGCAGAGCGCAACGCTCTGGAAACTCGCCCAACTGCCCTACCAAGAAGCGGGTGCGATAAGCGTAAATGCCAATATTCAAACCCAAGCAGATCGCTACTCCGCCAAAGGCAGCGCCAGCATGGGCGAGCAAAACACCGAACTCGATTTGCAGTTTACCCCCGCCGCCAAAGAACAGCTCGCTGAGCTCAGTGGCAGTATAAATTTGAAACGCATTGATCTCGCCTTTCTCAGTGCGCCAAGCACAACGACCAGCCCGGCTGCTGCCCCGCCCCCAAAAAAGGGCAGCAAGCTCATTAGCAAAGACCCCTTCGACTTGAGCGCACTGCAAGCAATGAATGCCAATGTAAGTATTGCGCTGGAAGACATCGACACTGGCTACGCGCTTATTCGCAAAGCCAATCTCAAACCCAGTCTGCAAGCTGGCGTTCTGCATTTAAAAAACACCACCATTAATTTCGCCGGTGGCGACGCCAAATTGCGGCTAAAACTCGACAGCTCCGAAAACCAAGCTCGTATGGACTTAAAACTCAGTATTGACGCTGACGACTACGGCAAACTTGGGCTGACCAAAGCCGCAGGCATCAATGGCGGTAACGGCGGCATTCGTTTAAACATTAATAGCCAGGGCGCCAGTCCCCATCTGTTAGCCGCCAATATGAACGGTAAATTAGACGTAAAAATCACCGATCTAGTCGCCGAAGGTAATGCCCTGAATTTGATCGGCTCCGACGTACTCAGTGAAACTATTGATAAGCTCAATCCGTTTTCGGAGAAAAAAACCAGTACAGAAATTGAGTGCATCGCCGTTCACTTTGACGGCAAGCGCGGTAAATTTATTAGTGACGACGGCATTGCCCTAGAGACCGCTCAAACCAAAATTATTGGCACCGGCAATGTCGACCTCGGCAAGGAACAGCTGCTCTTTGGGGTATCGCCCATCGCGCGCACCGGGGTCGGCATTAATGTCGGCGCCGCCGCGGGTTTGGTGCGGCTTGGCGGCACCTTTAGCAAGCCCAAAATAGTCGCCGACCCATCCGGGATGTTTACTTCTGGGCTGTCGACCGGCGCGGCAATCTACACCGGTGGCCTGTCTTTATTGGCGCAAGGTTTACTCAAACGCGCAATTTACGCCGGTAGCGCCTGTGACGGCGCCATTGATGAAATTCCGACGGTAGAAGAATTGCCAGAAGAGCTGTTAAAACCGCGCTTACCGGAGGCGATGCCGGACCCTGGCAGCACCGCCGTCGCCCCCACCACATCAGCAGCCCCGCAAAACTAAGGGCTGCCAGATAGTCACCGCTACTTGCTCAGGCAAACGACTTTAAAACCGTCCTGCTCAACAAGCACCTGGGCACTGGCAAACAGTGCCGCGGCTTTGCGCTCCAGCGGTATGAATTGATTCACCACGAACAAAGCCCGACCTTTACGGCCCAACAGTCGGTGGGCTGCGCCAATAAATTGGTCGGTTAGCGACCCGGCAACGGCAAAGCCCTTATGAAACGGCGGGTTACACAACACCGCATCGTAGGGGCCGTTTAACCCTGACGCACAGTCGGCCAACTCAATTTGCGCGTTAATCCCACTCACCTCACAATTTTTGCGCGCAGCCAATAACGCGGTGGCGTTATTATCTGTGAGCAGCCAGTTACTTGCAGGGAGCTGCGCCGCCGCCATCACCGTGATAAATCCATAGCCACAACCAAGATCCACCAAGCTCGCCGGGCGCTGAACAAAGCCAGCCCAAAATGCAGGTAATTGCTCAACCAACAAGGCGCTGCCACGATCAATTTTCTGCCAGCCAAACACTCCCGGCTTGCTATACAAGCTCGGCGACTGCGCTATTTCCTGTATTTGGGTATAGTCGCTGTCTGGCAGCAGGCCACTAGGCTCGGCGTATTTGCTAATGGTGGCGATATACGCGGCGCCGCCGTATTTTTTAATATCGGCCGTGCCACCCACCAGCGCAGCCGCTTTTTTCGCATAGTTGTGTAAGCCATCATTTTTATGACCGGCCAAATACAGGCTACCACCAACAGGCAAGGCAGCCAGTGCCTGATTAATTAAATAATTCACTAAGGCTTTTTCTTTAGACACCCGATAACACACTGTTTGCGGCCTAGGGATGTCGACCGGCACCACAAAATCAGCCAAGGTCACGGGGTAGCCCGCGCGCCGCAAGAGCCCAGCGATATCACAGCGATTACTATAGCTATGCCAATCGGCACGCGCAGCAGGCAAAGGCATCGCCGCAACGTGCTCGTCGGCAAACCACCAAGCCGGTGTAGGCATACCTGAAAACTGCTGATACAGCGCCATTAAAGCGGTATCTGATGCGATGGAGTTTGACTGTTCACTGCTCATTGCTATAGAAGTCTCTAGATAATTTACACCGACCAAAATACATCAATACTATTTTTGAACACTCGCAACCTCGGCCGCCGTTAAATAGCGATATTCACCTTCCGCTAGGTCGGCGTCCAAAACAATATCGCCTATTGCCTCGCGGTGCAGGCGGGTCACCAAATTACCCTCGGCACCAAACATTCGCTTAACCTGATGGTAGCGCCCTTCACAGATTTTTAAGCGCGCCACCCGCTCCCCTAAAATTTCCAGTTCGGCCGGCAGTGTGCGGGCCTTATCATCCTTTAGAAAAACGCCGCGACTAAAATGCAGCTGGGCTTGCTCGTTTATCACTTCAGCGGTTTCAACGTAATAGCGCTTCCAGCATTTCCGTTGAGGTGAGGTCACTGCGTGGGACCAGTTACCATCATCGGTAAGTAACACCAGGCCGGTTGTATCAATATCGAGACGACCAGCCACATGCAAACGCTCGGGGTTATCTTCATCCATCAGGTCCAACACAGTTTGATGGCGACGATCTCGCGCCGCGCAGATATAACCCTGCGGCTTGTTCAACATAATATAGCGGGATCTGGCGGCCCGCAGCGAATGACCGTTTAAGGTAAGTTCGGCATTAGCCGCAACCCCCTGGGCAGGATCACGGACAACAAGGCCATCCACGGTAATTTCACCGGCTTTAATCAGTTTTTTGGCATCACTACGGGAATAATCGGTCACGCTGGCCAAATAACGGTCCAGGCGCAGAAGTTTATTGCTGATGTTACTCACAAATCTGGCCGCTCTTATATTAAGCGGCTATTGTCGGCCATGGCAGCACTGGCAGCAAGCGGCCGATGACCACCGCGCTCAATGTTCGTCCTTTAGGTATAGCGCTTTTCAAGCAACTGCACGCGAACGTCTTTGACAACGGGGCTTACCGGCGGGCCAAACTGATTATAAATAGCAACATCAGCCGCGTCTCGGCCATAACCAATAACCACATAGCCGCTGCGAAGCTCTGTCTGCGTCGCATCAAAGGTATACCAGCGGCCACCGACATAGGCTTCAAACCAGGCATGTAAATCCATGGGTTCAAGGCCATACATATAGCCCACCACCAAGCGCGCGGGAATACTAAGGCTGCGGCACAGCGCAATCCCCAAGTGTGATAAGTCGCGGCAAACCCCCGACTGCCTGGCATGTACCTCTACCGCAGAAATAGGCACTTCACTATTACCGGGTTCAAAACGTATCGAGTTGCGCAGCCAATCCTCAATCGCTTTAACTTGGTCGTAGCCCAAGGTTTTCCCCGCCACAATGGCAGTAGCCATCTGCCCAAAGCGGTCGGATTCACAAAAGCGGCTGGGCAAAAGAAAACTGAGGACTTCATCTGGTAAATGCTCAATATCGACAAACGGCGCCCCTGGCGACTGATCCATGTAATCGGCCGTCATCACCTCGGCAGAGGTATAGATAGTTAAAGGCCCAGGCTGAGCAACTAAGCGCTGGCAGAGGTTGCCATAGCCATCGGTAAACTCCATCACCGGAATCATTGGCGTGAGCATATATTCGTCACTGGCTACCCATTGCTGACGTCCACTGCGTAGGCGCAGCATTAAAATGAACGGGGTCGGCACTGAGATTTCAAAACTCATTTCACAGCTGGTGCGTAACCACATTCGAGGTATCCTCTCTGAGAAGTAGGTTGAGCAATATTGGCGACGCGGTATCAATAATCCGCCATACCAAGGAACCATTACTCGCCGTTAGCAAAGTACTCTTTAGTTCCTTTCATCTTAAACACTTCTTGGAGATGCAGTAGCGCCTTTGCGTAAGCCGCCTGTCGAAAACTAAGGCCTTCTCTTTGTTGCCGAAACGGCCACATTTTTTCAAACGCCGCCGCCAGCTTTCCTTTCAAAGGACTTTGGACATCTAATAATGACTAGGGGTAAGCCCCGCAGTTGCGTCCCATTCAAAGTAGCTAACTATACTTCCGTCGGCATTCGCTAAAACCTGGGGAAGAACTTCCTATTGAACATAACCCTCACGAGTTCTGATGTCCAACGCTGAAGATTGGAGTGAGCTTAAATCGCGACGGAGCAGTTTGGCGCATCCACAAAAAAGGGGCTTTGAAGGCCCCTTTTTTTACACGCTGATGTAACGCAGATTTATTCTGCTGCTGCACCGGCATTTACGCTAGCATCAACCTTGATATTCGTCAGGCTGCGCAGGGCGCTTTTCTTCTCTTCTACGGCCGCTTTTGCGTTCGCTTTAGTTTCGGCACGAGCTTCAGCACGGGCTTGTGCATCGGCCTCAGCTTGAGCTTCGCGCTCAGCTTTACGTGCTTTGGCAGCAGCTTTCGCTTCTTCACGCTGGGCGTCAGCAGCTGCTTTCTTCTCGGCGGCGGCCGCTTTCATAGCCTCGCCTTTCGCTTCGCCGTCAGCCTTCATTTTGGCCGCTTTTTCATCAATATTGGTATCGACATTCACATTGGCTTCAACTTTTGCATCCGCTTTTGCGTCTGCTTTTTCTTCCGCTTTAGCGCTGCCACCAAAACCAAGTTTGCTGAAGAAACCGCCGTCAGCCAATACGCTGCCGCTCAATCCGATTAAGCTTACAGCCAGAACTAATTCTTTCATTTTCATTGTGATAATCCTTTGTTTTATCAAAAGTCATTATTGAACTCGTTTGGTGAGATCTATTGTAGGGCAGCACAGCGCTCAAACAAGACCTACATAGCGTAAATTTCACCGCAATTTCCAGCACCAATCCTAGTCGTCGTTCAGCTTATAGCAAGCTTGTGACATTAATGCTCGCGCGTTGATCTAAAGCGTACCTCGGGATGGCGCTCTTCGGTCAACGCCAAATTTACCCGCGTTGGTGCCAAATAAGTCAAGTGACCACCACCGTCAATAGCGAGATTTTCTGCACACTTGCGCTTAAATTCTTCAAACTTTTTAGGATCGTCACAATCTACCCAGCGCGCGGTAAAAACGTTGATCGGCTCGTATATCGCCTCGACCTTATACTCGTCTTTAAGACGATAGCTCACCACTTCAAACTGCAGATTACCCACGGCACCAACAATTAGGTCGCTATTGCGCTGGGGCATAAATACCTGAGTCGATCCCTCTTCAGACAACTGCTGCAAGCCTTTTTGTAATTGCTTTGCCTTCATCGGGTCTTTCAGGCGAATGCGGCGAAACAGCTCCGGCGCAAAATGAGGAATACCGGTAAATTTAAAATTTTCGCCCGAAGAAAAGGTATCGCCTATCTGAATGGTGCCGTGGTTGTGCAGGCCAATTATGTCACCCGACACCGCCTCTTCCACAAGCTCTCGATCACCCGCCAAAAAGCTCACTGCATCGACAATCTTAACGTCTTTACCAAGACGCACATGACGCATTTTCATGCCCTTGGTATAGGTGCCCGAACAAATCCGCATAAAGGCAATGCGATCGCGGTGCTTTGGGTCCATATTGGCTTGAATTTTAAACACAAAGCCGGAGAACGTATCTTCTTTGGCGCTAACCTCACGGCTATCGGTAGGTCGATCCAGCGGCTCCGGCGACCATTCCACGAATCCGTCGAGCATCTCGCGCACGCCGAAATTAGACAGCGCCGTTCCAAAAAATACTGGGGTCTGCTTGCCCGCCAAATAGGCCTCGCGGTCAAAGAAGTGGCTGGCGCCACGCACCAGCTCAATTTCCTCGAGGAAATTCTCATACTCATCGTCGAGCAAAGTTCGCGCAGCGTCACTCTCTAAGCCGTCTATGCGAATATCTTCAGCCACCACCGAGCCTTTACCGGGCTGAAACACGTGAATGGTGTCGGTGTACATATTGTAGACGCCCTTAAAATCGCGCCCCATACCAATCGGCCAGTTGATCGGCGCCGCAGCAATACCCAGTACGCTCTCGACTTCGTCTAACAGCTCAATGGGATCGCGAATATCGCGGTCCATTTTATTAACAAAGCCCAAAATGGGCGTGTCGCGCAAACGGCAGACGTTCATCAGTTTAATAGTGCGGTCTTCGACACCCTTGGCGCCATCAATAATCATCAGTGCTGAATCCACCGCCGTCAGGGTGCGATAGGTGTCTTCCGAGAAGTCCTCGTGCCCCGGGGTATCCAGCAAGTTAACGATTCGGCCTTTATAGGGGAACTGCATGACCGAGGAAGTCACCGAAATACCCCGTTCTTTCTCCAAGCTCATCCAGTCAGACGTCGCCGCGCGGTCATTCTTTTTACCTTTCACCGTACCGGCCACCTGAATTAGCTGGCCCAGTAGGATCAGTTTCTCGGTAATGGTGGTTTTACCGGCATCTGGGTGAGAGATGATGGCAAAGGTGCGGCGTTTGGCTACTTCCTGCTGAAAGCTAATATCTGACATTAAATTGGGTCTTCTGACTAAACAGGTTTGGGACGATACGCAGAATAAAATCTAGCTGCGTATATAAGAGGCGTGAGTTTAAAGGACTTGAGCAGGGCTTGCACTATTCGCCGCATCAATCACCGGCGAAATGCCCTGCCAATATATACCGCACATCGCCACCAAAACCCCGCCAGCTCTGGTATTCCGTCGCACTGAGGGTTTCTATCTATGGCGCAAATCTTGCTTTTCCCGTAAGCTGCACGCCCGCTGTCATCAGGACACCGGCCATCACGCCGCGACGCGCGACATTATGAGACGATAGATTTTATGAGCTTTACCTCCCTGGGCTTATCCGCCCCGATACTTTCTGCGGTAACCGACAAAGGTTACGACACACCCTCAGCAATCCAAGCCCAAGCCATTCCCGCCGTACTGGAAGGCAGAGATGTTATGGCCGCTGCACAAACCGGCACCGGCAAAACCGCAGGTTTCACCCTGCCAATACTGGAATTACTGTCTCGTGGCGAGCGCGCCAATGCCAACCAAGCCCGCGCCCTAATACTGACACCAACCCGCGAACTTGCCGCCCAAATTGGCGAAAACGTCGCCATGTATGGCAAAAACCTGCCACTGCGCTCCACCGTGGTATTTGGCGGCGTAAAAATTAACCCGCAAATGATCAAGCTGCGCCGTGGCGTCGACATTCTGGTTGCCACCCCAGGCCGCTTATTAGATTTATACAATCAGAATGCTGTGAAATTTAACCAGCTAGAAATTCTGGTACTCGACGAAGCCGACCGCATGCTCGACATGGGCTTTATTCACGATATTCGCAAAATACTCGCGGTATTGCCAAAGCGCCGCCAGAACCTGATGTTTTCTGCGACCTTCTCCGGCGACATTCGCCAGCTCGCCAAGGGCTTGGTCAATAATCCAGTAGAAATATCCGTTAGCCCCGAAGTCACTACGGCAAAATCCGTCACCCAGTGCATATACCCCGTTGATAAGAACCAGAAGCCCGCGCTCTTAACACACCTCATCAACAGTAATAACTGGCAGCAAGTGCTGATTTTCTCCAAGACCAAGCACGGCGCCAACCGGCTAGCGACCCAGCTAGAGAACGCGGGCATTAAAGCCGCCGCCATCCACGGCAATAAAAGCCAAGGGGCGCGTACCCGCGCACTCGCCGAATTTAAAAATGGCGACGTAAGAGCGCTAGTGGCAACCGATATCGCCGCGCGAGGCTTAGACATCGATCAACTACCTCAAGTTGTTAACTTCGACCTGCCCAATGTGCCCGAAGACTATGTTCACCGCATTGGCCGTACCGGCCGTGCCGGTGCGACAGGCCACGCGGTATCATTGGTTTGTGCAGACGAGTTTAAGCTGCTGGCCGACATCGAGCGGCTGATAAAGGAAATTCTGCCCCGCGAGATTCCCGAAGGCTTTACCCCAGTCAATCCATTGCCAGAATCTCGTCTGGGAGCGCCCAGCAATAGTCGCCCCCATCGCCCTCGAGTTGAACACCGCGACGGGCAACGCCCAGCGGCAAACCTAGGTGCCCGTCGTGGTCGCCCAGGTGGCGGCAACCGTGGCCGCAGCTCAGCGCCAAAAGCCTCGTAAAACGAACAAAAGCCCGCTGCACGCAGCGGGCTTTATCAAGAAAACTCAGAATTAAACACCACGATCTCGCAATATGAGCCACCCGCGCTCAATAACACCGCTGCGGGTGCTATAAAACCTCTAAAGCGTTACCGTTTCAGCAATGTCATATTTGCGCCGCGAAGCTTCACCATCAGCAACAAAACTCCCCTATAATAGCGCGCTAAATTGTCCACTCGCCAACAAGGTTTTAGCCCGATGTTAGAAAAGGTTTTTGAACGCATACTCTACTCTGCCCGCTGGTTATTGGCCCCAATTTACCTCGGTCTGAGCTTTGCGCTGCTGGCGCTAGCCATCAAATTCTTTCAAGAAATCGTTCACGTCTTACCCCATATTTTTGAAACCTCAGAAATGGATTTGGTACTACTAGTCCTCTCGCTAATCGACATCTCCCTTGTCGGCGGACTACTGGTCATGGTGATGTTCTCTGGCTACGAGAATTTCGTCTCGCAAATCGACCTCGACGACAACGACGACAAACTAAGCTGGCTAGGTAAACTCGACACCGGCAGCCTAAAGAATAAAGTTGCCGCCTCCATCGTCGCGATTTCGTCTATTCACTTACTTAAAATTTTTATGAATGCCGACAAAATCGACAACGACAAACTGCTTTGGTACGTGGCCATTCACCTGACGTTTGTGCTCTCGGCTTTTGCGATGGGAATGCTGGATAAATTAACGCGGCATGACAAATAATTATTGCCCGCAACACGAGCTGCCCGCCTGAATCGGTGGGCATTTCACTGTGCCGTAGGAGCAATAGACACAGCAGTCGCCCGCTTTAGGTTTAATTAACGTACCGCAGGAGTGGCACTCGTAAAACCACTGACAAAAATCTGCGGGCATTACCTCACAATTTTCATGCCCACAAGATGGGCAACGTATTGTCGATTCCTGAACAATCTTATTCATTAATCCCCCTCGGCAGCACGCAACGAGCCTGTACTGGTTTAACAAATTCCATCACCGACACCACCAACATTAAAGTGAGTGCACCATAAAACAATCCCCCGCTCCACGAGTATTGCCACAGTGGGTACAAGCTCGCCAGTATGGCAACCGGCCCAAGGACAGATAAAACCCCACGCCAGTGGCTCCGGTGTTGCCACCAAGCGTAGCCGTTGATAAACAACACCAATACGGCGAGCAGTGGCAAAACGGTGTTTACCATCACACCCTCGAATTGGCCAAGAAAGCCCAACCCAAATGTCGCCGCAAGCGCACCCAGTGCAGGGAAACAGCCAGCACAACTCAATGCGGCGATCAAAATACCGCCACAGCCGACGTGATCTAATGCGCTTAATTTACGGCTCATACTAAACTCCAAAGATTGACATTTTTTGTACAAAAGGACTATAAACCCTGTAGCAACTACAGGGTCAAGTATTGTATGAACAGTAAAATCTGCAGCTATTCCCGCGCACAGGCCGCCAAAGTTACCAACGTAAACGCCGAGACCATTCGCTATTACGAAACTTGCGGATTACTTCAGCCTCCGGCCAGGAGTGCTGGCGGGCAACGTATATACATTGAGGAACACCTGCAGCGTTTGATCTTTATCCGCCGCAGCCGCGAGCTCGGCTTTACACTCAAAGAAATAAAAGACCTAATTTCACTCAGTGACAGCAGCGACAGAAGCTGCAGCCAAGTACGGGGCTTATCAGCCGTTCACTTGCGGAGCATTAAAGCAAAGATTAGAGATTTGAAAAAAATGGAAAAGACCTTAGCTGATATGATTAAACAGTGTGACGCCAATACAACACCTACTTGTCCAATAATTGGGGCGCTTACTTCTTAATGCCCCAGCCCCGTAAAAAAATTATCATGACTATTCCCTTACTTATTACACCGGCGTTTTGTACTTTTTCCTGCCTGCCGCAGCCGCTGCGGGCGACGTAGACGCCACATCGCCACGCCCATAGCGATTAACAATATTGGACTAAAGCCTAGCACCACCCAAATCACGCGACTCCAATTACCGGCAAAATCACCAAAGTGCAGGCGGCGAAAGCTATTTTTTATTTGCTCAGCAGTCGCGGCCTCCGCCATATCGCGCATACCTACGAATACACCGTTTTGGGCGTCGTAACGAAGGGAATTTGCAAACTCGCTGAACAAGGGATTTTGCCCAGCAACCTCACCGAAGATACTAATGCCGTAGCCGGGCTTGCTAGGCAACGAGATAAAACTAGGCGTAAAACCCGGCAGGCGCTGGCGGCTCTCGCCTAGCAGTGCATCGATAGAAATTGCCGAATGATACAGACGCTCACCAACAATATACGGGGTGACAACAGGCTTAACGAGACTATAACTTAGCTGACTGATATTCCAATATGCCCCGGTAACCCCCAGCACCAGCAATACCGGCGCAGCAATGGCGCCGAGCAATTTGTGGCC
Source organism: Zhongshania aliphaticivorans (assembly GCF_001586255.1). Lineage (NCBI taxonomy): Bacteria > Pseudomonadati > Pseudomonadota > Gammaproteobacteria > Cellvibrionales > Spongiibacteraceae > Zhongshania > Zhongshania aliphaticivorans. The sequence continues at coordinate 3,434,364 of NZ_CP014544.1, forward strand.
GTCACCAAGGTAAATTATTGGCCGGGCGCGATAACGAAAAGTAAATAAAACTTTCCAGAATTTGCGGTGTAAAATCAAACCCACTATGACTTGCAAGCAAAGCAACACAGCGACGATTGCGCAGAGCAGCAAGCCCGCATCCCCCACCAAAAAGGTGTAGTGAAACTCACGTACAAGGTCGCTAAAGTAGTATTTTGGCGGCGTAGGCGCCGACAACATGTTCGCGCGGTATTGATCGACAAATATAGACGACCAGTCGCTGCCGCCATGGGCCATTACATAGACTAAATCGGCTCGACCAGGATCGGCGAATAACTGCCAGCCAGTAACTTCATACTCAGAATAGCGCTGATTAAACGCAGCCAACAACACATCAAAGGGCAGCCGTTGTTGGCCGTGAAAATCTACGCGAACGCGCTCGGGCATGAGCAGCGCATCTATTTCATGCTTAAACACCAGCACACTGCCGCTTAAACTAATCAGCAATAGCGGCACACACACCAAGAAGGCGAGTAGCCGGTGAATTTTAAAGAGGGTTTTATTCATTAAGAGGGGTTTGTATCGTCGGTTTACTTCGGGCGGCAAATATTCTGCTCCGCCGCCCGATGTCCGCCAAGCAACTAGCCGCGAATACGACGCACTCTAAAGTTACGCCCCTTGAGCTGACCTTCGCTTAGTTTACGCAGGGCGTCAGCCGCCACGTCGTTACGCACAGCAACATAGGCAGTATTGTCAAAAACGTGGATTTTGCCGACATCGGTGCCGGCAATGCCGTCGGCACCGGTTAGTGCACCAACAATATCACCGGGACGAATTTTCTGCTTCTTGCCGCCGTCAATCTGCAGGCAAGCCATGGGCGGCTTAAAGGTAGGCTTATCTAAATAGTTAACCTCAGGCAGCGCCTCGGGCACCACTTTATTGCCGCGCATTTCTTCTATACGGGCAATTTTGGCACTTTCACGCTCAGTATACAGGCTACAGGCAATACCTTTGCCGCCAGCACGACCGGTGCGACCGATGCGGTGAATATGCACTTCAGCGTCGCGGGCAATGTGGTAGTTAATCACCGCGTCGAGGGCGTCGATATCTAAGCCTCGCGCCGCAACATCAGTGGCAACCAACACCGACACGCTTTTATTCGCAAAGCGCACCAAGGTCTGATCTCGCATTTTTTGATCTAGCTCGCCGTGCAGTGCCTGCACGCTAAAACCGGCTTCGCGAAGATCGTCACACACCTGCTGGGTTTCGTGGCGGGTATTACAAAATATAACGGTGGAATCTGGGCGGTAGCGCAGCAGCAATAATTTTACCGCAACAATACGCTGGGTGTTGTCGGCCACTTTATAGAAATGCTGGGCAATACTTTCGTTGTCGTGGGTAGATTCCACTTTAACCAGTAGCGGCCGCTGCATAATGCGGGTGGCAACATCCTGAATTTCGTCGGGGTATGTCGCGCTAAACAGCAGCGTCTGCCGCTCTTTGGGGATATAGCCAATGATGGTGTCGAGGGCGTCTTGAAAACCCATCTCCAACATACGGTCGGCTTCGTCCAACACCAAGGTATTTACATTATCTAATTTGAGCGTGCCTTTGCGCACATGCTCTTCTATACGACCGGGGGTCCCAACCACAATATGAGCGCCATGCTCTAGGGAGCCAACCTGCGGACCAAAAGGCATGCCGCCACACAGCGTTAGAACCTTAATATTATGGATAGTACGCGCTAACTTACGCAGTTCTTTAGCGACCTGATCGGCTAATTCACGAGTCGGGCACAGAACCAAAGACTGCACATAAAACTTTTTTACATCTAATTTTTGTAACTGAGTAAGACCGAAAACAGCGGTTTTTCCCGAACCGGTTTTGCCCTGCGCAATAACATCTTTGCCGTGTAGTGTATGCGGCAACGCCTTGGCCTGAATGGGGGTCATCTCGGTATAACCGAGCGAGCTCAGGTTTTGCAATAACGAGGGGTTGAGCGGAAGGGTAGAAAAATCTAGCTGACTCACGATGTGTATCCTGTAATACCGCCAGAAAAATGCGCGGCGGTGGCGCGATGGAACCGGATGTTAAATAGTGTTGCTGAAATGAAAAAAGGGCAAGACCCGTAGGTCCTGCCCCTTTAGCATTCAATCCACAAGGGTTTGAAGCTGGCCGCTGCCCTAAGGCGCGGCCACATAGCAAATTACAGTGCTACGATGTTCTCTGCCTGAGGACCTTTCTGGCCCTGAGTAACAGTGAACTGAACGCGCTGGCCTTCAACCAAAGTTTTGAAGCCTGAACCAGAGATAGCGCTGAAGTGAGCGAAAACGTCTGGGCCAGATTCTTGCTCGATGAAGCCAAAGCCTTTAGATTCGTTGAACCATTTTACTGTGCCAGTAGTAGTAGACATAATTTTTTCCTGAAATATTCAAAGGTAATTTTTGATCTGAAATCAGATCGATTAGGCTGGAAGTGATTCTATTACTTATGAAGTACAGGACGAAAACTACAGACAGGACTTCGAAATGGTGTACATAAATATAGGTCGAACTTTCTAGCTGCGATTGAGTATATAGAGATTTCAGGCCGTGTCTACCCCCTATTACCAGTTATTCACTAGGGAATAAACCTATAAGCTGCGGATATTCATCATTTTATCTATATCTCCAGCGCCTTAAACCCAGGCAACGCATCACTCGCGGCCAATCGCACCGTAAGATGCGAGAGGCAGCCCATAAAGCGCGCGGCCCCGGCGGCCAAGGGTCGCTCACAGCCGCCTCCTCAACACCTTATTCGCTTTCACGCTCAGCGGCGGCGGCCCGCTCGGCTTTTGAAATATATCGTGGCTTATTATTAGGCTGGTTCTTAGCATTCGCCTTCTTAATTTTTTGATTTAACACTTTATTCATTTTCTTTTTGCGGTTCATTACAGCACCTGGACCTATGCAACAGAGATAAAAACTCAAATTCATGACATCAGCTTAAAATGCTGGCCCCCAGCCATTGAATCATCGCGGTGATAGCGTGGGCGCCGCCATCATACGTTGAATTCAAGCCCGCCAAAAGCGGTTAAACCACCGTATTTTGGCACTTTCAGCCGCCCTACCACCCCAGCCCGGCGTTATCCCCCTCGTCTTTCTACCCGCCTAGTGAATTGTAGTAAACTCAGCCAACGCACTACCGCTCTCAGCGTCAAGGACTCCAAATTGAACAGTAAACTTCCCGATGTTGGCACCACCATATTTTCAGTAATGTCGGCCATGGCCAGCGAATGTGGCGCCATCAACTTGTCCCAAGGCTTTCCAGATTTTACGCCCAATGGCTACCTGCTAGACCGCCTCAGCCACCATGCCTACAGCGGTAAAAACCAATACGCGCCAATGAACGGCATTCCAGAGCTGCGGCAAGCTATCGCTAGGCTTACTCAAGAATGCTACGGCCGTGCAATTAACTCAGACACAGAAGTCACCCTTGCCTCCGGTGCCACCGAAGCCTTGTTCGTTGCCATTCAAGCCGTCGTAAATCTCGGCGATGAAGTAATTCTGCTCGATCCCGCCTATGACAGCTACGCGCCAGCGGTGACCTTGGCGGGGGGCATCTGCAAGCACGTCAGCCTAATGCCGCCGCACTACCAGCCCGACTGGCAGCAGATTGAGGCCGCAGTGTCAGCCAAAACACGGCTCATTATCGTCAACAGCCCCCACAACCCGACAGCGACGGTATTTCGCGACAGCGACTGGCAAGCCCTCGCCAACTTGGCTGAGCAGCACGACCTATTCGTGATCAGCGACGAGGTCTACGAACACATCGTCTTTGACCAAGCTCGCAACAGCGCCCATTGCTACCCGGCCCTACACGACCGCACGTTTGTCATTTCGTCCTTTGGTAAAACCTTTCACGCCACTGGCTGGAAACTGGGCTACTGCATTGCGCCGCCCGCGCTAAGCGCGGAGTTTCGCAAAATACACCAGTTCGTCACCTTCACAAGTTTTACACCGGCCCAATACGCGGTGGCGGATATGCTCAATAAGCACAGCGACGAAGTACACGGCCTTGGGGATTTTTATCGCAGCAAACGCGACTGCTTTATTAACGCCATGCAGACCTCGCGCTTTGCCATGCTGCCCAGCGCCGGTACCTATTTCGCCCTTGCCGACTACAGCGCGATCAGCGACAAAAACGACGTCGACTTTTGCGAAGCGCTAACCCGGGAACACGGCGTAGCCGCCATTCCTTTATCGGTATTTTACAAAACACCGTCAGACAGCCGCATTATTCGCTTCTGTTTTGCCAAGCGCGAAGAAACATTATTAGACGCCGCTAGCAAACTCTGCGCCCTGTAATTAAACGACTATAGTAAAGAAGCACTAAGATGAAAATAGCCGCGCTACAATCGCCCCTGTACTGGCAAGACCGCGAAGCCAACCTCGCCTACTTCAGCGACCTTATTGACAGTCTTGGGGAAGTTGACCTACTTGTCTTACCTGAAATGTTCACCACCGGCTTCTCTATGGCGCCAGAGCAGATTGCAGAACCAGCCGACGGCCCAAGCCTGCGGTGGTTGCGGGATATGAGCCAGCAACACAATATGGCCATTACCGGCTCTGTTGCCGTTGAAGAGAATGGCAACTACTACAACCGCCTTTACTGGGTAAGCCCAGAGAGCGAAAACCACTACGACAAACACCACCTATTCCGCATGGCCGGTGAACACAAGCACTACGCCGCCGGTAGCGAGCGCAAAATAGTCGAATACCAAGGCTTTAGACTGTGCCTACAAGTCTGCTACGACTTGCGCTTTCCAGTGTACTGCCGCAACCGCAACGACTACGACGTATTAATCTTTGTTGCCAACTGGCCAGAACCCCGCCGCCACGCGTGGTCGTCCTTACTCACCGCACGCGCTATCGAAAACCAAAGCTATGTCATTGGCGTAAACCGTGTCGGTGAAGACGGCAATGGGATCAGCTACAGCGGCGACAGCGTCATCCTCGACTACCTCGGCCAGCCACTCGCGCAAACCACCGCCAACACCCCCGCCATACTGACAGCGGAAATCTCCCTGACCGACTTGCAAGGATTTAGAGAAAAGTTTCCGGCGCATTTGGATGCAGATGAGTTTGAGTTGCGCTAGGGATTGTCGGACGACGGATGTCGGGTGTCTGACGTAAAAGCATTCACTACGTTCACATGGATGCCTGCCTGCGCGGGCATAACGAGCTATAACTCTTAATCACTCCTGCGAAGGCCGAGCACCGCCCCTGCGAAGGCAGGGGTCCATCCCAGCAACGAAGTGTTATCCGCCAAATTCATCGTGTTTCCGAAAGGTGATAACTTAGCCCTTGCGTATAGTCCAATCCTCGTAAGGAAGCCAAGTGGACGCCTAAAAGTAGTTTTTCACGCCCCAATTAGTTCGTGCCTCATTAGATGGCCAGCAAGAAACGGTGAAGTAATTAGAACAAGAATTCTCCTTCACGACTATAGAGTTACTAGCATAACTGGCATCTGCATACTAAGCACAAAAACTCAGGTATTATCCAAAAACCTGTACTGCTTGGCATACATCTTGAATGATTTACATACCTAAAATAAACCAACAAAGGTATGCACATGAACCGAGAGGAATTAACCGAAATTATTGTGCTTGCGAAGCAAGCAAAAAGCCTAACATGGCAAGCGATTGCTGATGATCTTGGTGTTGGCAAGGTATGGCTAACATCCGCTTGCTTAGGTATGAACAGCATGCCAGAAGCTCCAGCAGATAAGTTGTGCGCATTACTCGAATTACCGCCCGAGGCCAAGGCGACCTTAATGAGCTATCCGACTAAAACTTGGGGCTGGGATGTGCCGCAAGATCCGCTTATTTATCGCCTTTATGAAATCGTTGGCGTTTATGGCGATACTTTGAAAGAGGTTATTCAAGAGCAGTTCGGTGACGGAATTATGAGCGCCATTGATTTTTCGATGGATGTTGATAAAGAAGAGAACCCCAAAGGCGACAGGGTTGTAATCACAATGAATGGAAAATTTTTGCCCTACAAAAGTTGGTAAAGCTGCTGCACTGCGTAAAGTGGCGTCAGCCATTTTACGCTCTCACACCCTCGATCAATCTCCCGGTATTACTAGCGTATATTTTGAATCACAATCACGGCCAGTAAGGCCGCCGATATAACTTGCCAAAATAATACGGGGCTGCGCTCGATAATTGGCGGTTTAGCCCTATTTAAATAGCGACTATTGGGATTTTGTAAATCGTAAACAAATTCCGAGACTTCTTGGTAACGCTTTTCGGGCTGAATCTGAAGCGCTTGGGAAATTGCGTAGTCTACCCAGCCGGGTAAATCGGCGCGCACTAAGGCCAAGGGCTTATATGCCAATCTTGTCTGCGCCTGCAGAGTACTCGCACGGCAGACTTCGTTGCCGTAGGGCAATTCGCCGCAGAGCATTTGGTAGACAATTACCCCCAGTGAAAATATGTCTGAGCGGCTACTGCCGTCAAAATCTAAAAAATACTCTGGCGCGGAATACTGCATAGTGCCGACCACCCCGAGATTACGGCGGCAGGTTTCGGCAAGTCCCGCGACTTTAGCCGCGCCAAAATCGATGATTTTTACGGTGCCCGCACTGTCGATCATAATGTTCTGGGGGCGCAAATCCTGATGTACTATTTCAAGGCGGTGCAAAGCCCGAAGGCCGTTGGCGATTTGTTCAACAATACCGCGCACCTCATTTATGGCGGGCGTAGGATTGTCTAGCATCCATTGGAAAAGGCTTTTACCGTCGACAAATTCCGTTACCGTATAAATATAGCGCTGACTGGAATGGGGAGCTATGGAGCGCAACACATTAACGCTGTCAATACGCCGCCCTATCCAATCTTCCAACAACATGGTTTCTAGGTGTTCGCGATTGTCCCGGGTTTCGGCTGCAGGAGTTTTAATAACCACGTTCTCGCCGCTCAGGGTATCTGCAGCTAAAAACACATGACTTCGACTGCTAATATGCAGTTCACGGATTATGGTGTAACCCTCAAAGTTCTGCCGTGGTGACAATATTGGCGGCGGACTCAAATTTTCTAATAATTGGCGAACCTCATCGCGCTGCTTATCTGGCACCTCCTCTATACGCACAATTTGCATCGTTAAGTTATCTGGGCTGTTGGCTTTTAATGCCTCATCCAGCAGTTGGGCGGCGAGGGCGTCTAAATCTCCCTCATGGGTATTTATCGCGTGAGCAATCGCTTTGTCGGATATGTATTCGTACACGCCATCGGTCGCCAAGACATAGGTATCGCCTGGCTCTATCGGGAGTTCGAGGTGATCCATTTCAAGTCGCGACTGCATGCCCAGCGCGCGGGACAAATAACTCACCTCCTCAGACACCACCCGTCGGTGATCCTGAGTTAATAATTCTAGGCTGTCGCCAAGCACTCGGTATACCCGAGTATCACCGCAGTGAAAAACATAGGCGGTATTTGATTTAAAAATCACCGCGCTAAAGGTGCAGATATAGCCTTTGTCTTTGTTTAGACGGTAGGGACTGTTTTGGGTTTGGGCATAAAGCCAGGCGTTGCAGGCCGCCAAGACTTTTAAGGCCGAGGTTTTAACTGACCAGGCGTCGCTGGTGCAGTAATAGTCACTTAAAAAGGTTTTTACCGCGGTCTCACTCGCCACTTGGCTTACTTGACTGCTGCTAATGCCATCGGCAATCGCGACCGCAATACCCTTGGCACTAAGTTGCGCGTCAGTAGGGATCAGCAGGCCGTGAAAATCCTGATTCACTTGCTTTCGCCCAGCAGCGGAACACTGGCCCACAGAAACTTTTAGCAACTTAGCTTTCATAGAAAAGCCCCGCGTTGTTAGACGCGGGGAGCTCCAGTTAATAAATGGTGGTGGTTAAACCAGTTTACGCTCTGGACTAGTTCTAACATGAGTCAGGTAAAGCGGTAAACCAACCAGCAAGAAACCACCAGCCAGATTCCCTAATACCGTAGGAATTTCATTCCAGAACAAATAGTCAGCAATAGTAAATTCGCCACCCATAATCATCGAGAAGGGGAACAGGAACATATTCACAATTGAGTGCTCAAAGCCCATATAAAAGAACAACATAATTGGCATCCACATCGCCGCCATTTTGCTAGAGGCAGAGGTGGAGATCATTGCGCCAACGACGCCCATAGACACCATCCAGTTACAGAGCATGCCGCGAATAAAGATCGTAAACCAGCCACCCTCGCCATGGGCCTTGTAACCAAGGGTCCGCGACTCACCAATACTGCCAACCTTAGCGGCCAAAGCGCCGCCGTCAGTGTTATAACCATAGGTCAGAATAAAGGAAGCAAAGAAGGCAACTGACAAGGCCCCAGCGAAATTGCCAATAAACACCAGCCCCCAATTACGCAACATTTGCTTTACGGTACAGCCCGCGCGCTTATCAATAATAGCTAAAGGCACAAGGGTAAATACACCGGTGAGTAGATCGAATTTCATTAGGTACAGCATGATGAAACCAACCGGGAAGAGCAGCGCGCCTACCAACGGGTTCCCCGTTTTAACGGTTACAGTTATCGCAAAGAAGGCGGCAAGCGCCAAAATAGCACCCGCCATATAGGCCCTTACCAAAGTATCTCTGGCCGACATGAAGATCTTAGATTCTCCAGCGTCAACCATCTTTGTCGCAAATTCATTGGGTTCGATATAAGCCACTGCGTACTTCCTCTCACAAGTTTTTTGTTACAAGTGATACAGCAAATAACGAACCAACTCACACACAAAACACTAAGCTATTGTTTTAAAATAAGAAATTTGAAATAAAACAAAAAGCCCAAGCTAGAAGCACCAAAAAATTGCATTACTGCCCTCGGTAAAAAAATAAGGCTTACATCGACACGCACAATTAAAGTGCGCCAACAATACCCAGTGAGTACTTAGGGTGCGGTGCGGCGGCAACTGCGCTACTCGCACCAAGCCCGCAGACCGGTGGCATGTAAATACGACAGGGCCTCTGCTCGGTCTATAGCGCGCAAACGAGTTCAATATTGAACGCAGAGCCAAAATTGAATCTCTACGCCAACACCGTCACCCTAGCGAACGCGGGGGCCTTATCCTTAATTTGCTACCGCTCTAAGCAAACGTCCCATCGGCTTTTTACCAAACTGACCAGAGAATTCATCATTTTCCCAGGCGACATTGCCCGCAATCATGACCAGCGGCACAACACCATCAGAGCGATTCACTAACTGCTCGTGATTGTATTCAGCGCGGAACTGGCGAATAACGTGGGCTTCACCGTCGTAATTCGCGAGGGCCTGTGGGTCGACCAAAATTAAATCTGCAACATCGCCTTCGTGGATCGTGCCGCCTTTAACACCAAAGAGATCGGCGGCGTCTTTCGTTAGTCGCTTCACCATATACGAGACGTCTTTATCGCCACCGCTGGAAGCAAGTTTGAGGCTGCGCAAATTAACATCGTAGAACGCCATATTGGTCAGATGTGCGCCGCAGTCGTTAAAGCCCGGCATAAGCAGCGGGTTCATTATTAATTCTCTGATGGTCTCCGGGTTGCGGTTAGCGGTGACCGTGCTCCAGCTGAGGTCAAGGTCAAAGCTACGCAATAACTGCAGCATAAAGTCGGCTTCGTCGCTGATCCAAAAGAAGTCACGGTTAATAAGCTCCTTTTCTGCTTCGTTGCAGCCACTGGGCGTCTCACCGCGTTTGATCGCGATGATCCGGTCGAGCAGGTGCTGCATATTCAAACCCACCCAGTTCTCAATCGGGCAGCCTTCGATGGTCATATCACTTAAGTTGCGGTTGAAGGCATAATCTTCCAAATTGAGAATACGTTTTAGCCTCGCCACGCTCCAGCCATGCTTACCCTTTAGCCACATCGCCCTAAACGCTTTAATGTAATCGGCGTCATTCAGGATACGCAGCCGCGCGCCGCGATCTTCCATATCAGTTTCATTTAATTTTCGCAGTTCGGGAATTTCTTCTGAAAGCGGCGTTACTGCACCATCTGACCAAACTTTAAACGGTGCACCCAAGGCTTGTAGATGAAAATCGCCGCGGAGAAATTTAGAATTTAAAACTTTACTAAGCAACTTCGCTAAGCGTAGAAGTTTCCGGTTGTTCGCCACATCTAAGGCAGCGACTACCGTGGTTCGCAATGGTCGTTTATGCAGCCTGCCACTGGTCAACAAAAACGTTTTTAAGGTGTTAATCGCACTGTCTTTTGGTGGTGTTGCCTGCCATACCGCGCCGTTGTCGCGCACGATCTGGGTTAATGCTTTAATTTCTTCGTATTTGGCAAATTGCGTGGGTATGGTTTTTTCGCAATTCGGCTGATTAGCCAAGTAATGAAAGGGCAAGGCATCGGTCGAAAAACCCGCGTAACCCAGTCTAAGCGCAGCGCTCAAGGTAGTTTGCATGGCCTTTAATTCACTGTCACTTGGGTCGCGGCTAATACTGGCATCAAAGCCCATGGCATCAATACGTAACATTGAGTGCGGAAATAAGGTGACGACATTGGGTCCGAGATTTAGCTGCTCTAGATGTTCCAAATACGCTTTTGGTGAGTCCCAGTAAACTTTGTCTGCGCAGCTACGCAATAATGACTTTGGTAAGTTCTCGACCCGAGCAAAGCAATCGACGATGGGGTCTATATCGCCGCTGCGCTGATTGCCGAACGCCAAACCTAAACTGCAATTCGCGATAACAACCGAGGTCGTACCGTGCCGCACCGACTCGGGTAAACCGGGCGCGACTTCGAGCTCTAGATCGTAGTGGGTGTGAATATCAAACAGCCCCGGCATCAGCCATTTGTCACTGCCGTCGATTACCCGCGCCGCGCCCTCCGCATCGAGATTTTTACCTCTTGCCACAATTTTACCGTTGGCTATGGCAATGTCTTCTACAACCGCGGCTTCACCGCTATTAAAGATCTTTGCATTCTGAATCAGGGTGTCGACTATCACTGATGAACTCATGGCTTATTATCTCTATTTTTATAAGTTATCAAAATAACTGGCGAGCATGGCTGCGCCCAGTTGTAATGTAAGGGCTTTCGATTGCCTTGGGCGGCCAAATACCTGGCGATGCACCAAGCCCTCTGCCATGGCAAATAGGTTAAAGGCAACGGCATCGGCGTTTTCAATATTGAAGCGATTCACAAACATCAGTACGCGGTCGTATAGCATTTTTTCGCCCTGGCCTAAAATTTCGGCCAGTTCCGGATCGAGTTCTTTGCGCTGCTCTAATATTTGATGAAGCTCAGGTGCTTGCTCATGAAAAGCATAGATAAGCTCCAAAACATGGTGAAAAATCCGCTCTGTCGCACCTGGCTTTACCCCGCCCTTTTCCACTTTACTACTGAGTTCAAGAAACTCGGTCGCCGACGGCACCTGTTGATAAAGCTCTTCCATGCGCTGCTTCGCTATGACGCGGAGCATGTCTTCTTTATTTTCAAAATACTGATAAAACGTACCCGTTGCGACGCCCGCTTTGCTTGCCACGGTCTTTGCCGTGGTGTCGTGATAACCATGACTAACAAAGCACTCGCTCGCCGCGGCGATTAAGGCGGCGCGCTTTTGTTTGGCTCTGGCTTGGCTTGGCATAGCTTTCATTAAGTGACTCTTAATCTCGATTTGAACGGGGTATCAAACGGTTAATCTAAGCAATATAGTCAAAACTTGAACCAGACGTCAAGTTCAGCTTTAATGGCCAAACATTAGTCCACTCTATTTTCGTAATGCATGGTGATATTGGGGTAAACATGAACACTCAAAATAAAAGCAATTTAAAGACAGCCCTTGCCAGCTGGAAGGCCAGCGGAGAGTGGCTGGAACTCAAAGGCCATCAAATATTCGTTAAAGACGAAGGCCCGAGCGACCTCCCAGTATTACTACTTATCCACGGTTTTCCCACTTCAAGCTGGGACTGGTATGGCATATGGGATACGCTAAAATCACGCTTTCGGCTAGTCACCCTAGATATGCTGGGCTTTGGCTATTCAGATAAACCCAATGTACGTACCTACTCCATTCATGGCCAAGCCGATATTGTTGAGGCACTGGTGGCCGCCAAATCTTTAGATCAGTTTCATGTATTGGCTCACGACTACGGCGACACCGTGGCCCAAGAGCTATTGGCAAGACAGCAACAGGGTGTCGGCGCGGGTACATGGCTGTCGTGCTGCTTTTTAAACGGCGGTTTATTTCCTGAAACACACCGCGCCATATTGACCCAAAAATTACTACTGAGCCCTTTAGGCCCACTGTTAAATAAGCTATCCGGCTATAAGCAGTTTAGCGCGCGATTCAGCTCCGTATTTGGCGAGCAAAGCAAACCCACTGAAGAAGAACTCAGGATCTTTTGGGCCCTCATTAATGAGAAAGACGGAAAGCATATATTTCACAATTTAATTACCTATATGCGGGATCGCAAACAACATCGCGAACGCTGGGTAAACGCCCTGCATAATTCCACTATTCCGCTCGCCTTAATCAATGGCTCGGTAGATCCCGTCTCTGGGGCACACATGGTCGCACGCTATAAAGAGCTAAAATGTCGTTTAGATTATTTAGGTGAATTGGCGAGCATTGGCCACTACCCTCAGGTCGAAGACCCTGCCGGTGTCGTTCAGCATTTCATTAACTTCATTGACGGCAAAAAATAAGTTTTTTTGAGTAAGAGTTGCAGTTTCGTCTGGGCGAGTATAAATGAGCAAATTCATGGAACCACCGAGATGAGTAAGCGAGCCGCCCTCCAACCTACTGCAGATATTCCTTAAAATAATCCACCGCCACCTTAATTTTAGGCACAGTGTATTGCGGCTGCTGATACAGCATATAAATACTGCCCGCTGGGTGATTGGCCGTCGTCGATAAGGTTTCTGGCAGCGGCACCCACGCCAATCGACCATCGGCGATTTCTTCAGCAATACTCCAGCTCGGCAACATCGCCAAGCCCTGGTCGCTTAGTAGTGCCTGACGAATAACACGAATGCTATTGCTGATTTGCGCGGTGCTGATATCTACCCGCTGCCATGCGCCCCGCGCCTCGACATGCCAATGCCATATTTGCGCGGGACTGCGATACACCAGAGCGCGGTGAAGGCCCAGCTCGGCGATGGTTTGCGGCATGCCAAATTTATTAATATAAGAACGAGATGCGCACAGGCGGTGGGTATTATCGACAAGGCGGTGGGCGATAATCCGGCCATCCGGTTCGCTGCCGCCGCGAATAGCAATGTCGATGCCGTCGCGCTGGAGGTCGGCGGTGTGATTAGACAACTCGAGATCAATCACTATTTGCGGGTAGCGCGATTGAAACGCCTCCAGCAACGGTAGCAGCCGAACCTCGCCATAATAAGGTAGCGCGCTGATACGCAGCACCCCAGACGGCGCATTTTGATAATTGCCTACCCTGCCCTCTGCGCGGTCTATCGCCGCCAATATGTCTTTTGATTCGCTGAGGTAAATTTTGCCGATCTCAGTGAGGCCAACATGGCGGGTGCTGCGTTTGAGCAGTGCCGCCCCCAGCTCAGACTCCAGCGCTTGAATACTGCGCGACACCGTTGAGACCGGCACGTTGGCGAGCTTGGCCGCCGCGCTGAAGCTCCCCACCTCGGCAATACAGCAGAGGTAGTGCATGGCTTTAAGCTTGTCCATTATTGCGATTCCAGCAAAAGTATTTCGTAATATTAGCTGATTATCTTCTATTTTTGAAAAAGTATACTAGACGGCTAGTGATGAGATGCATTAATTGTTTTATTCGAGGTAGCCACATGAACACCAGCGCTTTATTTACGCCATTCGAACTCGGCCAGCTTAAACTCGCCAACCGCACCGTAATGGCCCCCATGACCCGTGGCTTTTCACCCAATGGCGTACCCACCGCGGCCGTTGCAGAGTACTACCGCAAGCGCGCCGAAGGCGGCGTTGGCTTGATCATTACCGAAGGCACGCTAATTAATCATCCCGCCGCCACCGACAACACCAGCCACCCGTCTTTCTTCGGCGAAGAGGCACTGGCCGGCTGGAAAAACGTCGTTGAGGCGGTGCACTCTGTTGGCGGGAAAATTGTGCCCCAAATATGGCATGTCGGCTCTACACGTAGCGCCGGGAGCGGCCCAGTGCCCAGTGCGCCAAGCGCCTCACCCTCTGGCTTGGTCGCGAAAGACAAAAAGGTGTTTGAAGCGCTCACCAGTGCAGAAATTAAAAATTTGGTGGCAGCCTACGCGCAAGCGGCATTTGATGCCAAGCAAATCGGTTTTGATGGCGTTGAAATTCACGCCGCCCACGGCTATTTGATTGACCAGTTTTTCTGGGCTGATACCAATGTGCGCACCGACAAATACGGCGGCAGTCTCGCGGCGCGCAGCCAATTTGCCATTGAGATTGTTAAAGCCGTGCGCGAAAAAGTTGGTGAAGGCTTTCCAATTTTGTTCCGCTGGTCGCAGTGGAAACAGCAAGACTACACGGCGCGGCTTTGCCAAACCCCAGAAGAGTTGACCGAATTTTTAACGCCGCTAAGCGATGCTGGCGCAGATATTTTTCACTGTAGTCAGCGTCGTTTCTGGGAGCCTGAGTTTGAGGGGTCTGACCTTAATTTGGCAGGCTGGACCAAAAAAATCACCGGCAAGCCCACTATTAGCGTCGGCAGTGTAGGTCTCGACCAGGAGTTTACGTCGGCGTTCCGCGGCGAGGGGGCAGGCATTGCCAATATCGACAATTTGCTCGAAAAAATGGACCACAATGAGTTTGATTTAATTGCAATTGGCCGGGCCTTGCTTGCGAACTCCGATTGGGTGAACAAGGTGAAAAATGCACAGCTCGATAAGCTTAAACCTTTCACTATAGAGAATGTCGGACAACTAAGTTAGTAAGCCAGCGGCGTTAGCCCTCGACTTGGCTTTGAGCGGGCTGATAAAGCCAGCCTGCCACGGCAAGCACCTTTTATAGGTGTTGTTAATGCCTAATATGTGTTTATGTACACACTTTAGTTACGCTATTCCTTATAGAAAGTGGTGTGAATATGAATAATAAAATTATTGGTATTGTACTCGTCGTGGCCGGCGCTGCTTTGGCGATATGGGGCTACAACATCTATGATTCGGCAAGCGCTCAAATTGGCCGGGCGCTAAATGGCGACACGCCAATTGAAGCGTGGGCTGGCATGGTTGGCGGTGCCATCTGTGTGTTAGTTGGTCTCACAAGATTAAAGTAAAACAGCTACTCTTAGTTATTGCACTCCTAATTGGAGCCTAAGCTACGCGCGGGAGATTGGGATGGCCTCTATTGTTTCGGCTGATCGCATAAGATTTATCGTCAATCGATTTCGCGAACGGCTTTGGGTAAAACCCTTAGCGGTCTGCCTGCTTTCGATTGCGATCGCCTTCGTCGCCAAATTGGCTGATGGCACGGCCTTAAAGCAGATATTGCCGGTGATTGCGAAGGACTCGGTTGAGTCTTTGCTGTCGGTGATGGCCGCAAGCATGCTGGTCATTGCGACGTTTTCAGTGGCGTCAATGGTGTCCGCCTACGCCTCAGCGGCAAACACCGCGACGCCGAGGTCTTTTCCGCTGGTGGTAGCCGACGATGCCTCCCAGAATGCGCTCTCGACCTTTGTCGGCTCCTTTATTTTCAGCATCGTGGCGCTAACCGCGCTAAAAAATGACTACTTCGGAAGCGCGGGCCTCTTTATTCTTTTTGGTCTAACGGTGTTTGTCTTCAGCATTGTGATCCTGACCTTTGTTCGCTGGGTTGACCGCATTGCCCGCCTAGGCCGGATGGGGTCAACCATTGGCAAAATTGAAGACGCCACCGCTGGCGCTCTTGCGCGACGGCGGAATGCCCCGCGGCTGTGTGGCGTCCCGATCCAGTCTGGTCGTCAAGGACACCCGCTGTTCGCCCCGAGCGTGGGTTACGTGCAACACATCGATATTGCCGCGCTGCAGATATGGGCTGAAGAAAACCAAGCGCGAATTGTGGTGACCGCCCTGCCCGGCACGTTCGCGTCGCCAGATCGGGCGCTCGCGCAGGTCATTACCGCTACCGGTGATAAACCCAAGATCGACTGCGCGGCTATTAGCAAGTCATTCCAAATTGGCAGCAGCCGCCTTTTTGACGACGACCCACGATTTGGCTTAATTGTCCTATCCGAAATTGCCAGCCGCGCGCTGTCGCCCGCCGTGAATGATCCTGGTACGGCAATCGATGTGGTGGGCACACTGCTAAGGCTACTAAGCCAATGGCGCGAACCGGCAACAGCAAACCAAGACCAACGGCCCGTTTACGATCGCGTCGAAGTCGCCGAAATATCCGTGCGCGATATGTTCGACGACGCGTTTACCGCAATTGGCCGTGACGGCGCAGGCCTAGTGGAAGTATCAGTGCGTTTACAGAAAGTACTTCACTCCCTAGCGTCAATCGGCGACGCAGAGATGCGCACGGCTGCCGAGTATCACCGCCAACTGGCGTTAAAACGCGCAAAAATTGCTTTAACCGTCGAAGAAGATTGGATCGCGGTTCGCGACGCGGCAAAGCCGACAGCGTAGCAAGTAAAACGCACCTCAACTCAAACTGAACTACACTGATTCACAGCGCTTAAGAGCTGCTCAATATAAATGGGGATGGAACGAATGACCACTTTCACACTAAACGGCAAGAAGATCTCCTCAAGTGCACCGGGAGACACCCCGCTACTCTGGGTGATTCGAGATGAATTTGGCCTCAAGGGCACCAAATTCGGTTGCGGCATTGCCATGTGTGGCGCCTGCACCGTACATATGAACGGCAATCCGATGCGCTCTTGCTCGCTGCCGCTGGCCGCTGCAAGCAACGCTGACATTCGCACCATTGAAGGCTTAGAAGCCCGCCACCCGCTACAAAAAACGTGGGTAGAAGAGCAAGTACCCCAGTGCGGCTACTGCCAGTCTGGTCAAATCATGCAGGCCGCCGCGCTGTTGGCGAATAACGCCGATCCCACGGATGAAGAGATTGTTCAATATATGTCGGGGAATTTGTGCCGCTGCATGTCTTATGTCCGTATTAAGCGTGCCATTAAAAGTGCTGCCCAAAGCAGCGACGGTGTCATTCAAATATATGACCCGAAGCGGCAGACGGTGGTCGACAATAGCCTCTCGGCGCAAACTGACGAACAGGGAGTAAGCTAAGATGTCACGAATCACGAATGACAAAAATGCAGACTATAGCCGTCGTCAGTTTTTGATCGGCACTACAACCGCCGGACTAATGATGGCCTTTGCCCCGAGCGTCGCGCTAGCCGGCAATACACCCGCGTCTGCGCGCCTACAAAACAAACAGTTTAACCCCACGATCTGGTTTGAGATCGATCAAACCGGCGCTATTCTGGTGAACATAACCCGCGCCGAAATGGGCCAGCATGTGGGTACAGCGCTAGCACGTATTGTTGCCGACGAACTTGGTGCGGATTGGAACCGTGTGAGCTTCAAACATGTCGATACCGACCCTAAGTGGGGCTATATGGTGACCGGCGGATCGTGGTCAGTATTCCAGTCTTATGTACCCATGTCCCAAGCTGGGGCAGCGGGTCGCGAGGCCCTAATTGAATCCGCTGCGGCACTACTCGGGGTCGCCGCCAAAGACTGCAGAACTGAGAACAGCCAAGTTATTTGTGGCAGCAAACGCCTGGACTTTGCCGAGATTGTTAACCGCGGCAAGATCGATAAAACCTATAGCGACGAGGAGCTTGCCAAGTTTTCGCCCAAGCCCGCAGCCAAACGCACTCTCATTGCCAAGCCGAGCAAGGCGCTGGATATTCCCGCCAAATCCACCGGCGCCGCGCGTTATGGCATCGACGCCGAACTCGACGGCATGATCTATGCGCGGCCGCTGATTCCACCTACGCGATATGGTTCATCGGTGCTAAAAATCGACGACAGTGCCGCGAAAAAAGTGAAAGGTTATATCGGCTATAAAGTGCTAAAAGATCCCGCCGAGATTTTACAGGGTTGGGTCTCGGTGTTGGCCGACACCTACCACGGCGCGATCAAGGCCGCCGACGCGGTGAAGGTAAGCTATAAAGCAGGTGAAACCGCCGAGGTCAGTGAGCAAGACCTGATCGCTGAGGGCGAGCGACTGGTTGCCGACAAATCCTCTGGTGGGCTGTTTGTTGAACACGGCAATATCGACACCGCCGCGAAACAAGCGAAAAAATCCATTGAAGGCCTTTACCGCACCGCCTCTGTTTTGCACTTTGCGCTAGAGCCCGTGAATGCCACCGTCGAGTTTAAAGACGGTATCTGCCATGTGTATACCGGCAACCAGTGGCAATCGCTTTTCCTACCGGTGGTGGCCAAATCGGTGGGCCTGAGCGAAGACAAAGTAATCATTCACCAGCACTATCTCGGTGGCGGTTTTGGCCGACGTTTGGCCGGTGATTATATGCTGCCCGCAGCGCTAACCGCGCAAGCCACCGGCAAGCCGGTAAAATTGGTCTTTACCCGCGATGACGACTCCCGTTTTGATTGCATTCGCTCGCCCTCGGTACAGCATTTTGCCGCCTACTGGGATGCCGACAACGCCTTACAGGGCATTGAACACGCCGCTGCAGCGGGCTGGCCAACCCTCACCATGGCGCCCGGCTTTATGCCCGACAGTGTCGACAAAAAAACCAAGGTCGACAGTTTCTCTATCAGTGGTGCCGACCACTGGTATAGCTTAAACAACCATCGCGTGCGCGCCATCAATAATACCTTGGCCCAAAAAACCTTTGTGCCGGGCTGGTTGCGCGCCGTGGGACCGGGCTGGATTGGCTGGGGCGTTGAATCGTTTATGGATGAAGTCGCTCACGCTCAGGGTGAGGACCCCGCCAGCTTCCGCCTAAAACTCTTAGACGCCAAAGGTAAAAACGCCGGTAAAGCACCGGAAGCCGTCGGCGGCGCCAAGCGCTTAGCCCATGTTCTGCAAGAGGCCAAAACCAGAGCCAACTGGGGCCACAAATTGCCAAAAAATGAAGGTTTAGGACTCGCCATTGCGGCAGGCCAAGAGCGCGGCATGCCCACGTGGAGCGCCTGTATTGCCCACGTTAAGGTAGACCCTAGCTCCGGCAAGGTGAGCGTCATTAAGCTAACCAGCGTGATGGACTGCGGCATTGTGGTTCACCCCGACGGCGCCCTCGCGCAAACCGAAGGCGCGATGCTGTGGGGCTTGAGCATGGCACTGCACGAAGGCACCGCGATTAAAGACGGCCAAGTCGCTGACCGCAACCTCAATACCTACACGCCACTGCGTATGAGCGATGTGCCCGAGTTAGACATTAGCTTTGTGCAGAACACCGAGTTCCCGACCGGGCTCGGCGAGCCGGGTGTTATTGCGGTGGCGCCAGCCATTGGCAACGCGATTTTCAATGCCGTTGGCGCCCGTCTACGCAATTTGCCGATAAAGCCCGCCGACGTTAAAGCGGCAATAAAGGCCTGAAAACAGCACACCGTCCCAGACGGTGCTGCTCTACGCTAAATGACGATGTGGGCCTTGTGTAAGCTCCACATCGTCACTCCCACACGCTTCCAACTTCTCTCCGTGAGCTATTCAGCGTAGACTGCTGCCCTCTCAATTAAATACAAGCTTATGACCACGCGCAGCAATAGCGATGATTTCCGCACGCTCTTTCTCAAGGACATTCCCTTGTTAGATGTACGTGCGCCGGTGGAATTCAATAAAGGCGCCTTTCCCTGCGCCACTAATATTCCACTGCTCGACGATGAGCAGCGGCATGTTATTGGCACCCGCTATAAAGAGCAGGGCCAAGATGCCGCCATTGCGCTAGGTTGGCAGCTTGCCACCCCCGCCATTCAAGCCCAGCGTATTGCTGACTGGACCCGCTATGTTCAGCAAAACCCCGAGGGCTACTTATATTGTTTTCGCGGTGGTTTACGCTCCAATCTCAGTAAAAAGCTCATTGCCGAAGCGAGTATTGATTACCCCTTAATCACCGGTGGCTACAAAGCCATGCGCCGCTTTTTAATTGATGAGCTAGACGCTAACAGCCTGGCGCTGCGTCAGCCCGAGTCACCGCTGGTGTTGATTGCAGGCCGCACCGGCAGCGGCAAAACGCGGCTTATTCAGCGCATTGCCCGCAGTTTTGATTTAGAGGGCTTCGCCAATCATCGCGGCTCAGCCTTTGGCCGCCAGCTTAAACCTCAGCCCGCACAGATCGATTTTGAAAACACCTTGAGCATTGCGGTTTTAAAGCTGCGCGATGCCCACCCTCAGTCGCCATTATTCACCGAAGACGAGGGCCATATGATTGGCTCGGTGACCCTGCCACTTGAGCTGCAGGCCACCATGCAACAGGCGCCGCTGGCCGTATTGGAAACCCCGCTAGAGGAGCGAATCGACATCGCCCTTGAGGAATACGTGCTTAGCGCGCGGCCTGAATACATCCAAGCCTATGGCGAAGAGCTGGGCAGCGAGAAATTCCGAGAGCAAATTCTTGGCAACCTCAACCGTATTCGCAAACGTCTCGGCGGTGACCGCCACAAAGCGCTAACGGCTATATTCAGCGCCGCGCTCAACGAGTTTGAAAACACCGGCAATGCCGATAGCTTTCGCCCCGGCATAGAAGTATTACTAAGCAATTACTACGACCCAATGTACGACTACCAACAAAGCCGTCGCGATGGCCGCGAGATTTTTCGCGGCAACAAAGACGAGATCGTGGCTTGGGCACAACATTACACGCCAACATAATTCCCTTTACTCACTCTCTACAGGAGAATCCCGTGCGGTTATTGACTGTTTTAACAGCGCTGCTCGTCTCAAGTTCGATTAGTCTTAGCGCCCTTGCTGAGACCTTTAGCTTCACGGCTATTCCAGATCAGGACGAGTCGCGTCTGCAGGAACGCTTTGGCAAGGTTGCGGCGTATTTAGAGAAAGAACTGGGCGTAAAAGTAAAATACGTGCCGGTCAAAAGCTACGCCGCAGCGGTAACCGCGTTTCGCAACAACCAAGTACAGCTCGCTTGGTTTGGCGGCTTGTCTGGGGTACAGGCGCGGGAACTCGTGGCGGGCAGTGAAGCGATTGCTCAAGGCTATGAAGATCAATTTTTTGTTACTTATCTTATTGCCAATAAGCGCAGCGGCCTGAGCAAGTCAGACAAATTTCCTGCGGGCATCGCTAACAAGACATTCACCTTCGGCGCCAAGGGTTCTACCTCCGGCCGCCTAATGCCAGAATTTTATATTCGCGAGCATTTCAAAAAATCCCCAGAGCAAGTGTTTACGCGGGTGGGTTTTTCAGACGATCACAGCCGCACCATTGCGCTAGTACAGTCTGGCGCCTATGAACTTGGCGCGGTCAATTACAAAGTGTGGGAAGACGAACTCGCCGCGGGCATTATCGACCCCAGTCAGGTAAGCGTTATTTGGCAAACCCCCAGCTACCCAGATTATCAGTGGAGTATTCGCGGTGACGTGGACGCGCGCTGGGGCGCTGGCTTTAAGGCCAAAGTTAAACAGAGCTTATTGAATATTAGCGACGCCGAGATTCTCGCCGCATTCCCCCGCCAGTCTTTTGTTGAAGCCACTAACGATGACTATCAGCCGATCAAAGACACCGCTATGGCAATTGGTTTGATGGATGCAGAATAGGGCTAAACCAGCCATGTTCGAACTTCACAAAATAAGCTTAAGGTACCGGGAGCAGACGGTACTCAAAGACGCCTCGCTGACTATTCGCCAAGGCGAAAGCGTGGCATTGGTCGGCCCCTCTGGGGCGGGCAAGTCTACTCTGCTTAAACATTTGCGCAGCCTGCAAGCGGCCAAGGTCGCTTGGTGCCCGCAACATGCGGGGCTGGTGCCCATGCTCAGCGCCTATCACAATATGTATATGGGCGGCCTCAGCCGCCACTCCGCGCTCTATAATCTCGCTAATTTGCTGCGCCCCCTCGCTGGGCCAAAGACCGAGATACAAGCTTTGGCGCAAAGCCTAGCGCTGGACGCCGAACTGTACAGCCGAGTAGACGAACTCTCTGGCGGCCAGCAGCAACGCGTGGCCATTGGCCGCGCCCTGTATCAGCAACAAGCTATATTTATTGGCGACGAGCCGGTATCGGCAGTCGACGCCATACAAGCCGACAAAATGCTCAGCCTGATCAGCCAGCGCCATCAAACAATTGTGCTCGCCCTACACGATACTCAACAAGCACTGCGCGTTTGCCAGCGGATTATCGGCTTAAAAGACGGCGCCATTGCCTTTGACTTGCCGAGTGCGCAGGTAACAGCCGAGCAACTGGCTGCGCTGTATCAAGCGTAATGAACTTTAAGACTCGCCCCCACAACAATACCCGACTTAAATTAAGTTTATGGCTGGCGCTGACCGGCTTTATCGCCCTGCTGTTTGCCGACATCGACATTCACCGCGCCAGCCCCGGCCAAGAATTACTGCGCATGGGCCACGGCCTAATCGCGCCCAATTTCTGGTCTTATCGCGAAATTGCCAGCAGCGCCTTTAACACCCTCGCCTTTGCCCTGCAGGGTATGGCGCTGGCCAGCGCAGCGGGGTTTGTACTGGCATTTCTGTATCGCCACCCCCTAGTGCGCGGTTTTTGCGCTTTTATACGCGCCATTCATGAATTGTTTTGGGCGCTGATTTTTATTCAATTATTTGGTCTCTCGCCGCTCACGGGTTTGCTCGCCATTGCCATTCCCTACGCCGGCACCCTAGCAAAAATTTACGGCGAATTATTTGAAGAGACCGAGGCCGCGCCGCGCAACAACCTATTGCAGAGCGCAGGGCTCAGCGCCTTTTTCTACACCACCCTGCCGCTGGCATGGCGACCACTGCTGCAATACACCAGCTACCGTTTTGAGTGCGCCATTCGCTCGAGCATTGTTTTAGGTTTTGTTGGCCTGCCCACTCTCGGCTACCATTTAGAAACTGCACTGGGCAACGGCCAGTATAATGACGCCGCCGCGCTGCTGTATGTGCTGCTGGCCATTGTGCTTAGCCTGCGCTGGTGGCTAAAAAAAGCGCTGCTGCCAGGGTATTTAATTGCCGCACTTATTTACTTGCCGCCCACCGCGCATTTTAGCTGGGCAAATATTGCGCGTTTTCTTAGCGAAGATATTATTCCTGCGCCACTGCGCAATAAAACGAATATTGATTATGTCGCCGTGTTCGACTGGTTGGCGATGCTCTGGCAACAACAAATTTTACCGGGCGTGACCAGTACCTTAATCCTCAGCCAAATCGCCCTACTGCTCACCGCCATACTCAGCCTGGTGTGGTTCCCGCTTAATTCACGGCAGTTTTTTAGCCCGCTAAAACGCAGCCTAGGCGATGGCTTTTTAATTATTGCCCGCACCCTGCCCGAGTATTTACTGGCCTTTATCGGCCTGTTGTTATTGGGGCCATCAATGCTGCCCGCCATACTCGCGCTGGGTATTCACAACGGGGCGATCATTGCCCATTTGCTGGGGCGCTACAGCGGCGAGTTAGTGTTACGCGAGGATGCCTGCACCGGCATCAATCGCTACAGCTATGAAATACTACCGCGAGTTTATCGCCAATTTCTGGCCTTTTTACTCTACCGCTGGGAGGTCATTATGCGCGAGACGGCCATTCTCGGTATGCTCGGTATTGGCACCTTGGGCTTTTATATTGACTCGGCCTTTGAAGAGTTTCGTTTTGATCGAGCGCTGCTCTTGATTCTCTGCGCCGCTATACTGAATATTATCGCCGATATGTTCGCCCGCAACCTACGTCAGCGATTGCATCTGCGACCGTCCCCTGAGACCCTGTAATCCATTACCAATAAAAGCCGATAACAATACATGAGCATCGCAATCCCCCCCGCAGCAAACTATCTCGACCTCGTGCTGATCGGTGGCGGCCACGCCCATGCCCAAGTCATAAAAATGTGGGGCATGCAGCCGCTGGCTGGCGTGCGGCTCACCGTGATCTCGCCGCAGGTGCAAACCCCTTACTCGGGTATGTTGCCGGGTCTGGTTGCCGGTCACTATCAATTTGACGACGCCCATATCGACTTAATGCGGCTCTGCCAATTTGCCGGTGCGCGCTTTATACAGGCCAGCGTAGTGGCTATTGACCTTGAGCAAAAGCAGCTGCTGCTCAACGACAAAGACCGTCCGCCCATTGGCTTCGACCTGCTGTCGATCAACAGCGGTATAACACCAGATTTGAGCATTGCCGGAGCCGAGCAATTCGCCACGCCGGTGAAACCGATCAGTGATTTTTACCCCCGCTGGCAGCGCACTCTTGAAACGCTGCGCAAAGCAAGCACACCCGCAGCCATCAGCGTGGTTGGCGGCGGCGCCGCGGGTGTTGAATTAATACTGGCCATGCAACACGCCATTAGCCAATACCCAGAGATTGTCACGCCCAGCTATCACTTGCTGTACTCCAGCGCCGAGCTACTCAAAGCCTACCCCCAGCGTATCCGCAAGCTCGTGAACACCGCCTTACAGAATAAGGGCGTTCAACTGCACGCCGAGGCCAAGGTTATCAATATCGCCGACCAGCGCATAGATATTGAAGGCGCAGGTCATGGCCAAGATAAAAACCACTCATTACCCAGCGAGCATATTTTTTGGTGTACCAATGCCAAAGCCGCCGACTGGCCTAGGCACTCTGGCCTTGCCTGCGACGCAAATGGCTTTATCGCGATTAACGACAGCCTGCAATCACTCAGCCACGATTTTGTGTTTGCCGCTGGCGACACCGCCCAACAAGTGAATCACCCTCGCCCTGCTGCTGGCGTGTTCGCAGTGCGCCAAGGGCCGGTATTATTCGCTAATTTGCAGAGCAAGCTATTGGGCCAGCCCTTAAAGCAACATCGTCCGCAAAAAGATTTTTTAAGTATTTTGGCCTTGGGCGGAAAAACCGCCATTGCCCACCGGCCTTTATGGCCAACACTGAGCGGCGACTGGGTGTGGCGCTGGAAAGACAAAATCGATCGCCGCTTTATGGCCATGTTTAGCGAACTCAGCATGAGCACTAATCAGCCTAGGACGCAGCTTGTCGACCCCTTCATTACCGGCGACGAAACCCCGAGCGATGCACAGGCAATGCGCTGCGGTGGTTGTGGCGCCAAGGTCGGCGCCAGCACCCTCAGCA
Organism: Zhongshania aliphaticivorans; assembly: GCF_001586255.1. NCBI lineage: Bacteria > Pseudomonadati > Pseudomonadota > Gammaproteobacteria > Cellvibrionales > Spongiibacteraceae > Zhongshania > Zhongshania aliphaticivorans. The sequence goes on from NZ_CP014544.1 coordinate 3,459,466, forward strand.
AAGTGATTAAGCAGTTAAGCCCTGTGCAGCGCGACGATATCGCCTGGGGCCTAGACGCTCCCGACGACGCCGCCGCTATCTGGATAAATCAAGATCAGAACACGGCGCCACAATTGCTATTACAAAGCGTTGATCATTTTCGGGCCTTTATCGACGAGCCGTATTTACTCGGTCAAATTGCCGCCCAGCACGCTTTAAGTGATTTGTTTGCCATGAATGCCCAGCCCCAAAGCGCAATGGCCATCGCCAGCCTGCCCTTTGCTGGCGACAAAATAACCGAGCGCGATTTACTGCAATTAATGAGTGGCGCGGTGAAAGTGCTTAACGACAATCATTGCAGCCTAACCGGCGGCCACACCAGTGAAGCCGCTGAACTCAGCATTGGATTTGTGGTAAATGGATTGGCCGCAAAGAACGCGGTACTCACCAAAGCTAATTTACACGAGGGCGAGGTATTAATTCTAAGCCAAGCCCTTGGCACCGGCACTTTGTTTGCAGCCCACGGCCAATTACAGGCTCAAGGCAAATGCTTAGAAGGCGCCTTGGCCGCCATGCTCAGCAGTAACCGCAGCGCGGGCAAGATATTCCACGATCACGGTGCCACCGCCTGTACCGATGTAACTGGCTTTGGTTTGCTCGGCCACTTAGTTGAAATGTTAAAGCCCAGCGGCCTGTCTGCGCAGCTAAAGCTCGGTAGCATCCCCGCCCTAGACGGCGCGCTGGCGTGTTTAGCAAATGGCATAAGCAGCAGTTTGCAGGAACAAAACCAGCGGATTGGGGCTGCCGTCAAAAATACTGAGGCATGGCGCAATCACCCAGTGTACCCATTATTATTCGACCCCCAAACTTCGGGCGGTCTGTTGGCCAGCGTGCCACACGCTCGCGCAGCGGCCTGCGTACAGGCCTTGCGCGAGGCTGGTTACCCAGCAGCGTGCATTATTGGTGGGGTCTATCGAGACGAGGCGGCGGCGAGCCCCATTGAACTAACAGCGTAATTCAATGGCGCTAACGTGCAGAATTTACAAAAACGCGAGGGCTAAAAATAGCAGCAGGCCAACACTGCACAACACCAAAGTTTGACGCCGATAGGCCGCGCTCATTAAGCCCAGGTAGAGGCCACTGATCATAATAATAATGAGGCCCAGTGCAAACGCCGTCTCAAACCACTTATACCAGCGCGGGCCGTGGCCCATGTGTAATTCCATCAGCGCCGCCTGCCAGTTTGGCGATACCGTCGTAATCGCCACACCGTCGGCCTGCTGGCTCAAACGATAATGCTCACGACTGCTTGGCCGCGTTGAGAATTCACCGCCTCTGCCCTTCACGTATTCAAAGCGCGCATCTACGCCGAGACTTTGCAGCGCCGTGCGCACATCGCTGCTTAAGCTGGGGCTGTCGGCATCGAGCTTAAGGCCACTCACATAGCCCAACTCGGTACTGGTCATCACCTCTTTAACACCCAGCAAGTGCAAGCCACCCGATACCGCCATGATAATGACCATGGGCGCAAAAAAAGCAGCGAGGTACAAATGAATAGAAACTAACAAACGGCGAGACATACGCTAAATCCTTTAATTACAAATACCTTGAAGTCGATTTGTATTAGACACAGCCCAGCCTACTATCCCTCGGTGAAATATTCATTAAGGTGCGTACTGCCAGCCTACGCTCACGGTGTTTTGCATTTCCATTTGCGGGCCGTCTAATTCTTGATAGATGGGTACGCCGTATTCCAAGGCCAAACGATGATTTTTTAGGGCACCGGCGCGGAATAAATAATTGGCGCTAATGAGTAGCTCGCTGCGTTCGCCACCCTGCGCGCGAGTGTCCGCGGTAGGCACCATCATGGGATTTAAGTCGGGGTCGGCGCCGTGAATATCAGCCCAACTGCTGTGCTTTATACGCAGCCCACCACTCAGTGCGGACGACCAGCTTCGCGCCAGCCACGCGCTTAGCTCATAGCGATTGCCCAAGCGGTAATCATTGTCATTTTCGCCGCTGCGCAAGGTTGCCAGCGCCTGTGCCCCCCAGTTGTATTGGGCTGAATAGGCTTGATACGTTACGCCCGGTTTTAAATCATAGGTGCCAGAACCCAATTGCATGCCGTAGGGCAGCTTCGCATTGGCCATCGCTGGCGTGTCGTCGCGCTCATCAATTGAGCCGGTCGGTAGGCTGACACCGAGATTTAAATGCACGCCAGCCGATTTATCGACCGCTTGGTAAACACTCACCAAGGCCGCTAGCGATACGTCGCCAACACCGTCGGTTTCGGTCGTAAATTCCGCGCCCATGCGGCTGCGGAGATCCATACTTTTATTTAGCAGCGGCAGCATCGCCATAAGGGTAAGGGTATCGCTTGGCGCATACATTGCACCCAGCATATGCATTTCCATGGTCATTTTAAGCGGCGCCACCATGTACGGGCCGGGGTTCATCATGGTACCGGTAATTTCGGCAGGGGAAATCGAATCACTGCCGTCTAAATTGCCGTCCATTTCCATGCGCATATAACGGTAGGAGAACATCCACTCGCCAGTGCTATGCATATGGTCGCCCATCACGCCGAGTGGCGCGTGACGCGCTGCGCCTTGCGCGAGGCTAGTGGCGGCTTCGTGGGCACACAAAGGAGCGGCGGCCAGCAGCGACAGAATGAACACGAACTTGCGCATGGTAGCGTCCTAGTAAATTGCGGGCGCACAGTTTAGCAAGCTAGGGACGTCGTGGCCTGCGACAAAGTGTCGCAGTTACAGGGGGCTAATGGCGCTCGCCCAGTGGCACCGACTCAGGGGGTGGAAAATCAATATGAAAAGACGTGCCACCCAAGGGATTTCGCTCTGCTGAAACCTTAGCCCGATGGCGATGCGCAATGCGCTCCACTGTGGCCAAGCCCAAACCGGTACCCTTAAACTCAGGACTTAAATTTCCACGCTTAAACGGTTTGAATATCTCGCTAAGTTCACTATTGGAAACACCAATGCCATTATCGGCAACAGTGATGCGACTCCCAGCCCCCAGCGCCTCACTTTTAATCACTATTTTAGGCGAATTACTCGTATTAAATTTAATGCCATTGGCAATCAAATTCATGAACATTTGGCTTAACAAGGCAACATCACCCACCACTGAGGGCAAATTCTCAGCAATTTCAAGTTCAGCGCCTTTGCCAGTAATTGTTTCGTGTAGCATGTCGACCGCCGCATCAATTGGCTCGCGAACCGGAACGGTAAAGAAAACTGAACCCCGCCCGCCCTGAGCATAGGCGGTTACGGCGGTAATCAGCTTAATCAAATTATTCGCCGATTTTTTGACATAAGCCAAGCGTTCAGCCAGTGACGCATAATTTTTGCTTTGTAAATCTCGTTCAGCAATATCCACGAAATTTACAATATGCCCGATAGGAGACATTAAGTCGTGGGCCAGCATATCTGAGAAACTTGCGAGGTATTCGCGGGTTTCATCCAACTCCCGCTGTATCGTGGTTTTGTCGATGGCTTCGTTTACGATTGATTTCCAAGCCAGCTCATTCATATCATCTTTAGAGTGATAGTCCAGCGCACCACATTTGAAGGCATTGCTGGCGAGTACTTCGTCGCCACAACACGTCACCATAATAGTCGGAATATAGGGGTACCGTAGGTGAATTTGAGCGATACCGCTTAAACCATCGTCCCCGGGAAGGGAGTAGTCCATTAATATGCAGTTAATTTCCACGGTTTCAAGCAACGACAACGACGCCTGCACGCTGTCCGCCTCGTAAAAATTACACTGCAAACCCGCATCACGGCAGCTGCGCTGTAAACTTTTGCGATCACCCAAATCATCATCAACAATTAATACATTCATGAACAAACTCCTCGCCCTGAAGTAAATACAATATCGGCAAAGTTAGGTCCGGACTACAACCATCAGCACTACACATCAGTGCGCACCGGAAACTCTATAATGCGCCAGTAAAAGTCCAGAATGCCGACGAGATTGACAAAGTCCGCGCCCGCGCGCTGCTTCGTAATATAACCAGCAATATTGAGGTCGTAAGCCGCTAAAATATCGGTATCGCTGGAAGACGTGGTTAGCACAAACACGATCTCGCGATGCAATTCCGAGTCGGCACGAATTTGCTGTATCAATTCCAATCCACCCATTCGCGGCATATTTAAGTCGACCAGCAACAGCCGAGCGGGCGTCAACTGAATCTCCTTGTGCTGGCCACGCAATACTTCTAGCGCCTCAACTCCATCGGCTACCCGGAACAATGGGTTACCCACCCGTTCCTTGCGCAGCGCACGCTCTACCGCGCGCGCGTCACCATTGTCATCCTCGATCAGTAAAATACTAACGGTACGATCAATAATATCGATATCTCGCAACATAACTAAGCCTCCGTGTTTAGTGCTTGCTTGGGCCATACCACAGTAAAAGTACAGCCACCCTCCGTGCTCTCGCCAACGCTTACCGCACCCCCATACAAATCTACGATTTTGCGGACTATCGCCAAGCCCATACCACTGCCTTCTACTTCGTCCCTAGGCTTCAGGGTTTTAAACATATCAAAGACAAGTTCGCGATATTCCGGCGCTATACCGGGACCATTGTCCGTGATATCAAACACATAATTATCACCCTCTAGGCGCGCTGATACGGTTATCTTTGCACCCGATTTTGCACCGTGTTTAATCGCATTATTAATCAAGTTAGACAGTACGTGCTGTAATGGCATACTGACAAACTCATAATTTTTCCAGTCACCGGTAAACCGCAATTCGCAATCAACAGGCTTTTTTAATAAAAAGCGCACTTTGTCGATGATTTGTGTACCGTTTACGCGGGTCTGGTAGCGACTGTCCTGCTGCTTACCGACCATAGTATAGTCGGCCAAATCCTCTAATAATTTATCAAGTCGGCGTGTTCGCTGTCGCAACAACATCAAGTTTTCTAATTGTTCGCCATTAAGTTGCTCGGCGAGATCTTCTTCCAGCCAAGACGCCGCATTGTCAATAACTCGCAGGGGCGCCCGCAAATCATGAGAGGCAATATACGAGAACTGTTCCAATTCAATATTCGCACAACTCAATTCGTGATTGGCCGTACGCAGCGCGCGCTCAGCTCGGTTATGGTCGTCAATCTCTGTCTGCAAGGCCGCAGTCTTATCTTTGATTTCAATAAGATAATGCCTGAGTGCCCAGGCTAGCGCGACAACCTCGTCGCGACGCCGCGAGCCGACACTGAGCAATCTGCCGCTGGGCGCAGCGCGCACTATTTGTCGCGCGCCATCGCCGCCCGTGACGCGCTCATCGCGATACCTAGGCAAGGCCTCGAGGCTAGCATCTATATCATCCAAGCGTATCGCTGAGGCAATATCTCGCAATGGCCGCGCTAGGCTCCGAGCAATTGCAATGCCGATGAACATTGCTAAAACCAGCAGCACGACAATAATCAGCAAGACATTTTTAAGTGTGTCGGCTGCCATCGCATCAATATCAGCCTTACTGCCCAGCAGGATAATACCGATCTTGTGTTCAGGGTCTCGCGGGTCATATGACACTGTGCGCACGCCCAGTGCACCTTGATAACTTGGACCGTCAACAGCACTGAAATAACGCGCTGGCTCTTCACTGGCAAACATATCTTCGATTCCGGGGAAGTCCTGGAATGCACTCAGTTCCTTACCAAACTCGAAGGAAAATACCTTCCGCGCGTCAATATGTTTTAGATAGTTGCCCTCTTGATCTATAACTCGGTAGGTGTACAGCGGGTTGGCCATTTGCGCCATTTCCGTGAACAAGTCATTAATTCGCTGGTTTATTACCAGCATGCCCTGCAATTGCGCCTGTCCGTTAAATATAAGCTTGGCAACCCGCACCACCGGCTCGTAAGGCAGGGTAATTTCACCGTTCTCACGGTTCAGGTTTATCCTCGATATGTAGTAGGGTGCCGACAGGTCCTTAAAGCTTGCCCGCACATACTCCCTGCGCAGCTTGTCCTGGAGCTCCTCGGCAGGCACACGGCGCAGGCGGCCGCCGGAACCGTAGCGGTCGATTCGCAGTTTTTCATAACCATCAAGACCAATATATCGAGCCTGAACATAATACGGCTTTTCTGCTAGCAGCTGACTAAAGCTAGTCGCGAGCAGAGAGATAGCACGTTCACGTTCGGCAGATCCCTCTGCACTGAGAGCAACCGTCTCCGCTGCGGTGCTGCTAGCAACAATTTTTACGTCGTGAATCATTTCTTGAATGCGGGTGGTGAATAGCAGGCCTTGCAATTCGGTTTCACCGGAAAATTCCAATGCTTTATTGGTCGCCAGCTGCACCGTTAGCGCCTGATAAACAAAAAACAAGGGCACGCCACTGCAGACGATAACCAGTGTAATCACAAGTGCAATAATTTTTTCTTGTATACTACGCTGCCCAAACTTCATGTATGCGTGCCGTCTCGCTAACTGTAATATGAACAAGCAATGCCTTGCGCGATAAGCCACTGACATTATTTTACTTCAATGAAAAAAGCCCCGTCGCCGTGGTAGTTTCGGCAATTCGGCAGCGCTTCCTCCGCCACTATTGCGCACACGCCCTGCTTGCCAGCCGGGCATCAGTGCGCATGGCCAAAGGACTGTAAAACAGCAGCCTTCGCCACGCAGTGACTCCAGTTCAATATCGCCGCCATAGGTGTCGAGAATTTTGCGTACAATTGCTAAACCCATACCACTACCTTCAAGCACATCTCGGGGCTTCAGGGTTTGAAATACATCAAAAATTTTCTCGTGGAAGGCCGGCTCTATTCCCGGTCCATTGTCGCGTATCTGAATGCGATAAAAGCGCTCATCGGCAACGACGTCCACCGTGATTTTTGCGTCGACTCGTCCGGCATGCTTAATTGCATTTTTGAGTAAATTCACGAGGGCACTGCGCAAGGGCATGCAGTAAACCACGCAACTTTCTGCTGCCGCCCGGATATCTAGCACAGTGCCTGGTGGTGGCGACAGTGTATCGACGATTTCACGCACGAGTTCGGCCAGCGTAATACTTTGCTCAAATTGATGACCTGTTTTCTTACTCACACTGGCAAAATCCCGCAGCGCCGTAAGCAGCATTTCCATGCGCTGGGCGCGCTGCTGAATTAACATTAGATTCTCCAAGTTTTCACCATCAAGCTGTCCGGCTAAGTCCTCTTGAAGCCAGCGGCTCGCATTCGTAATTATCCGCAACGGCGCTTTTAGATCGTGAGAAGTGATATAAGCAAAGCTTTCTAGTTCGGCATTTTTGCGTAGCAATATACGCTCGACCAATTGCCGCTCGGTAATATCACGCAGTGCCAGCATGACCCAAACTTCGGTATTTTCGTTCAGTTTACTCACATTCAGCTCTACGCTAACGCTTTCACCGCTGAGCTTGCTCAGTGGCATCTCCAGCGGCAGCAACACTCCTTGTCGCCCGCTAGGGGGACTGCTCTCAATGCGCTCCTCGCCTAAGCTCTGCGCAACATAGTGTTGATATTTTTCATGCCGGTCACTGGGTATACGTTCAAATATAGAAGTATTCAACAAGGTGCCCTCGCTATCGCCCAGCAGGGATCGCGCGCGATGATTGGCTAAGCGAATCACCCCGTCGCGATCGGTAAAAAGCAAGGCGTCCGGCGCAAAATTAAATAAGGATTCAAAGCGAGCTTCACTCATGCGTAAAACATGGTGGCTCGCATCGCGAAAGTAAATTAGTGCGGCAGCACCCAAAAGTACGCCACACAAGCCAAATACCTGCGCTATGACCTCGTGCCAGTTCGACAATTGCGCATAATGCAGTGAAATATCGACCACAATCAGTGCAGCAATAGCCGCACCAAGCAGGCCAATATCCCGTCGCCGCGCACCGCAATAGCTCAGCGCGAGCAGTGTCGCCAAATACGGAATACTGAAAACGAGCGTTAAGGGCAATAAGAAATCCAGCACTGCAAGTGCTAGCAAAATCATTAAACTGCAACAGATCAGCGCTATTCGGTGCTTTTCAAGGTCAATTCGCATAGCAGGCTCGGCGCGCGGGAAAGTGGGATTAGCGGCGGCAAGTCATACACTCAACTCCCGCGCTACAATTTGGCTAAATTGGCAGATCAACATCGCGACATTCGCGAGCACTTGTTCCTATGCCACTGCATAAACACCGTCTACTACTAGACTACTCTAATTGAACAAATTCGCCAGTTAATCTGCATGTGCCAACTTAGACGCTCGCACCGCAGCCAAGACGCACCAAGCACAAAACTATTTGGTGCACTTCAATAGCTTGCGAAAAATACATTACGCGTTAGCGAGTTCCGAAGGCTGTAAAACAACATTACAAGCCACGCTCACGGGTAATTACATTGGCGAGTTTGCTAGCGACACTTTCTTGAAGAACCGACAAATCAATTGAATTTCGACTGTGCATCGGTAAATGACATGACTAACAGTACTATTCTAGTAAAAACGCAACCGCCGTAAATTGAGGTGCGGCAAAATGTCACAGACTCGCCCAAGCTATGGCGTGTAACGGTATACTGACACATCCTATGTTTCCTAGCGCGGAGCTGCTATTGAATCCCAACACCGCTAATTTACGCGGCCTATGCCTGATTCGCAGCCTAGTCATAGCGGGGCAGTTTGGCGCGGTAATGTACGCCGAAAGCCAGCTGGGCTGGATGCTTCCCTACGTTACCCTAAAGCTGTTGCTCGCTGCCATTTCGGGCTTTGCCGTGTTCAGCTGGTGGCGCAGTTATCAAAACTGGCCGGTGACGGATGTCGAATTATTTATTCATTTTTGCGTCGACACTCTCGGCTTTAGCGCGGTGTTGTATTTTTCTGGGGGTGCTAACAACCCCTTTATTTCCTATTTACTCGTCCCGTTGTGTATTTCTGCCGCCACCCTGCCCTGGGCGTATACCTGGTTACTCGGCGGCTTGGGTTTTGGCGCTTACAGCTTGCTGCTGTTTAATTTTATTCCTCTAGAAGCCGTCGCCCCGAACCATCACCAACACAGTGGCGCACCGAACACGCATATTTTAGGCATGTGGGCCAATTTCGCAGTGAGTGCCATGCTAATCACCTATTTTGTGTTTAAAATGGCATATAGCCTGCGTCAGCGTGAAGCAGAGTTAGCCAGCAGCCGCGAACACCGTCTGCAAGATGAACAGCTATTGGCAGTTGCCAGCCTTGCCGCCGGCACTGCACATGAATTGGGCACACCGCTGTCGACGATGAAAGTAGTGCTGGAAGATTTAACAGAACAAGATTTTGATACCGAGACCCGCGCCGACCTCGCCACCCTCGGCCAGCAACTCGATCACTGCCGCGATATTCTCACCAATCTCGTTAGCACGGCGAGAGACCTCAGTGCAGACAACACAGTAACCACCCCCGCGCCCCAGTATTTAGCCCTGCTCCAGGAGCGCTGGCAGGTACTGCGGCCAGATTGCGATTTGTACAGCTCACTCAGCCCGGCGCTTTGCAATATGACGCTGAAACTTGATGGGACGGTGAGCCAGGCTATTTTAAATTTACTCAGCAATGGCGCCGACACCAGCACCGACGACCTGCGTTTAGATGTGTTGGAGCAGGATCATTGTATTATTTTTGCCATCAGCGATCGCGGCCCAGGCCTGAGTACTGAGCAGGCGGCGATGATGAGCAAGGCCTTTGTCAGCAGCAAAGGCAAAGGCCGAGGGCTAGGACTCTTTTTGAGCAATGCCACGGCTATTCGCTATGGTGGTGAGCTGCGCTGGCGGCGTCGCGACGGTGGCGGCAGCCGTGTGGAATTGTGTTTACCAATTGCCAAGGTATGCCCGTGAACAATAATGAAAAAATATTGCTGGTCGATGATGACCAGAGTTTCTGCGCCTCGCTACGCCGATCGTTAGAGCGTCGAGGCTATACGGTAAATGTCGCCCACAGTGTCGACGATGCGATTACCCTGTGCGAGCAATTCACACCCGAAATGGCGGTTGTCGATTTAAAATTAGAGACCCGCTCCGGCCTGAATTTAATACCCGTGTTACGCCAGCGCTTCCCCAATATAAAAATGCTGATGCTCACCGGCTATTCGAGCATTGCGACCACGGTTGAAGCGATTAAGCTCGGCGCCGATAACTATTTGCAGAAACCGGCAAGCACCACCGAGATACTGGCGGCATTGGAAGATCAAACCAGCCCAGCCAGCACGAGCGACGCCGAGCTCAGCCCACCCTCCTTAGACCGTATAGAGTGGGAGCACATTCAGCGCGTGCTAGCAGAGAACGGGGGAAATATTTCAGAAACTGCACGCCAACTCGGCATGCACCGCCGCACCTTACAGCGTAAATTACAAAAGCGACCCGCCAAAAAATAAGGCCACCACCCGCTGCGGGTGGTGGCCTTATTGACACCTTCTTTGTGAAATCTTATTCGGTAGTCGTGCTGACACCCGAGTTTAACTCAAATATCCGCACGTTATCACTCTCGGCGTTCGCCACACCAAGATAGGCTTTGGTGCCGATGAAGAAGGTAGTGATGCCGTCCGCGCCCTTATCACCAGTTGCTGCGCCAAAGTCGCGATTGTTCACGTACTGCACAAACTGAACGCCCATTGGTGAGGTAATATCGTAAATCGCAATACCACCGGCACGCTGCAAACTCACAAAGGCATAAATCCGATTGAGGCTAGACACCAGCGCAATGCTTTTGGGCGCCGCACCATTGAAGGGGCTTGCAGTGTCGGCATCATTAAAGTTCGCACCTAAGCTAGCCGCCGTTACCAGAGCGAGGTCGCTACCTGAATCAAACAACAATTCGCCCTGTTCATTCCAGATCGCAAACGAGCGCGCACCAAAAGCAGTGATTTCGTCAACATCGTTGTCGTTGTCGGTATCGCCGTCTTCGTTACTGACTTTGAGACCACCCAACATAGCAGGGTCTGCGGCAGCGGTTGCGCTTGGATTGCCATTATCAACCGCGAGGTCACTGGCATTGACCTGATCGCTATACGCGGAGTAAATACGTGGGCGACCTTCGTTGGCCGTAATGAAGTAGTTTTGATTCGCGAAGCGATAGGCACCAACCTCGTCTGGCTGATACAGACCGTAAACTCCAGGCCAACTGCGAATATCAACGGTATTATCCGCTTTTACATCGAATTCATTGCCTTTGACGCCGAAGTCTTTACTCCCCAAGGCCACAATGCGATCAATGCTGTTATCAGCCAAATTGATAACGGCCACCGCGTTGTTTTCTTGCAGGGTAACAAACAGTTTGGTGTTATCTAGCGTGACGGCAATGTGTTCTGGCTCAAGATCTTGCGCGACCGTGGCACCGGCGTGCACTCTCACACCAGCGGGCAATTCTTGGGCGCGAATACCGCTAGCATTAAACTCCGCAAAGCTAATTTCTTCAACTTCTGCGACATTAACGCCATCCCTGAGGTCGATAACCGAAATACTGCCCTCTGGGTCATTGCTGAAGTCATCACTAGGCTGCCCTTCATTGGCAACAAAAATGCGACTGCTAAGCAAGTCAAAAATCGCCATTTTGGGCGACGCGCCAACCTCAAAGGTCGCCACTAGGCTAAGGTCAGATAATAAATAAAGCGCGACGATGCCCTTCGCTTGCGGATCGTTATTATCCAGCGCCACTGCAACATGGGAGCCCGACGTGGTCACCCATTTCGGTGCACCAAGCGTAATACCCGCGTCAGTCGCCGCTGCCGCTAGGTCGAGGGTCGCTGGCGTCGCCGATACCGGTGCGAGAGGATCAGTAACGTCTAAAACATCTACGCTATTGTTTTGACCATTCACCGCAAATAAACGCTTATTCGTGGTATCGCCAGCCAGGGCAATTGCATTGCCCACGGCAAACGATGCTGATTTAGTGTAATCCAGATTTGGCTCTATTGGCGCAGAGGAAGTTACAACAAAAGCGCCAATCGGCAATACCTTTACTGTGCTGCTAAGCCCGGTAATACCGTAGTTATTGTCGTTCAGCACCACCGCAAAATTGGCGTCCAGCAGTGCAAAACCTTCAATATTTTCAGCCAGCGGACTAATACCCTTAGGCAGCGGCATAGTCAGCGAATCAAAACCGAGCTGCTTGGTAATAAATTTGACGTCAGTCGGGAGAGTAGTTTGCTCCAAGCTCGGGCTTGTTGCTTCTTGATCCCAAGGGCCGCCTAAAATATTGGTCGCATTGGCAAGGTTGAGGCGGTAAAACTTACTCACCGTCTTGGCCTGCTCAACCACAATCACGTAATCAGTATCGATTGCGATAGCTTCATTTATGGTCACGTCGCTTTGCGCTACAAAATTATCGCCGTCGAGATCACCCTTGTTCTCGCTTCGCGACTTGATCGCAAATTGCGATGGCGCATCTAAACGATAAAGGTATTCGCCAACCATTTCTTTCGCCGTGCCATCAGCATTTAATTCAACTTTAGCAACCCGCACAATACGCGACTCAGCTGCGCCATTAGTGGGGTTATCCAAGGGCCCCTGCATAAAGAAATACAGGTATTTGTTATCTGGGCTCAGCGCTAAAGCCTCAATGCCGCGGTCTATTGCGCGTCGTTCAAAAATGGCGGGAATAATATTGCCGCTGACAGGATAGTTTGCAGCAGCTAATTGACCCGCCAAGCCTGCGGGCACTTGCCGCTCTAAAATTTCGCCGGTGCTGCTTACCAGCAGTAAGCTCGGGCCATATTCGTCGGCAACCCAGAAATTACCATTGTTCAAGCGCACCAGTGCCTCTGGATCAATACCGTCGGCACTGCGTGGCAATACATTGCCTTGATTATCGTAAGGCGTCTCGACATAGGCGCTGGTAAAGGGGTTAGGCAGGCCATTTATTGCGGCGCCATCGCTGCCAGTCAGAGTAATAACTTCGGACTGCTCCAATGTTAAACCGGTGCCAATACCGCTAAGCTGCCATTTAATAATTTGCGGCGAATAATCACTAATAGCAAAGACAGTGCCGGGATTACCATCACAAAAATTAGCAATGCCCGTCACCGCTTCGCTGTCGGCACAATCAATCGTCGGACCGCGATCAGTGATGGTATAAAATACGTCGTTGGATTCGCTCAGTGGTCGAAACGCGCCACTGCCAATAGCCACGTTGAGACTCTTGCTATTACCGATCGTGGCGCCCTTTGAAAACTCGACACTGCCCAAAGATTCGTTAATCGTAAATTGCCGAGAATTAGGCTCTGTACCCCGGAAGCCCCGGCTATCGCTTTTACCACTGCACGCACTGGTGGCAATGATGCCGATGGCGAGCGACAGCGCCCAGAATTTACGTCCGTACATCTGCGATTCAAAAATCATCAATAGCATCCCAATTTACAATTCGGGCCAGCGCCAACAATACCGGCATTTTGACAGCGCGACTGAATGTGTACATCAGGCACCATCACGATAGTAATCTTTAAAATAGAAGCTCTAAAACAAAAGCCTTTTAAATCAAAAAGGGGCTGTAACGGCCCCTTTTTCTAACGAATAAATTACAGCTGAGAGCGGCCTTTATTCGCGGCAATACGCAAGCGCAGGGCATTTAGCTTAATAAAGCCTTCTGCATCTTTTTGGTTATACGCGCCAGCGTCGTCTTCGAAAGTGGCAATTTTCTCATCAAAGAGCGAATTGTCAGACTTGCGACCCACTACGACCACATTTCCTTTATAGAGTTTCAAGCGTACTACGCCGTTAACAAAACCCTGTGACTCATCTATGGCCGCCTGTAGCATACGGCGTTCTGGGCTGAACCAATAGCCGTTATAAATGAGTTTTGCATAACGGGGCATTAATTCATCTTTTAGATGAGCCGCTTCACGATCTAAAGTAATAGACTCAATGGCGCGGTGAGCGCGTAGCATAATGGTGCCGCCTGGGGTTTCGTAACAGCCCCGCGACTTCATGCCCACATAGCGGTTTTCGACCAGGTCCAAACGGCCAATACCGTTGTCGCCGCCGATTTTATTTAGCGTAGCCAGCATAGTAGCAGGGCTGAGCGCCTCGCCATTCAATGTTACTGGGTCGCCGTTTTCATAGCCAATTTCGATATAGGTCGGGGTATCTGGCGCTGCTTCAGGGCTAACTGACCAACGCCACATGTCTTCTTCTGGCTCCCAGTATGGGTCTTCCAGATTGCCGCCCTCGTAGGAGATGTGCAGCAGGTTGGCGTCCATGGAGTAAGGGGATTTTTTCTTCTTGCCAGCAAAATCAACAGGGATATTGCGCTCGGCGCAATAGGCCATCAAGGTTTCGCGGGAGGTTAGATCCCATTCACGCCAAGGCGCAATGACTTTAATGCCGGGCTTCAGCGAGTAAGCACCCAGTTCAAAGCGAACTTGATCGTTGCCTTTGCCGGTAGCGCCATGGGAGATCGCGTCGGCGCCGGTTTCATTGGCTATTTCAATTAAGCGCTTGGCAATTAGCGGGCGGGCAATAGAGGTGCCCAGCAAATACTCGCCCTCGTAAATCGCATTGGCGCGGAACATGGGGTAAACGAAATCGCGGACATACTCTTCGCGCAGATCGTCGATGTAAATTTCTTGCACACCCAGCGCCTTGGCTTTAGCGCGGGCGGGCTCCACTTCTTCACCCTGACCAATATCGGCGGTAAAGGTCACCACTTCACATTTGTAGGTATCTTGCAGCCACCTGACAATCACTGAGGTGTCTAGGCCACCTGAATAAGCCAAGACTACTTTGTTGATATCCGACATTTATCACTCCGCTGAAGCCCTCGCAAAACGCTGTGCCTGCGAGATTAAAAAAAGACCGTCATTTTAGCGGTCTTTGCCCCGCTACGCCATGCCAGCTTGCGCCTTCTGCCCAGATCGGCCAAAAAGCGGTAAAACTATTGAAATGAATGCGCTCTGGGCTATTGACGGCAAGGCTATTGCTGGCAAAAAATAGCGCAAATTCAACATCCCGACGGAAGCCCCCTCGCCGTGCTAGAGATTAACGCTGTTTCCCGTAGCTTCGGCGATTTTGTCGCGCTCAATAATGTCAGCTTGCACATCCAAGCCGGGGAGTTTTTCACCCTGCTTGGCCCCTCGGGCTGCGGCAAAACCACCTTGCTGCGGCTAATTGCCGGTTTTGACCAAGCCGATAGTGGGCAAATACTACTCGATGGCAAATCCCTGTGCGCGCTACCGCCTGAGCTGCGCCCGGTGCACACGGTATTTCAAAGCTATGCGCTGTTCCCCCACATGACCGTGGCCGAGAATATCGCTTTTCCCCTGCGCATGGCCAAAATGAGCAAATCCGAAATTGCCCACCGCGTTGCCGAAGTACTCGACGATGTGCGCCTGCCCGACAAGGCCAATCACTACCCCGATGCGTTGTCCGGTGGCCAGAAGCAGCGCATTGCCATTGCCCGCGCCCTAGTAAACCGGCCTCGCCTACTACTCTTAGACGAACCGCTGTCGGCGCTGGACGCCAAACTGCGCGAGCAAATGCAAATTGAGCTAATCAACCTGCAAAAGGAAGTGGGCATTACCTTTGTATACGTGACCCACGACCAGGGCGAGGCCTTGGCCTTGTCCCACCGTATTGCGGTGATGAACAAAGGCGAGATCAGTCAAATCGACGAGCCTTCGGTACTTTATAGCTATCCCGACAATCGCTTTGTGGCGGACTTTATCGGCCAGTGCAATATTCTCGACGCCAAGGTGGTCAGCAGCGATGCACACAAGGTGAGTATTGCCGTAGCGGGCCTTGGCGAATTGAGCGCCACTGCCAACCCTGAAATCACCTTTAATAGTGGCGATAGCTGCGCACTCACCCTGCGCCCCGAAAAAATTCGCCTCGCCGCCACCCTTGAGGCAGGCTCCGATGAAGTCCTGTTCAGCGGCAAGGTCCACGACATGCTGTACTTAGGTGACGTGACCGTCTACATCATTGAGCTCGCCAACGGTGTGCTGATAGAGGCGATGCTGGCTAACGATGCCCCCGGTCGCACCCGCTTGTTCGATACCGGCGATGGCGTACAAATTGCCTGGCGTATCGACGCCGGCCACTTGGTCCCGTAAGCCAGTGCAGACTTTAATGAATCGCGCCGAACGCCTCCGCAATCACTTAATGGCGCTGCCACCGGCGCTCTATCTATTGCTGTTCTTTGCCGTGCCCAGCCTAATGATGCTCTTTGCCTCATTCCGCTATCCCGGCGAATACGGCGGCTTAGCGCCGTGGTATTACATTGAAGACGGGCAATTTAGCCTCGATTTCACCCTAGAAAATTGGCTGCGCCTGTTCGAGTCGGGAATTTACCTAGGCCTACTATTTAAATCCTTGGGCTATGCGCTACTGACCACCCTTATTTGCACGATCATGGCCTACCCCTTGGCACTGATGATTGCCCGCAGCCAAAAGCGGTTTCGGGATCTGCTGCTACTTTTAGTAATTCTGCCGTTTTGGAGTAATTTCCTGGTACGCATCTACGCGTGGATGATTATTTTCAGCCCCCAAGGTGCGCTAACCATCGGCCTTAACCATGTCACTGCCGCACTCGGCCTCGAGCCGATTAGCCTGATGTTTAGCAGTACCGCCGTCATTACCTGCCTAGTTTATGTGCATTTACCCTTTATGATTTTGCCGCTGTACGCCAATTTAGAGAAGCACGATAGCCGCCTCCTCGATGCCGCCCAAGACCTTGGCGCCAATCGCTTTCAGTGCTTTTGGCTAATTACCTGGCCACAGTCACTGCCCGGCATCTATGCTGGCGCAATTTTAGTATTTATTCCTTCGCTGGGTATTTTCGCGATACCCGACCTGCTCGGTGGCACCAATGGCATTATGATTGGCAACGTCATTAAGCAGCAATTTGTCGAATCTCGGGACTGGCCGTTTGGCAGCGTGTTATCGCTCGTTCTCACTGGCATCACCCTTTTATTAGTCTTACTCGCCGCGAAACTCGGCAAAACTGGGAGTGCCAACAATGGTACATAATCGCCCCAGTAAAGCTCTCGTCAGCGCTGGCGTTTTGGTTTATCTATTCCTCTACATCCCGCTAGCGGTGGTCGTGATTTTTTCTTTCAACGACTCCAAGCTCAATGCCGAGTGGGTGGGCTTTACGTGGAAGTGGTATGAAAAACTCATCCATAACGAAAATATTTTGCGGGCGGCGGGCAATTCACTCATTATTGCCATCATGAGCGCCGCCATGGCCACGGTCCTCGGCACTCTAGGAGGCCTGGCGATCCATCGCGGCCGCCAGAAATGGCTGCCGGCACTGGTCCTAGGCCCCATTGCCATGCCCGATATTTTAATCGGCGTTAGCCTGTTGCTGATGTTTATTTTACTCAATGTCACTTTGGGCATGGTGTCGATCATTCTCGCCCATGTCAGTTTTTGTATCGGCTTTGTCGCGCTGGCAGTGCAGTCACGTTTGGCGGGCATGGATCAAAGTTTAATAGAGGCGGCCCGCGACCTCGGCGCCAGTCCCTGGCAAAGCTTTAGGCTCATCAGTTTGCCCCTGCTAATGCCCGGCATTATTGCCGGGGCATTAATGGCCTTCACATTATCTATTGACGATTTTGTAATTACATTCTTTACTGCCGGGGTAGGCAGCTCGACCTTACCACTGGAGATCTATTCAATGGTTAAAATTGCCGTCACCCCGGAAGTCAACGCCGTATCAACCCTGTTGATGTTGGTCACCCTGACCTTGATTACCGTGCTATCGAAAATTTCGCCTGCTGTATTGCGGCAATAACCCACTTACCCCTCTAAAAGGACGCTATCGTGAAAAAGTTACTGTGCTGTTTTGTGCTGTGCCTTTCGCAATTTGCTATGGCTGAAAAGGCCTTACATCTGTTCAATTGGAACGACTATATTGCCGAAGATACCGTCACTCGTTTTGAAGCCTTGTGCGGCTGTAAAGTGGTGCAGGATTATTTCTCAGCCACTGAAGAAATGATGGCCAAACTCCTCGCCGGTGGCGGCGATTACGACGTGGTTATTCCCACCCAAAACGCCGTCGAAGCACTGATCAAGCAGGGCTTTTTGATGCCCTTAGACAAAAGCAAGCTCAGCAATATTGGCAATAGCGCGGCGGGCTACATGAACAAGGCTTACGACCCCGGCAATGTTTACTCCCTGCCCTACGCCTTTACCACAACGCTAATAGGCTACAACGAAAACAAAATTACCGAGCTGGGTATCGACCCCGCCGACTGGTCGATTATTTTTGATCCTGCCGTGTTAGCTAAAATCAAAGGCAAGGTCACGGTAATGGACGACGCAGAAGAGTTATTCGGCGCGGCGCTGAAATACCTAGGCTACTCTATAAATGACACCAATGAGAAACACCTCAAAGAAGCTCAAGCCGTTATCCTCAAAGCCAAACCCTACTGGGCGGCCTTTAACTCGTCGAGCTACATCAAAGAACTTACCGTTGGCAATATCTGGGTAGCCCACGGCTATTCCAGCGATATGTTCCAAGCTCGCGCCGACGCTGCCGACGCCGGACGTGATTTCACTGTTAACTTTGTACTGCCTAAGCAAGGCGCGGTATTAGCACTAGATAATATGGTTATCCCGAAAAAGGCCCGCAACCCCGAGCTGGCCCATATGTTCATTAACTTTATGATGGACCCGCAAAATGCCGCGGAACTGACCACCATCGTTGGCACCGGCAACCCCAATGCGGCAGCCACGCCCTTCATTGACGAGGACATCCTTAAAATTAAGGCGATCTTCCCAAGCGCTGAACAGCAGGCAACACTAGAAACTATTGCCGCGCGCAACGCCAAAGAGCGCCGCTTAGCCAACAAACTGTGGACGGAGATCAAGGTTCGCTAAGAATGTATTAAAGGCCTTTGCAAACCTACTCAGCTGTTCTACTATTTTAAGCGGCGTCATTGCGCCGCTTAAAATAAACCGTAGCTGTACTCATCAACCAAAGGGAATTTGCTGATGAAAACCTATCTACGCCGCTGGTCGGCACAACTCGTATTTTTAAGCAGTCTGTTAATCATCTCTTTTTCTGGCCACGCCCTCGACGTGAATACTGCCAGCGCTGAAGAATTACAAACCCTCAAAGGCATCGGCGAAAAGCGGGCCGAGGCGATCATTGCCTACCGCAATAGCAACGGCCCGTTTAAATCCAGCGAGGACCTCCTGGCCGTTCCCGGTATTGGCAGCAGTATTATTACCGCCAATAGCAAGGAACTAGAGTTTGGGCAGCAAGACCCAAATTAAGCCGAAGGTTTACCAACACAAATTGGGGATAATTCCCCTTACCAACCCCAAACACCTGCGGCGCGATGCCGTGGGTGTTTATACAAACCCCGAATTCCTGTAGCATTCTGCGCCAGAGCCATTGCTTACCGGTCCGATGCTAGTCAGTATCGCCGCCGCCGACACTGATTAAGGCCTTCCATGCAAACCTTAAAGATTACCCGCCCCGACGACTGGCACATTCACCTGCGCGATGGCGAGGTATTAAGCCACACCGTCGCCGACGCCAGCCGCTACTTCGGTCGCGTTATAGTTATGCCCAATTTGACGCCGCCGGTGCGCAATCTGGCCGAAGCCAATGCCTACCGCCAGCGCATAGTGCAGGCTTTACCTGCTACGGGCCACCAATTGACACCGCTGATGGTTTTATACCTCACAGACAAAACCACTGTCGCCGATATCGCTGAAGCAGCCGCATCAGACACGGTATTTGCCGCCAAACTCTACCCCGCTGGTGCCACCACCAATTCTGACTCCGGCGTGACCAGTATCGAAAATCTCTACCCGGTTTTAGCCGCCATGGAAAAACACGGCCTGCCGCTGCTGGTTCACGGCGAAGTCACCGACGCCGATATTGACATTTTTGACCGCGAAGCGCGTTTTATAGAACGCCACCTGACACCTATCGCCGCGAATTTCCCTGCGCTAAAAATGGTGCTAGAACACATTACAACAGCTGACGCCGCACAATTCGTGAGCGCGGCCAGCGACAATATTGCCGCCACCATTACCGCTCACCACTTGCTGTACAACCGCAACCATATGCTCGCTGGTGGTATTCGTCCGCATTATTACTGCTTGCCGATATTAAAGCGCAACACCCATCAACAAGCTTTAATTAGCGCCGCGACCTCGGGCAGCCCCAAATTTTTCCTGGGCACCGACTCTGCACCCCACGCCAAAAATCGCAAAGAAACCAGCTGCGGCTGCGCAGGCTGTTACACTGCCTACGCGGCAATTGAAATGTACGCCGAGGCCTTTGACGCCGCTGGCGCCCTCGACAAGCTCGAAGCCTTCGCCAGTTTTTACGGTGCCGACTTTTATGGTCTGCCCCGCAATAGCGACAGCATTAGTTTGATCAAACAGTCGTGGACCGCCCCAGAGCAACTCCCGCTGGGCAGTGATACTATTTACCCGCTGCGCGGTGGTGAGCAACTCCACTGGCAGATAGGCTGAGACCGACATGGACTTTTGTGATGAAAAATCAATGATCTCGCAGCGGTTTCGCGGCTTTCTACCAGTGGTTATCGATGTTGAAACGGGCGGTTTTAATTGCCAAACCGACGCCGTATTGGAAATTGCCGCAACTTTTTTGCGCATGGACGACTCCGGCCAACTCGAACCCGATGACACCGTCAGTTACAACGTCGAGCCATTTGAAGGCGCCAACCTCGAACCCGCCGCCCTTGAATTTACCGGCATTGACCCCCATAACCCATTACGACAGGCACAAAAAGAAGTGACTGTCATGGGCGAGCTGATGAAGCGAATTCGCCAACAGGTAAAAGCGAGTGGGTGCACCCGAGCGGTGCTAGTTGGGCACAATGCGCACTTTGATCTTGGCTTTGTATTGGCCGCGATTGAACGCAGCAGCATTAAACGCAATCCCTTCCACCCTTTTTCGGTGATGGATACGGCCAGCCTTTCAGGGCTAGCTTATGGCCACACTGTGCTCGCAAGAGCCTGTCAGCTAGCGGACATCGACTTCGACAACAACGAAGCCCATAGCGCCGCGTACGATGCACTGAAGACTGCCGAATTATTTTGCCAGATCGTCAATCGCTGGCAACAGCTTGGCGGCTGGCGTTGGTCTTGATCTTGCTTTTAAATATTTAAAAGCAGATCGCGGCGGAGAATAACCGCCTTAATACGGTCACAATTTAACCACGTAAATCAACTCTCAGGAGAGAATCCAATGGCTTTTGAATTACCTGCACTGCCCTATGCGAAAGACGCTCTGCAACCGCATATCTCTGCAGAAACCCTCGATTTTCACCACGGCAAGCACCACAACGCCTACGTTACTAAACTTAACGAACTGCTTCCCGGTAGCGAGTTTGAAGGCAAAACGCTGGAAGAGATCATCAAAGCTTCTAGTGGCGTGATGTTTAACCAAGCCGCCCAGGTTTGGAACCACACCTTCTACTGGAACAGCCTTAGCCCCAACGGCGGCGGCGCACCAACAGGTGACCTAGCAGCAGCCATCGACAAAGCTTTCGGCTCATTTGATGCATTCAAAACTGCATTCAACGCCAAAGCAGTCGGCAACTTCGGCTCAGGCTGGACTTGGTTGGTTAAAAACAGCGACGGCAGCCTTGAAATCGTCAACACCGACGACGCCGACACCCCGATCGCCCGCGAAGGTCAAACTCCGCTGATCACTGCCGATGTCTGGGAACACGCTTACTACATCGACTACCGCAATGCCCGTCCTAAGTATTTGGAAGAAGGTTTCTGGAACTTGGTGAACTGGGAGTTTGCTGCGGCGAATTTCGCGTAAGGCCTGACGGAAGATGGGGGACGATATGTCGCCCGCTTCAGGAACCTCGCTTCGGCGGGGTTTTTTTATGTCCGCAGAGAGCGTAATGCCTGACGGGAGACGGGAGACGCTAAGAGTGGCTGGTCGAGGTAGGTTGAATAGTGGCGGCCCTATGCATGAAGTTTTGCCAGAGCAACGCTAAAACACAATAAATTCAAGCTCGTGCCGTCCTGCCTTTGCGTCTCCCGTCTCCCGTCCAGCATTCAGCGTCCCAGAAGCATAAAAAAACCCGCGACACCTTCCGATGCAGCGGGCTTTTAAAGAACCTCAGACCAACTTACAGCTTATCTGAATTCTCTGACAAGTAAGCAGCAACGCCGTCTGGCGAGGCATTCATACCTTTGTCGCCTTTGTTCCAGCCAGCCGGGCAAACTTCGCCGTGCTCTTCGTGGAACTGTAGGGCTTCAACCAAACGCACTAGCTCGTCGATGTTACGCCCCAGTGGCAGGTCGTTGATCAACTGTGAACGTACCTGACCTTCTTTATCGATCAGGAAAGCACCGCGGAAAGCAACGCCGCCTTCAGCTTCAACGTCGTAGGCACGGCAGATGTCGTGACGCACGTCAGCGGCCATGGTGTAAGTCACAGGACCAATACCGCCATCTTTAATAGCGGTGTTGCGCCATGCGTTGTGAGTGAACTGTGAATCGATAGAAACACTGATTACTTCTACACCCAGCTCACGGAATTTATCCATACGGTGATCCAGTGCGATCAGCTCAGAAGGACATACAAACGTGAAATCCAGTGGGTAAAAGAACAATAAGGCGTATTTGCCTTTGGTGGCTTCGCTCAGTGTGAAGCTGTCAACGATTTCGCCATTACCAAGTACTGCAGCACACGTAAAATCTGGCGCTGGCTTACCGACTAAAACACCCATGTTTATAAACCTCCGGTTTTATATTTGATTTAATTTTTATACCTGAAAAAACAGATATAAAAGCTTTATTCAGACCGGCAATCATACACCCGCCCCCCGCTCTATCCCATTGAATTTTCTAATCACGACCATAGGATTTAGCTATCGGCATTATATGGCTTGCATACAATTGACAAGCATTCTCATTTGCATTATCGTTGCCATTCAATAAAGTGCTGACCGAGATCGAGACCAGTATGTACGTTTGTCTTTGCAAAGGAATTACAGATAAGCATATTCGCGACAGCGTTGATGCCGGTGCTGGCAGCTTTCGCGAAGTGCGCCGTCAACTCGATTTGGCCAGCCAATGCGGTAAATGCGGCATTGTCGCCCGCGAAGTTTATGAGAACTACTTAAACAGCTACGACGAAAATCTCTGTTACGCAGCGGCCTAAGCACCCCTTCATAATCTGTATTCTTACTTTCGCAAACATTACGCACCTAGTAATGCCAGCCTCCAGACCTTTTTGTACCCTTTGCATATGGATGCCTGTCCCTGCCTTCGCAGGGATGACGCGCAGATATGACCGAATAAATTACTTTGTAATAAACACTGGAGCCCCGTCGTAATTCCTAGCGTGCCAGCGTCGCTCCTGCGAAGGCAGGAGCCCATCTCAGCAACGAAGGTACAGGCATGACGCGATAACAGGTCGCAGATAAAGTGCTGCGCCACCCACCGCCAAGGCGAAATGCATTCTAAGCAATGGGGTTCCAAGTAACATTTGCATCTCCCGTCGCGCGTTTCAACTTGAATACTCACTGTGCCCAGTCCACACTTATAAAAACCGCCAACCATGCAAAGGATCAAGCTCATGAAAGGTGACAGCAAAGTCATTGCCTATCTTAATAAAGCCCTCGGCAACGAACTCGTCGCAATAAACCAGTACTTTCTGCACTCACGCATGTACAAAGACTGGGGGCTAAAACAGCTAGCCGACCACGAATACCACGAGTCCATCGACGAAATGAAACACGCCGACAAACTGATTGAGCGCATTTTATTTCTGGAAGGCCTACCCAATCTGCAAGACCTCGGCAAATTGATGATTGGCGAGAATACCAAGGAAATGCTGGAATGCGATTTAGCCCTAGAGCTAAAAGCAATTCCCGATCTAAAAGACGGTATTAAATACTGCGAGACCGTTAACGACTATATAAGCCGCGAACTGTTTGAAGAGATTTTGGAATCAGAGGAAGAGCACGTTGACTGGCTGGAAACCCAGCTCGGCCTAATTGAGAAAGTGGGTATTCAGAATTATCAGCAGTCGATGATGGGTGGGGTGAGCTAAAAGCGCTCACCGTCGGACGTCAGACGCCTGACGTCCGACGATCCAAAGCGTCTCCCGTCAAGCATCAAGCCTTTTTCACTGGCGATACATGAATCGCTATCTCAGCATCAAACACCACTTCACCCGCGTCGTTCTTCACTTCAACAATCACCGGCACTGAGCCTTTTTCGCCGGGCACGATCTCGCGCATGGTGGCGTAGCCCCGCAACACACCCTTGGCGCGCCCCAAATAACGCACGGTCATACCAGCGGGAATCCAGCGCATACCTCCAGGCAGAGAAACCATGCTGACCACGCCAGCGCAGATTTCGGCTAGGTTGCACATGGCAATCGCATGTACGCTGCCAATATGATTATGAATAGCGCGGTGTTCTTTGATGCGCACCACCGCATGACCAACGTCCAATTCTTCAAAGCAGGGCTTTATCGTTGCAAAATAAGGGGCTTTAAGACAAACCGCCTTGGAAAATGTCCATTTACCAGCGGGATAAGGCGACAGCTTGCGCCACATTTTCAGGGTTGTGTTCATTACGGTCACTCCAAGGATAATAAGCTAGACCGTAGCACGAACGAGTAAAATCGCCATTGACCGCCAGCGTGCACTGCCGCGCTGCACCGGCCAATAGTGGCTTGCCTAGGCTTACGATGGCCGCTTCCAGCGCCCGGGTTTGCTCACCCACACCCAGACACCACTTAACGCAATAAGAAGTAAGGCAATTGCCGCCAAGTCCATAATGTAGACACCAATAGAGCCAAACAAGCGGCCGCTGTGTAAATCGAGCAACAGGCGCTCCCAGCTCAAACCACTGCCGCGATATTGATCTAGAAGACTGCGTTGAATAATGGGCGGCGCCAGCGCTGGCGCGGCCCAAGCCACGCCCTCAACACTCATGGCTGAAAACATAAAGCTGCGGGGGTCAAAAGCAATCACGCCAGCGGGAGTGCGCAGTAATACTGCCTCACCATCCAGCGCCAAGGCCTCCGCGCCGCGAGGCAAACCCAGCGACTCGCTAATATCGTCGAGCTTCTCGCCCGCAGGAGTAAAAAGTTGTAGGCGTCCAGCACATAACACGGCAATCGTGTCTGGCAACACCACCACTCCTAATAACGGGCTATCACAACTGCCAATTTGAGTTTCCGCCAGATAGAGACCATCACCAAGCTGACTCAACCAAGCACCGCTGTTAAGGGGTTTATTTAAAGGAAAGCTGCGCAGAACCGGCGAGGGAATGCCGTAGTGCTTTAATAGCCACGCTTGTTTTAAGGGCTTTTTATCGAGCCCCCAGTCGTCGCTGTGGTTAATGGCAATGCCAGTGACAACCAACACTACAACAAAAAGCGCTGCCACCACACCAATACGGCGATGCCAACGCAATAACAACATTCTAAAAATACGATAAGGGCTCACTACTTATTCCGCTGCGCTAATGTCAGCTGAAGCTTGTACCGCATCTGCAAGGAGTAATGCAATAAGTGTGACTTGTTTTACCGCCCTAACCGATAAAGTAGCGCCGGTGATACCATCGATATGCTGGCTTAATACATCGCGCTCAGCGAGCGCGGCACCACGAAACTGCTCAGTAAAAAAGCTGTGCCGAACCTCCCACCCCCGACTCTCGCGAAAGGCCAGAATCTCAACTCGCGCCACACTTGTTCTCGCACCGCCCGAATCAACGACAACGCCAATGGTAATCGGCATTTCCTTGCCGATTTCTTCCAATATCCACGCCGTCCTCGAACCCAACTGCCAATAACGCACCCGTAGCAGGGGGAAGTCTTTACCGCGAATCGCCTTTATTCGCGCCTTTAACGCCGGCGTTAACCAAAACACTTTAGACTCCGGCTTGGCATCATCACCAAAACCCAAGTCGAGAAATTCGTCCACCGTCAAATACTGTCCGGCACTGGCCGCCTGTACCATCGGTGTCGTCATACACTGTAAAACTAAGAGCACGCCAAAAATGACAGCAGCGGGGATAAGCCCGCTGCGTCGTTTTGGCATTTTATAATGGCTGATGGCCAATATTAGAAGCTCCAACCTAAACCAAGGTTGATTGAGTCGTCATCTTTCGCGCCGTCTTGCTCAGACACATCGGCTTTAATAACCACGTTCTTGGTCAGCCAATAGTTAACACCCACATCGATTTGCTCAATCTCGGTGTCAGTGCCACTATTTGCGCGGTTATCCCATTCGCCCTGACGAACAAATACGCCAACAGCGGGGGTGAGTTTGTAAGAGGCCTCAACGTACTGACCTTCCTGCTTATCACTGCCATTGGCAACAAAGCTAGTACCGTTAATATCCCACTCGGCGGCAAGCGCAGTCAGCGTCAGATTCTGCCACTGGTAGCGAGCCTGCAACTCGATTAAATCGGCTTCGCCGTCATCGCCAAGGCCCTGGGTAACATCTTGCTGGTGCTGATAGGTCGCCGCCAGCTCTAAACCACTGATGCCGTTGAATACCAAGCGACCGGTGTAAGCCAGATCTTCCGCAGTTGCATTAGCCGACTTTTGACGACCGCCACGGATAGCGCCGTTACCGGTAGGATCAATTTTTAAACCGCTGTGCAGCGCCGCGTTGTAGCGAAGGCCGGGCAGAATTTCGCCGCTGACCATGACACCGGTTTCCCACCACGTAGCAGGCAGAATTTCTTTTTCGACGTTATTGCGCTCAACCCCGTAAAAAGTATCTGGCTCGTGGGTTTCATTAATGATGCCCACTGGCACCAAGAATTGCCCCATAGTCAGCGTATGACCTTGGGTGAAGTCCCACGCAATATAGGCTTGCTCTAGCTCCAACTCGCCAGGGCCGCTGCCATCAGCCGTGTCTTCAACAAAGCCGTGTTCAATTTCGACCTCAGAGAAAAACCGCACGGTATCGCTGAACTGATGACCAACAAAAAGAACAAAGCGGTGAGCATCAACCTTGTCATCTTTGTCTTTAAAGTGGTTAAAGTGATGCTCGCCATAACCGCCAATAGTAGTGCGGTTAGCCCAATCGGCAACGGTTGCTGATTTTTCTACCGCATCGGCTGTTGCATTAATTTTGCTGTCGGCTTGCTTTTGCTCGGCGGTCAAACGTTCAATTTCGCGTTGCTGCTGTTTGATAATTTGCCACATTTCAGCGTTGCTCGGCGCAGTCTCGGCATAGGCAGCAAAGGGCAGCGCCGCAATGGCCGCGGCTAATACGGTCTTTTTCATTGAAAACTCTCCAGTCTCAGTAACGCGGAATCTCTCGGCCCGCTTATTTTTAAATAAACGCCAAATATCGATGGCATCATTGCAAAACGCGGCAAAGCATAGCAAGTCGCAATCTAAATGCAAAGCATTCCCATTACTATTTGTCTCTGCAGACACAAAAAAACCCGATGACAAAATCACCGGGCTTTACATAAAACAGCCTACAAACGAGATTTATTCGGCGCTAGGGGCAGCTGCGGTCGTTTCTTGAACCAAGGTTTTCAGCTCGCCGCTTTCGTGCATTTCACAAATAATGTCACAGCCGCCAACCAACTCGCCAGCAACCCACAGCTGTGGAAACGTCGGCCAATTGGCAAACTCGGGCATTTTTGCACGGATATCAGGGTTAGACAGAATATCCACAAAGGCAAAACGCTCGCCGCATTCCATAAGCGCCTGCGACGCCCGCGCAGAGAATCCGCACTGAGGCTGGTTAGGCGAACCTTTCATATAAAGAATAATTGGGTTAGCTGAAATCTGCTGTTTGATTGCTTCAATTGTGTCCATGGACCACCTACTTGTTTGATAACAGTGATAAGACCTGATTGACGCGAGGCGCTTACCGGAAAGAATTCGCGCCATTCTAGCAATTTCGCGGGCAAAAGTAATGGCCCGACAACCGCTGAATGCTGGACGGGAGACGGGAGACGCTAGGAACGGTCGGAAGTCTGGCGCCTGGCGCCGGACGCAAAAGCCAAAATCAGCCAAGCCAATAGATGCTAAATTCGGTTCTGCATGCGCTAATTCACTAAGGCCATCTGTCGTTGGTTTTGGCGCTTCACATCTCCCGTCCAGCGTTTAGCCGCGCCACGTAATATGGCTTCGTCAGACATCAGACTTCCGACGTCAGACGCCCCAGCCACCCCCGCCGGGGGTCTCTATTCGAAGTACATCACCGGCTACAGCACTCATACTGACCTTAGCTGGTAGGCTCATGCCATTAAAACTGTTTTTGCCGACGGCACCGTCGCCGCCACCGTCCAAACCCCAAGGGGCAAGTCGGCGGCGTTCGGTGAGCAGAGTGAACTGGGTTGGCGTTAAAAATTCAAACTCGCGAATTAGGCCTTCGCCGCCGCGATATTGACCTGGGCCACCGGAGTCTTGGCGGATTTCATAGCGGCGCACTCGCAGGGGGTAGTGCATCTCCAAGCTCTCTACCGGCGTATTCAAGGTGTTGGTCATATGACTTTGCACCGCACTCAAGCCGCGACCACGTGCGTGAGCGCCCATGCCACCAGCGATGGTTTCGTAGTAGTCCCAGTCGCCCCCGACGCCGCGCCCCCCCATAGCCACATTATTCATGGTGCCCTGACTGGCCGCGGGAATGAGATCGGGGGCAGCTTGCGCCAGTGCGCCCAATACCGCATCGCTTATGCGCATTGACGTTTCAACATTGCCCGCCGCCACTGCCGCTGGCCGCTGAGCATTAAGCAGACAACCGAGCGGCGCACTTAAACGAATAGCCCGAAATAGGCCCGCGCAAACCGGCACTTCATCGGGCATTAAACAGCGAAACACGTAATACACGGCGGCGGCAGCGACCGACAGCGGACAATTGATATTGCCTTCAACCTGCAACGCAGTGCCGCTGAAGTCGACCACCACGCCTTTGGCACTTAAATCAATTGTTACCGCTATAGGCAGCTGCAAATGGCCAAAGCCGTCGTCGTCCATGTAATCGGTAAATGCAAAGCTGCCACTGGGCAATTCGGCCAAACGCCGCCGAGCAATAACTTCGGCGTAGTCTTGCAACTGATTTACCGCCACGCCGAAGGGTACGGCTAAGCCAGTAATGACTTCATTTAAACGCTGCAAACCCGTGCGATTAGCGCTAACTTGCGCAATAAAATCGCCGTGCTGCCCTTCGCCAAACCAGTCATCTAGCAAATTTTTAGCTAATATTCCGGCGCGAACCAATACGGTGGGCGGGATCACCACGCCCTCTTCGTCCAAGGTTTTGGATAAGGGCATGGAGCCCGGCGCCGACGCGCCGATATCGGCATGATGGGCACGATTAGCAACAAAAGCCAGCAAGGCACCGCTGGCGTCAAAGCACGGCGCAATTACAGTAACATCGGGTAAATGCGTGCCGCCAAGAAAGGGATCATTCACTACCACCATATCGCCCTGCTGCCACTCGCAAGCATCGACAATATCTGCCATGGCGTAAGCCATGCTGCCAAGATGGACTGGAATATGCGCCGCTTGGGCACACAAATGACCTTTGGCATCAAATATGGCGCAGGAAAAATCGAGGCGATCTTTGATATTTGGCGAGAACGCCGCGCGTTGCAGCACCGCGCCCATTTCCTCGCACACCGACTCCATGCGGCTAACAAACAAACCGAGTTTAACGGAATCAAGCTTGGGAGGTGATGCAGCCATGATGGGTGTCCAGCGCGGTAAAAACGTCATTATCACGAATATTCGCGAACATACCAATCACGCACAAACGAAAACGGCCCCGAAGGGCCGTCAACATAAATGGCAAACAGTGGTATTAGAAACTATAGCGCGCACTCAGGCCAATGGTACGCGGTTGATTAACATGATGACCAACCCGCGCATTACCGCCGCGTTCGGTATCAATAGACAGCTCCGCCTTCTCATTGGTCGCATTGCGCACAAACAGCGCGGTATCCCAGTTTTCGTTACGAACACCCAAGCGCAGGTTCACAATTTCGTAGCTATCCATCTCCCGGTCATAACCGTAAGTCGCCTGAGTTAGCGGACCACCTACATTGGGATACAAGGTCGCCACGCCCTGACCATTATTATTTTGGTCAGAGATCTTGGTATAGCGCTCACCCACATTTTGATAGGTCGCATTGGCAAAACCCTCCCAACTATTAAAAACGGGGAAGTAATAGGTCACCGACGCCGCGAGTTCAAAGCCCGGTGCAGTCGGCAAATCATCGCCATCTTGACCGCCGACAACTGCCAACACGGAACCCTCTGATTCCACATCGGAGTCCAGCTCGGCCTCCACAAAGCTCGCCGACAAGCCAAACTCCAAATTGCTCAGCGGCCGCATGAACAGTTCCATCTCAACACCACTGCTATGAGCTTCATCGGCGTTGTAAATTAAGCGCGAGGAACACGAGCCG